>NZ_CP034183.1:512500-820000 GCF_003860465.1 Deinococcus psychrotolerans
TGGATAATTCCACGGGCTCAAAATCAGGGTCACGCTACGCGCTTCGGGCTGTATGACGCTGCGGCCCCAGCCCAAACCGGCAACTACGCTGACGGACTACGGCTGTATCCAGCTCTCCAAATGGCAGCGGGCATATCGGATTTCTTCGAGCAACGGGTGAAGTTTGGTGATTTCCGCTTCGGCCGCTACTCTTGCCCATGTCTCGTGCAAGAGTAGCGGCCAGTCCTAACCGCCGGGCTTTTACGGCGTCGCTGAGCTGCCGAAGCAGTGTTCGGCGCTTGGCGGCGCGGCTTTGAGCGGCCTCCCAACGCCGCGCTTGGTGCGTCTCGAAGAGGTGACTAAGTTGAGTGGGGCGAGCTGACGTCTCAGATTCGGGAACGGGTGTAGGGAGCATCTAAGCGGGCCTCCAAAATCAATGGGGGAAAGAAGTTGAACTCAGTCTAAATGCTCTTAACCTTTCTGAACGCCTTAGATAGACTTCATCCTGACTTTATCTATCCGTGAGGTGGCGCTGAGATTGAAAGTCTTGTTACCTATTGAACAGGGGTCAGTCAGCACATGATGGGGGAGTTCGATGTTTTGTACCTACCAGAATCAAGTGGAAGGTGTCAATTCGGTGGCGAAACGTTCAACGTTTGGGCCGCAAAGAGGTCAATTATGAAAAATACTATGATGTTCGGGATGGGCGTGTTGCTGCTGAGTTCTTGCTCGATGATGGGAATGGGCGCTGGCTCGAAAGACAGCACCATGACCAAAGACGGAGCCGCCATGAAAGACAACTCCATGGCCGATAGCAGCATGGCTGTAAAAACCCCAGTGGTGAATCAAAACACCGCCTCCTACGTCCTTAACCGTCAACCGGCGGCCACCAATATTGCGCCGATGGGCAACGTGGCCGTCACGATGAACGGCGACACGGTGATGACCACCACCAAGCTGACCGGCATGGCACCTGAAACCTATTACGTGGCGCACTACCACGAACAAGGTACCGTCCCCTCGACTGATCCATGCGCCAGCAACGGCCCAGCGATTTTGCCGAGCATGATGGTCGGCCTCAGCGACAAAGGCGGCAACGTCATCTTGATGGGTAGCGTCGCCAAGAGTGCCATCATGAAGGCCACCTACTACAACGTTCACACGGCCAAGAACGCTGCTGGTGAGCCTGCTGACCCAGGCGTAGCTTGCAGCGCTGTCAAGATGTAAAACTGAGTTTTCGCACCTTCAAAACAGGGTCTGATTTCGGTCAGGCTCTGTTTTGATTTTGGGCCTGCCCTTAAGCCTGCCGCGTGACATAACTCTGAACCAGATCGATGATCTGTGCGGCGGCGGTTTGATCTGCTGTTCTGCCCAGCGCTTCTTTGAGCAAGTTGAGTCCCCTGCGGCCTTGCTCAAGGGCAAACTGCTGCGCGTAATTCAAGCTGCCGCTTTCCCGAATCCAATCCAGCAACTGATCCATTTGCACCGGGTCTTTGTCTGTTCTGGGGAGCGCCATTTGATTCAGGAAGAACGCCTGTTGTGCGGCGGATGCGCTGGAGAGCCAATGCAATACGATCAAGGTGCGCTTGCCTTCGAGGAGGTCGCCGCCGATTTCTTTGCCGTAGCTGCCTTCGTCTTCCTGCAAATTCAGCACGTCGTCTCTGATTTGGAAGGCCGCGCCCAACGCTTCCCCAGCGGGCGTAAAGGCGGGGTCGGGGAGTTGTCCAGCGGCCAAGGCTCCTAACCGCAGCGGAATGACCACCGTGTAATAAGCGGTTTTGAGGCGCACCATCTCCAGGTAATCAGCCTCGGTGAGTTGCCATTCGTGATGGGCTACCCAAGCCAAATCAAGGTGCTGGCCCTCAGCCGTGCGGTGAATCATGGTCAGGACTTCCTCGTAAGCCTCTGGCACGCCCGCCTGCTGCACAGCGGCCCACATGTAAGCGTGCAGGGCGTCGCCCGCGTTCAAGGCCAGGGGTACGCCGTGGAGGCGGTGCAGCGCTGGCCGCCCACGGCGCTCTTCGCTGTCGTCTTCAATGTCGTCGTGAATCAGCACCCAATTTTGAAACAGTTCCAGCACTGCGCCGAGCCACAAGGCGCTTTGCCACTGCGGCGTGTCTTCCCGCGCTCCATGCGCTTTGGCGCTCAGCAGCAGCAGTTCGCTGCGGAGGCCTTTGCCGCCGCGCTGGGGGTAGTCGCGCAGCATAGCGTAAAACTGAGCGAGCTCTGGATGCGAATGGGTACGGTCTGAATCGGTGCTGGGCAGCAAACCGAGGATAAGGTTAAGCAGATCGGAGCGCATTGGACGTTAGTTTAGCGTGGAGAGGCTTCAACTTGACCGCGCTCCGAAATCTCTTCTCCACCGTGGGCCGTCAGCTTTCGTTGAGCGACTGCTCCGCTTTCCGCTTAATTGGATTGGCGCGGGTCAGCGGCGTTTCGGCCTGCTGTCCTCTCAGGGCCACGTCGCTGCTGGCTGGCCCCGGTAAGAAGCGGTTGAGCAGCGTCAGTACATCGGCGCTGAGCTGCGGCGCGAACGACTGAAACACCCTAAGCAGTTTGGCAGGGCCGCCGATCATTACTTCAGCCTCGCCGCGAATCAGGGCCTGCACGGTGCGCTGGGCGGCTTTGTCCGCGTCCAGCGAGATCAGTGGCAGATTATCTAGCGTGGCAAATAAAGCGTATTCTCGGCGGTGCTGCCCCTTGATCTGAGCGTGTCTGGGGCTGCCCGTCCGCATCAGACCCGGACAAACGGTGGTCACCAGCACGCCGTCTTGAGCGAGTTCGGCCCGTAGAGCCTGACCCAGACCCACCGCCGCAAACTTGCTGACGCTGTAGCTGCTCAGGTGCGGCACGGCGGCCTTGCCCGCAATGGACGCCACGATCAGCACCCGCCCGCCGCTGGCCCGCAAATACGGCAAAGCGGTGCGCGTCAGGCGCAGCGGCGCAAAGGCGTTGACTTCCATGCTGTCCCTGAACTCCTGCTCCGTCACATTGTCCAGCGGCCCGCTTTGGATGATGCCCGCGACGTTGGCCACCACGTCCAGTTGCCCGTAGGTGCTGATTGCCGCCTCAACCGCCCGCTCCAAGTCGGCTTGCTGGGTTACGTCGCCCACCACGATCTGCACTTGGGACGTTTGGCCGCTGATTTGCCGCAGCGCAGCGGCTCTGGCCTGTAAGTCGCTTTCGGCGCGGCGCAGTTCGGCTTCGTCACGGGCCAGCAAGGTCAGGTTTGAGCCGTAGCGCAGCAGTTCGCGCCCCAACGCCAAGCCCAGTCCCCGTGAGCCGCCGCTGATCAGCACGGATTTTCCGGCGAGCGAAAACGGCGCGACAAACAAGCGCCGGGCGGCGATCAAAGCGGCGGCGCTGATGAGCAGTGTGCCGCCGAGGCCGGAGCGGCGCTTGCGGGGCTTGGCATTGAGTTTGGTTGATCTGCGCGTATCTGACACCGGCTTCATCGCTTTAGTGTGCGTGAAAGTGGTGGCAAAGGCGTTTAGAGTAAAGACATGACCAACGCGCCCACGCTGTTTGAACGCATCATCGCCCGCGACATTCCCGCCGAGATCGTTTACGAAGACGGGGACTACATCGTTATCAAAGACATTGCCCCCAAAGCGCCGATACATCTGCTGGTCATTCCCAAAAAATTCAGCGCCCGAATTGACGACGTCACAGACGAAGCCGAGATGGGCCGCTTATGGCTGACCGCCAGCCGGGTCGCTCGCCAGCAGCTCGGCGATTACCGTTTGGTCATCAACGCCGGAAAAGGCGGCGGGCAAGAAGTCTTTCACACCCACATTCATATTCTGGGCGGCTGGGAAGGCGGGCATTCGGTGGGCTTCGGCGAGTAGAAGCAGGTGTCCATTCATGTTTGAACTTCACTTCGGCTTTGCGGTGCCCGGAGCGCTGCGCCACGACCACGGCTACACCTTGCGCTGGCCCTCCTGCGCCGTCATGGGCATCGTCAACGTTACGCCCGACTCGTTCTCGGACGGTGGGCGCGGCGCGGAGGCGGCCCTCACTCACGCCAAGCAGCTTCTGCAAGACCAAGCCCTGATCCTTGACATCGGCGGCGAAAGCACCCGTCCCGGTGCCGAGCCGGTGGACGCCGCCACCGAGCTTGACCGGGTGCTGCCGGTCATTCGCGGACTGAGAGGCAGCTCAGCCGTCATCAGCATAGATACCCTCAAGCCGGAAGTCGCCGACGCCGCGCTGAGGGCTGGGGCGCACCTCGTCAACGACGTGTCGGGGCTGCGGGACCCGCAGATGCAGGTGGTCTGCGCCCAGCACGCCGCTCCCGCCTGCTTGATGCATATGCAGGGCCAGCCGCAGACCATGCAGCTTGCTGCACATTACGAAGACGTGGTGGCCGAAGTTTTCGGCTTTCTACGCTCCCAGGCCGAGCAGGCCAAAGCGGCGGGTGTGCCGAGTTTGCTGCTTGATCCGGGCATCGGCTTCGGCAAAACCTTAACGCACAACCTCACTTTGCTGCGCCACTTATCTGAGCTGACGGCGGGGGAAAGTCCGGTGTTGGTGGGCGGCAGCCGCAAGCGCTTTCTGGGCACGCTGTCGGGTGAACCGCACGCGGCGGCCTCCACCCGTGACGCGGCCAGTCTGGCGCTGCACCTGCACGCTGCCCGGCACGGCTCGGCGCTGGTGCGCGTTCACGATGTGCGCTCACATGTTTTGGCGCTGCGGGTGCAGTCCGCTCTGGAGAGTGCATAATCGGCTTTTGTATGAGCGAGTTTTCAGTCAGGCAACATTCGAGAAGCAAAGTCGTGCTCAAAGGTCTGGCCTTTCACGGACGACACGGTGTTTATCAGGAAGAAGCGGTGTTTGGAGCGCGGTTCGTGGTGGACGCCGAACTGCTCTATGATTTCTCAGGTATCAGCGACGATCTGACTCAGGCCGTCAACTACGCCGCCGCCTACGACCTGATCGCTTCCATCGTCACTGGGGAGCGCTGGCAACTTCTAGAGGCCTTGTCGGGGCGCTTGGCATCGGCTCTGCTGGCCGACTTTCCCCAGCTCAGCGCCGTGACGGTGCGCGTCCACAAGCCCCACGCGCCGCTGCCGGGAGTTTTTGAAGACGTCTACGCCGAGTTGCACCTGAGCCGAGCTGAGCCGTGAGGGCCACGACCACCGAAACGGCCCTGATCGCCCTGGGAGCCAACTTGGGCGACCCTGAGGCGGCGCTGAAGTGGGCTGTCCACGAACTTGCCGCTCTCGGTGAAGTGCAGGCCGTCTCCGCTTTTTACCGCACCGCTCCGGTGGGTGGGCCAGGAGGGCAGCCGGATTACCTCAACGCCGCCGCCAAACTCTGCACCAACTTGTCCCCCGAAGCGCTGCTGGACGCGCTGCTGGACTTAGAAACCCGCTATGGCCGGGTGCGCCGTGAGCGCTGGGCCGCCCGGGTTCTCGACCTCGACCTGATCGCCTACGGCCAGCGCGTCCTCAGCACCCCGCGCCTGACCCTGCCGCATCCCCGGGCGTGGGAGCGCGAATTCGTGCTCAGGCCGCTATCCGACCTCGACCCCGACTACGTCCACCCGCTGACCGGCCAGAGCGTGTCGCAGGCGCTGGCCGAATTAGACCGGGCGCGGCAATAACCTGCTCCTCATCTTTCATGAGCCGCATCTGGCCTTCAGGCGTTCTATACTCCTAAACGGATGGCGCGGATAGACGGCAAATACGAAGTGATAGAACAGCGCTCGCAAAGCGGCGGGCAAACCATTTATACCGTGCAGGCCGATCCGCTTGCAGGTGCAGAAGCTGGCGAGCTGCTGCGGCTGGCGTGGTTTGAAGTGACCACTTCCGACGAGCGCAACGCTTTTCACAAGTACCGCACGGCCCTCAAGGCGCTTGCTCCGGCGGGCCTCGCCGATGTGGTGGCCCGTCCCGGCGCGTACTACGCGGTGTGGCGGGAAGTGCCGGGCGTGGCGCTGGCGGCTTTTCAGGCCCAGCCCATCAAAAATGAAACGGCGCTGAGCAATTTGCGCGACCTCGCGGCCCGCCTCGCGGTTCAGGGCTTCGCGCTGATGGACGCTGAAATCGTGATGGACGGCGACGTTCCGAGGCTGGCTTTCATGACGCCCGCCAGCCGCACCCCAGCCGAGGCCGAGTCGCTGAGCGCCGCTGCCCTGACGCCGATCAGCCAAGGCAAAGTGCGGCGGGTACGGCCACGCGGCAGCGTCTGGTCGTGGATTCCGGGCGTGGCCTGTGTAATCGGCGCGGCCTACTTCGGAGCGCAGGCTGCTCAGATTTACCTCAATCCGGCGCTGGCCGACGTGCCCGCCGTGACGGGCCAAGAAGCCAAAGCCGCCGCAGACAAGCTCAGCGCTCTGGGCTACCGCGTGCAGTACGCTGAGGGCGACCAGCGCGGCGCAGCGCTCGGTGCGGTCATCGCTCAAGAACCCGCACCCGGCACCACCCTGCACCTTGGCCGCCTCGTGACCCTGACGGTCAACAACCCGCCTACCCTGACCGTGCCGAGATTCGAGGAAAAAACCATCGACCAAGTCAAAGCGACTTTGGCCGAGGACTTTCTCAAGCTCGGCAGCGTCTCGCAGGTCGACGGCGGCCTGAGTCAAACCCCCAAGGGCAGGGTCGTGGCGCAGCTTCCGGCCCCCGGCGCGGTGATCCGGCGCGGCCAAAGCGTGCGGCTGCTGATCAGCAGCGGCGTGGCGGTGCAGCAAACCTGGCTCCCGAATTTGCGCGGCTTGCCGTTTGACGACGCCCGCGACTTGGTGCGCCGGGCGGGCTTGGTGGTCAATCTAACCAAGAAAGAAACTTCCGACTCGGTCGAAAACACCGTGCTGCGCCAGTCGCCGGCGGCTTTCGATAAAGTCGATATCGGCTCGCCCGTGACCTTGGTGGTGGCCCAAACCCGCTACGAAGCGCCCGCCGTGGCAACGCCGCCACTGCCGGTGCCGCCTTTGCCGCTGCCCCCGCCGTCGCCGGAGCCGGTGACCAATCCCACCTTCAATACGGGCGGCGCGGACAATAGCGGGACAGTGCCCAACACGCCGGCTGCCCAGCCGGAATTTGCGCCTGTTTCGCCTGCCGCTCCTACTCCTGCTGCGCCCACGCCCGAAACGGCCCCGAGCCAGCCGACTCCCACCGCGCCGCAGACGCCGAATTCGGGGCAACCCAGCACGGAGCAACCCGGCACGCAGCAACCCAACGCGCAGCCGCCCGCCACCGCCAGTCGAATCGTGCCGCTGAGTTACACTTTTCCGGCCACCTTACCCGCCGGCCAAGTCGAAATCGTGGTGCGTGACGAAGACGGTGAACGCGCCGTGCTACCGCCCACGGACAGCGCCCAGCTCGCGGGGGCACTGGCCCAGCGTGACGATGTCAGCGTGCGCGGCAATTACGTTTTCACCGTGCGGATCGACGGCAAAGACTACGCCACCTTCGGGCCGTGAGTTCCCCCGACTTGTGATTTACCTTGATTACGCTGCCACCCACCCGATGACGGCTACCGCCCTCTCGGCCTACGCCCACGCCGCCGCCGTGCCGGGCAATCCGGCCAGCATTCACGCGGCGGGTCAGGCCGCCCGCGAGCTGCTCGAAGAGGGGAGAGCGGCGTTGGCGGCGGCGCTGGGCGTGCATCCGCTGACCCTCACGGCCCTGAGCGGCGGCACCGAGGCCGACAACCAGGTGCTGCTCTCCAGCTTCCCCGGCGCGGGCGGTCACCTGATCACCTCCAGCATTGAGCATTCGGCGGTGCTGGCTCCGGCCCGCTTCCTCGCGGCGCGGGGCGTGGCCGTCACCTTCCTTGAGCCGGACGCCAGCGGCCAGATTGACCCTGAGCAGCTCCGGGAAGCGCTACGTCCCGACACCAAGTTGGTCAGCATTCACCATGCCAACAACGAAATCGGCGCGGTACAACCGATTGCCGAGTTGGCCGAAATTGCCCACGCGGGCGGGGCGAAATTTCACACCGACGCGGTGCAGTCGCCCGGCGTGTTGCCCGTCGACTTGCTGTCTTGGAAGGTGGATTACGCCAGTTTCAGCGCCCACAAATGGGGCGGGCCGCTCGGCGTGGGCCTGCTCTACGTCCGGCGCGGCCTCGACTTGCCGCCCCTGCTGCTGGGCGGCGGGCAAGAAAAGGGTCTGCGGAGCGGCACTCAAAACGCTCCCGGCCTTTATGCGGCGGGCTTGAGCCTGCGTGAAGCGGTGGCCGCGCAGCTCCAAACCCACGCCCACCTGCGTGCCCTGAATGACCGCCTCACAGCGCGGCTGTCGGGTCACGCGAATGTGCGGGCCAACCACACCCCAGCGGGCAGCCCCAAGGTGGCGTCGTTTACCGCTCTCGGCGCGGACGGTGAGGCGCTGCTGATGAATTTGGATTTCGCGGGGGTGTGCGTCTCGGCGGGCAGCGCTTGTTCGGCGGGTACCATGCAGCCCAGCCACGTCCTGAGCGCTCTGGGCCTCAGTGACGCCGACGCCCTTGCTACCGTGCGGCTCAGTTTTGGATTTCAGACCACCACCGGTGAGATTGACGAAGCCGCTTCGGCACTGCTCAGGGCGGCCACGGCCAGCCGCGCTTAGCGCAAGCTGGTTTCTTGCGGGTGGACATGGTACTGAGCGAGCAACGCCTCGTGCCAGTGAGACGCCACCTCTACTTTATTTCGTCCGCTGATTTTGGCGGCTTGCAGCGCCCGGTCAGCAAAGCCCAAGAGTTCGACTTGAGCCGCTGGCGGCGTGTTGATAGGGCCGACCACGCCGAACGAAGCGGTGACTTGGCCAAACCTGAAGCTGTAGCCAGCCAAGTTGCTGCGGGCCCGCTCGGCCATCAAGCAGGCTTCTGCGCTGCTCAGGCCCGGCAGGATCATTAAAAATTCCTCGCCGCCCCAGCGGGCCAGCAGACTCGGTTCGCTGAGGTATTGGCCGGCGAGTTGGCCGGCTTGCACCAGCACCCGGTCGCCTTCTGCGTGGCCGTACTGGTCGTTGATCAACTTGAAATGGTCGAGGTCAAACGAAATCAGGGCGTAAGGCTGCTGGGCTCCGTCGAGGTGATCGAGGAGGCGCTGGGCCGCTCGTCGGTTGGGCAGGCCTGTCAGGCTGTCGAGGTAAGCCAGCCGCCGCATCTCCTCGTACTGCTGCCGAACGCGGGCCACCACATACTGAATCAGCACGATCAGGATGTTGGACAAAAAGAACTGACTCAGCGAAGCCAGCAAGCGGTCACTGAGTTGCCCAGCTTGCCACAGCGCAGCCACCTGAAACGCGGCGATCAGCAAAGTGATCAGCAGCGTGCCGATGACGATCTGGCTGGCCGTTTTCACTCTCCACAGCACAAACGCCATCATGGAGAGCGCCGGAAACCACATCACGCCCTCGCTGAGCATTTGATGTTCAGGCACGAACGAAGAAAACTGATGGTAAAAAAGAATCACCAAATACAGGCTGATCACCAGATACGTCGCGTCCAGCGCTTGTCCGAGTTTGAGCCAGTTGCGGCGCAAGCCGAGCTCCATCATCAGCACCAGCGCGGCGATCAGCGGCAACGCCACTTTGTCGAGCGAATCGACCGAGTCACGTTGGAAAACCAGTGCCAAGATTGCGGCCACCGTCGCCACCGGAGCGAGCAGCCGAAAACCCTGCCTTTGCAGGTGACTGATACTCTCCAAGTGGGTCGGATGACTTAATTCTCTCAAACGCTGCATACTGGCTCACTATTGTAATCGCTCGCCTCCGAATTCAATATTCTTAACTTATCCTTAATCATTCTCAAGTACAGTTTGCTTTTTGAATAAAGATAGGTTCATCTTTTCAAACTGCTAATCTGAACTTATGTTTTCACGTCCCAACGCCCGCGCCGCTTTGCCAGACACCGGGCCAAATCGCCGCGACCCGGCCAATTTGCTGCGGCTGCTGCACTACGTCAAGCCTTACGTTGGATGGCTGTCGCTGGGCATTTTCAGCACCTTGATTTCGGCTGGCCTGAGCTTGGTGTTTCCCAAATTGTTCGGCAACCTGATCGACGCTTCATTTCTCAAGCGGGCGGGGAGCGGCGTGGCCGACACTGGGCCGCTCGACCGAATCGTGCTGCTGCTGCTGGGAGTGTTCGCGGTGGTGGCGCTGTTTACCGCTCTGCAATCGTTTTTGATTTCGCGGGTGGGGGTGCGGGTGGTGGCCGACCTGCGCCGAGCGGTGTTTTCGCATCTGCTCACGCTCAGTCCGCGCTTTTTTGCCACGCGGCGCACCGGCGAACTTACCAGCCGCCTGACCAGCGACGTATCCACGGTGCAGACGGTGGTCAGCAGCGCTCTAGCGCAACTGCTCAGCCAAGTCGTGACGCTCATTGGCGGCGTCACCTTGATGGTGCTGACCAGTTTTCAGCTCAGTTTGTTTACGCTGGCGGTCATTCCGCTGATTATCGGCACGGCGGTGGTGATCGGCCTCCAGATCCGCAAGGCCGCCCGCGAGGTGCAGGATAAAGTGGCCGCCGCCAACGCCAGCGCCGAGGAAGCCATCAGCGGCGTGCGGGTGGTGCAGAGCTTTACCGCCGAGGACGTGGAGCGTGAGCGCTACGGCGACGGCGTCGAGCAGTCGTTTGCCGCTTCGCTGCGCCGCATCAAGCTCACGTCACTGATGGCGGGCATCATGACTTTTTTGGCGTTTGGCAGCTTGGCGGGGGTGCTGTGGTACGGCGGGCGGCAAGTCTTGGTGGGGGCCATCACGCCGGGCAAACTGGTCAGCTTTTTGTTTTATGCGCTGCAAGTCGGGATCAACGTCGGCGGCCTGACCGGCATTTTTTCGCAAGTTCAAGAAGCGTTGGGCGCTTCCTCGCGCCTCTTCGAGCTGCTCGACACCAAAAGCGAGTTGCCCGTCAGTGCTGCCCCGCAGCCGCTGAACCGGGTGGTGGGCCACGTCCAGTTCGAAGAGGTCTCGTTTCGGTACGGTGACGAGGGCGAGCTGCCCACCCTGTCTGGCCTTAACTTGGATGTGTCGCCGGGCCAAACGGTGGCCCTAGTGGGGCCGAGCGGAGCTGGAAAATCCACGCTGGTCAGCTTGCTGCCGCGCTTTTACGACGTGACCGGCGGCACCCTCAAGGTGGACGGCGTGGACGTGCGGCAAGCCGACTTGGAAGCGCTGCGCCGTCAAGTCGGCTTGGTGCCGCAGGAGACTTTGCTGTTTTCCGGCAGCGTGGCCGAGAACATTTTGTACGGGCGGCCCAGCGCCAGCCAAGCTGAAGTGCAGAGCGCGGCGCGGGCGGCCAACGCTGAGGAATTTATCCTGCGACTGCCGCAGGGGTACGCCACGGCCGTCGGTGAGCGCGGTGTGAAATTGTCGGGCGGGCAGCGCCAGCGCGTCGCCATTGCGCGGGCCATTCTCAAAAATCCCCGCATCCTGATTTTGGACGAAGCCACCAGTGCCCTGGACAACGAATCCGAAGCGCTGGTGCAAGACGCCCTTGAAAAACTGATGGTGGGCCGCACCACGTTCGTGATTGCTCACCGCCTCAGCACCATTCGCAGCGCCGACTTGATCGTGGTGATGGACGCGGGCTGCATCGTGCAGCGCGGGACTCACGCCGAACTCCTGCAACAAGGCGGCCTTTATAAAGACCTCTACGACTTGCAGTTCCGTGCCGAGCGCCGTGAGCAAGGCCCACTGGCCGTGCAAGGCATTTAAGCCGCAATGCTGCGGCCTTGAGCCGTGCTAGCCTCGCTCATGACCCCTACCCTGATCTACTTTGATTTCCTATGCCCTTACGCCTGGCGCGGCGTAGAACTGGCCGATCTCTTGCGGCGCGAACACGGCCTGATGTTCGAGCTGCGCCACTTCAGCCTCGTGCAGGGTAACCACAATGACAATGCCCAGAGCCGTCACCAGCCGACTTGGTGGCTGACCGATCAAGCGGCAGGCAGTGGCAGCGCGGCCCAAATCGGCAGCTTAGAGGCCTTTTTGGCTGACCAAGCGGCGGCCCGGCAAAGTGAAGAAAAGCGCTGGGCCTTTGCCCTGGCGCTCTTTAGGGCCGTGCACCGTGACAAAGCCGAGCTGAGTGCCCAGACCATCCAAGCCGCCGCCCAGACAGCCAGACTTGATATGGCCCAGTTCCAAACCGACCTGGCAGAGGATGGGGCCCGCCGAGCCGAGCTGCGAACCGATCTGGCGGCGGCGGCGGAGCAGGGCGTCTTCGGCACGCCGACTTTCGTGCTGCCGGAAGGTCACGCCGCTTACTTCCGTTTTGCCAACCTCGTTTCGCCTGAAAAAGCGCTCGAAACGTGGCAGCTCTACGTCTCGGTACTGGAAAGTGACGCCCGCATCGAAACCATCAAGCGGGCCAAACGGGCCTGAGCCGTGGCGCAAGGTTCAGCGCTGCTTCCTGAACTCACTGCCTTTGTCGCCAAGTTGCGCCGCGCCGGATTTTCTGCTGGCCCCAGCGAGCTGGCCGGGGCGCTGCGGGCCGCTGAAGCGCTGGGCCTGCTGGATTTAGCCGCGCTGGAAACGGCTTGGGGGATTGTGTTTGCCCGCAGCAAAGAGCAGGCCGAGCTTTTTGTGCCGCTGTTTCGGGCACATTTCTTAAAGCCGGACTTGCCCGCGCCGCCTCAAAGCGACGCCGTTCAACCCCAGCCGAGTGAAGACGACAGCCCCCCTTCAGGCGACGCTGAACCGCTGCCTGCCCAGCAGCAAGGTGCAGCCGAGGCCGAGCCTCTGTCTCCAGATGTTGAAAACGCCAGCGAAGCCGCCCAGTGGCTGCAAACCCGCCTGAGTCCCCATGCCGCACAGGGAGCGCCCCCTTCTTTGTCCGGCGACGCTCAGCTTTACGCCCAAGCCGCCCGCGCTCTCCTGGGCGTGCGGCTTGGGCATTCGCGGCGGTTTCGGCCCACGCCGTTGGGGCAGCGCATTGATCTGCGGGCCACCTTGCAATCGGCGCGGCAAACCGGCGGCGAGGCGATCCGGCTGCGCCGCAAAGGTCGCCCGCCCCGCCCGCCCAAAGTGGTGCTGGTCTTGGATGGCAGCCGCAGCATGGCTCCCTATGCCGCGCTGCTGCTGCGCTACGCCGCCGCCCTCTCTGTCCGCAGCCGCTCGGTGGAGGTCTACGCTTTCAGCACTTCGCTGACTCGACTGACTCCCCTGCTGCGGGCCGGGCAAGTTGCGCCCGCCATGCAGTTGGGCCAAAGCTGGGGCGGCGGCACCCGCATCGGTGAAAATCTGGAGCGGCTGCTGCGCGAAGGCAAAGCCGCGCTGCGGCCCACGACCTTGCTGCTGATCCTCAGTGACGGCCTCGATACCGGCGAGCCAGCGCAACTGGCCGGGGCGCTCAGTAAACTGCGCCGCCGAGTCGGCGGGGTCATCTGGCTCAATCCGCTGGCCGCCCAAGACGGGTACCAGCCGCTGGCACGCGGAATGGCGGCGGCTTTGCCGGCCCTAGACGTATTTGTGGGCGTTGAGGACGCCGCCGACCTGCTGGCCCTCCCCAAAAAAGTGCAGCGGGCGCTGCGTTGATTTACTGGGCTGATTTGGGACGCTGAACTTGGATTGTTGATGGGGCGGCTGGGCTTTGGAACTTTAACGGCATTCGGCTGTCAAGGTCTTGTCAAACGCCGCGCTCTACACTGAGCGCCAATGGCTCCAGACTCCAGACTTCATTTGCCTCTGCGCGATCCTGACGGCGAGGCGAGCCGCCGCCGCATCTACACCGCCACGCTGAGCTTCGGGTTGGTGCTGCTGGGCGTCAGTGTGTTTTGGCAGCGCCTGACCGGCGCTTCGGATTTGTATTTGATCTACGGCGCACCGACGCTGTGGCTGCTGGGCATCTTTAACCTGTGGTGGCTGCTGACCAAGCGCTCCTTGGTGGTGTCCGAGCGCCTGGGCATCGGGGTGCTGGCGGTGGCCAATGTGGCACGCATTATCTTACTGTGCTTTGAAGCGCCTGCCAGCGGCCTGATCAACAATGGGCCGTACTGGGGCATGGTTGGAGTCTGCGCACTGGTGTTTTTGGCGTTTGTGCCCAGGCAGTTTTTTGTGTTCAACTTGGCGTATGCCGCGCTGAGTCTGGCTTTGCCCTGGCTCCTGCCGGGATCGGCGGCGCTCCACAACGTCTTCGAGTGGCTGAGGGTGCAGCTCAATGCGGTGGTGGTGCTGTCGCTGATTTGGGGCCTGGCGTGGTTCCGCACGCAGCACGCCGCCCAAGCCGTTACCCAAGAACAGCTGCGGCAGATGGCTTTCACTGACCCCCTGACCCAGCTTCCCAACCGCCGCGCCGTGTATCCGGCAGTGGACGCGCTGCTCAGCGCCGCCGCTCGGGGGCAGGCCGGTTCACTGCTGCTGATCGACCTCGACCACTTCAAACGCGTCAATGACGAGTGCGGCCACGGCGTCGGGGATGAAGTTCTGGTCGCGGCAGCCAGAGTGCTGCAAAATGCCGTCACCGAAGTGGGGGCCGCGCCGCCGACAGTGGGCCGCTGGGGCGGGGAGGAATTTATCGTGGTGATGCCGGGAGCTGCCGCCGAGCGTGCCAGGTTCCGTGCTGAGCAGCTCTTGGTCGACTTCCGGGCGCACGCTTGGCCGCATCACCTGCGCCTGACCATCAGCATCGGCCTCAGCACGGTGCGCCCCGGTGAGGCCTTCAGCACGCTGCTGGCCCGCGCCGATGAGTCCATGTACGCGGCCAAGTCAGCAGGACGCGACCGCGTGGGTGTCGAGCACGTCAAGATGGATGACGCGGAGGCCGAGTACGGCCCAGCGCACTGAAGCGCGTGCCATACTCAACGAACTATGGAAGCCGTTCCGATTCTGATGGTGATTTTTGGTGGCATCTTCGGCGGCATCGCGCTGATTACCCGCGTCGACGGCCAAAGTAAGCTCCGTATTCTCCAAGAAAAGCGGGCCATCGCCGAGCTGGAACAAGCCGCCAAACAGCCTGCGCCGCTGCCCGCGCCCACGCCGGATGACCCCCACGCGGCTGCGGTGCTGGCCCTGCGCCTGCCGGAACCGCAGCGCTCACAGGCGCTGGAGTTGCTGTGCTTGGTGCAGGACGCGCCCAAAACGCTGGACGCCCGCAGCGCTTTCCTGATCAAGCAAACCCAAGCCGACTACCTGCCGCAAACATTGCGGGCCTTCCTCGATTTGACGGCGGGGGCACGCCAGCGTCTCTCGGCACAGGGCATGGACGCCGAAACGTTGCTGAGTGAACAACTCGACCTGATCGGAGCGGGCGTCAAAGAAGCGCTGCGCCTAGACCACGCCGCTGCCGATAGAATGCTGACCCAGGGCCGTTTTCTGCGTGAGCGCTTCGCCGCGTCTGAAGCGGGAGAACGGGTGGCCTTGGAGAAGACCTGAGCGGAGCGCCCGTTCAGCTGACTCCCTGTCGCCGGACACCAACCTGCAAGGTATTTTGCTGGGCCGCTTACACGGCCTGAGCGACAGCGTGTTTGCCAGCGTCATGAGGCTTGCTGGAACTGTGGCTATAGCGGCCTCTACCCAGCCGTACCCGTCTTGGTTTGCGACGGTGCTGCTGGGCTTCATCCAGCCTCTGCTCACCCGCTGGATGTTCAAAAGTTGAGCCACCTTACGGGACTTGGCCCGCCCTCACAAACTCGCCTGCTAGAATGCGGCCCGTGTATACCAACCGCCGCGCACATTACGACTATGAACTGCTGGAACGGTTCGAGGCGGGCATCAGTTTAACCGGCAGTGAGGTCAAAAGCATTCGCGCCGGTGGCGTGGATTTCCGCGACGCTTTTGCCCGCTTGCAAGGCCACGACCTTGACCTTGAAGGGCTGTACATTCCTGAATACAAAGATGCCAGCTACAACAACCACACCCCCCGCCGCACCCGCCGCCTGCTCTTAAACCGCGAAGAAATCGGAAAAATAGAACGCCAACTCAAAATTAAAGGGCTGAGTCTCATTCCCACCCGCCTTTACCAAAAAGGCCGCTTCTTTAAAGTGGAAGTGGCGCTGGCACGCGGTAAAAAGCTGCACGACAAGCGCCGCGCCGAGGCCGACAAAGAAGCCCGCAAAGAAATCAGGAACGCATGAAGCCCAGTTTGCAAAGAAGTCTGTTCCAAGATTTGCGCCTGCGGGCCGGACTGCTGGCCGCTCTTTTTTTGCTGGGCGTCGCCGGAGCGCAGTACGCCTACAGCAAGCTGACGCTGGGCGGCCGGGACGCTCAGGCCATCGTGCTGGGCGGAGCCGAATACGCCTCGCAGCTCACCGTCGAGGGGCTGAGCGCCGTCAAAGTCAGCCGCGAAGACCCTTACGTGCGTGTCAGCGGCCTGGGCCACGAGCTGATCTTGCCGATCGACCAAGATTCCGAGCGGGCCGCCACCGACTTCAACACCGTGCAGCTTGACAGCACCCGCCTCAAAGCCCGCACCGCCACGCTGGTGAACGGCGAAGTGTACTTGCCGCTTGACACCCTGGCACGCGGTCTGGGCGCGGACTACCGCACCGGCGATTTCTCGCTGCCCGCTGCGGCCCTGACCAACGTGTCTTCGCGGGCCGGAAAAGACACCGACCGGATCGTGCTGGATTTCAGCCGTGACCTTCAGTACGCCGCCAATTTCAGCGGCAACATCCTGACCCTGACCCTCAAAGGCGTCAACGCCAATCCGCGCACCTACGCCACGCGCGGCGCGTTCGTGCCGCAGTTTGAAGTCAAAACCGCGCAGGGCAACGCCAGCATCGCCATTCCGCTGGGCAACGGCGCAGGCTACCGGCTGTTCAAGGTGATCCGCCCCGGCAGCGTGCGACTGGTTCTCGATGTCGGCCCCGGATTGCCGCGCAACATCGCTGCGCTCGCGGATGTGCCGCGCTCGCCGCTGATCGTCCTTGATCCGGCTCCCAAAGGCGGCGGCAGCGTGGATATTCCGCTCGAAGTCGCCCGCGCCACCGGCGAGCTACTCAGCAAAGCGGGCTGGCAAGTCCAGCTCACCCGCAGCTCGGCGGGCCGGCTCCCGGTGGCCCAGCGAGAAAAGCTGGCCCGTCAAAGCCAAGTCTTTGTCACGCTCAGTGTGGGGCGCTTTCCCGGCTCAGGCCGAAAAGGTATCACCCTTTATCAGCCGGTGGGCGACCAAAACGCCCAGATCATCAACGCTTTTCGCAGCGGGGCCGGTGGTAGCGACCTGGTGCGGGCAGCGGTGGGCGACGGCGGCGAAACCAAGCGGCTGGCCGAACTGCTGATGGGCGAACTCGGTTCACGCGGCCTCAAAGCCGGAGCCGAGCAAATCCCGCGCCTCTTTTTGCCGGGTGAGGCTCCGCACGCTTCATTTGAACTCGAACTCGGCTGGCCGCAAAACGCCGGCGACCTCGCCAACCTGATCACGGCCCAGCGCACCGTCAAAGTCTCGGAAGCGCTGGCCCTGAGCGTGGCCACCTTCCTCAAAGCGCGGGCCACCAACCTGACCGGAAGCGGCCAATGAAGCGCCTCTTTACGCCCATCAACATTTTGGGCTTGCTGGTGTTGGCGCTCTCGCTGGCGGTTCGCAACTGGGTCTCGCAGCCGCCGCCCGCGCCGACGCCGCCCGCGCTTCAACTCGAAGTGGTGCAGCCGATTACCGTCACGCTGTACTTCTCAAACGGCAACGTGGACAGTTTCGTGACTGAAGACCGCAGCGTGAGCGTTGAAGGCCAGTCGCCGGGCAAAGTCGCGCAGGCCGAGCTGAACGCCTGGGCGCGTGGCCCGCTCAAGGGCAAAGGGCTGCGGGTCATTCCGCAGGGCAGCGCCGTGCCGGACGTGTGGGTGCGCGGCCCGCACTTTTATGTCAACTTGCCCAGCAGCTATGCTCAGTTCAATTACGGCGTCAGCGGCGAGCGGATGATCCTTTGCTCGCTGACCCGCACCCTGCTCGACAAAACCGGCAAAGACGTGCTGTTTTTGCTGGGCGGTCAAAGTGCGCCGACTTTGCTCGGCCACATGGATCTGACCCGCCCGTACGGCAAGGCGGATTGCCAAGACTGATTGCGAGCAGTGGTCACTTCACTTTCTGCTCCTCAGTCCAACCCCACTGCCCATGATTGAATCCATTACCCTGCAAGGCTTCAAAAGTTTCGCTGAGCGCACCCGCCTGGACTTCGGCCCCGGCGTGACGGCTGTGATCGGCCCCAACGGCTCGGGCAAAAGCAACGTGGTCGAAGCGCTGCGGTGGGCCTGCCACCAAGCCCGCGCCCGCGAACTCCGGGCCGCCAAAGCCACTGAGCTGATTTTTCACGGCTCTGGTGGCAAAGCGCCGGTGGGCCTCGCGGAAGTGCAAATCGAGCTGCGAACCCCGCGGGGCCAGCTCAGTTTCAGCCGCCGGATTTACCGCGACGGCAGCGCCGAGCAAGACCTCACGGGCCGCCCTGTGCGGGTGCGCGATGTTCAGCAGGCGCTGCGCGGCACCGGCCTCGGCCCCGGCGGGCTGGCGGTCATCGGGCAGGGCGAGGTCAGCGGGGTGGTGCAGGCCGAGGGCAAAACCCTGCTCGGCTACCTTCAGGAAGCGGCGGGCCTGAGTAGGGCGGTGGCCGCCCGCGAGGACACCGAGAGCCGCCTTGAAGGAGCGCGGCGCTCCCTGAGCGAGCTGCAACGCCTTGAAGACGAACTGTCCGCCCGCACCCAGCGCCTCCAGATCGAAGCGGCGGCGGCCCAGCTCGCCCGAACCCTCGCCCTGCGCGAACTGGCCCTTGTCGAAGCGCTATTCCGTCACCGTCAGGAAACGCTCAGGGCCGAACTGCAAGCGGCTCAGGCCTCCGCCGCCCAGCTTGAGCAAGAATCGCTGGTCTTGGCGCAGCGCACCGTGCTGGCGGGCGCTCAGCTCGAAACTGCCCGTGAAGCGGTGCGGGCAGTCCGGGCAGATCAAGCCGGCCACCGCCAAGCCCTAGAGCTGCTGGAAGCCGCCCAACACGCCGAGCGCCAGCTCAGCCGCGCCGTGACGCGCCTGCAAGCCGAGCGCGAAAGCTTGGAGCGGGAGCGGTCTGTCCCCGAACTGGCTGCGCCGCCGCAGGCTGCCCCCGACGTCTCCGACGTGGAGACCCAGCTTCAAACGACCCGCGCCGAGCTGAGCCAAGCCGAAAGCCGGTGGCGCAGCCTCAGCGCCGAACTCGGACGCGCCCGCCTTTTGGCGGCCCAGCACGCCGAAGCGCAGGTCCGCAGCAGTGCCCAGCGCCATCTCCTGCAAAGTGAGCAAACGGAGCTGGAGCGCCGCTTAAGTGAGCTTGCTCCCGCCCTCCAAGAAGCCCAAGCAGCGCGGGAAGCCGCCGCCACAGAGCGCCAGCAAGCCGAAACTGAGGCTCAGCAGGCCGCCCAGCGCCGCGCCGAACTTGAGGCCCAGTTCAGCCGCTTAGAGCGCCAGCTCAGCGAACTCAGGGCCGCCCGTAAGCCGCTGCAAAGCGAACACACCCGCTTGGAAACCTTGCTCCATTCGTACACCCGCTACGGCGAAGGCCCCCGCAACGCTCTGACGAGCGACCACCCCGGCATTATCGGTTCGGTGGCCGACGTGCTGAGCGTCCGCGCCGAGTATCAAACCGCCGCCAGCGCCGCACTGGGCCGCCGGTTGGAGCAAGTGGTGGTGCAGACGTCCGACGACGCCCGCGAACTGATCGACCTGCTCAAGCGGCAGGGCGGACGCGCCACCTTTTTGCCGCTGGACTTATTGCGCCCCCGCCCGCGCCGCGACTCGGCACTGCTCAGCGAAAGCGGCGTGCTGGGCAATCTCGCCGACCTTTGCCCCAGCGCTCCGCCGCAAATCAGCGAGGCGCTGCTGGCCGATACCCTGCTGCTGGAAGACTTGCCCGCCGCCACCCGCCTGGCCCGCCGCTTCCAGAGCCGCCCGCGCTTAGTCACGCTCGGCGGCGAGCTGCTGGAACCCGGTGGGGCGCTGACCGGCGGACGCCTGCGCGACGGCGGCGCGAACCTGCTCACTGATCAGCGCCGCTTTGGGGACTTGGCCGATGAACTGGAAGCGTTGAACATCCAAGAACGAAGTCTAGAAGCCGCTCACGCCGCGCTCAGCGCCCAACGTGCCGCCCTGCCGCTCAGTGTCCTGCCCTCACTTGCCGCGCTCCAAGCCGCCGAGCGAGAAGCGGAGCGCCGCGTCACCCAGCTCGCAACGGAGCTGAGCGCTGCCCAAACCCGTCAGCGCGGCTTGCTCGGCCAACTTCAGCAAGCGGCCGATTTCCCATCAGCGCCCGCCGACCTCGCTCCAGCTGACCTAGAACAGCGCAGCCGCGAGTTGGAAGTTCGCCTCGCTGACCTGCGCCAAACCGAGCGCCAACGCAGCGAACAACTCGCCGAAGCCCGCCAGATCGCGGCGGCCTGGACGCTTTACCGCTCAGCCGCCGAGCAGCAAACCGCTCTGCATCTGCGTCTGAGTGCCAACAGCGCCGCCCTCGCTGAGCAAAGCGCCGAGCAGCACCTGGCCGCCAGCGAAGTCCTGCGCCGCCAGACCCAGGCTGAGCAGCGCCGTCCTGCGGGTCTGGAAGAAGCCGAGCGCGTTCAGACGCAGGCCAGCCAAAACTACGCCAATTTGCTGGCCCGCCAAAACAAAGTCCGCGCCGATTTGGAAGCGGCCCAGCTCACCGCCGCCCGCCGCGAAGGCAGCCTCGAACCTCTGACCGACGCAGCGCTCCTCCCCGGTACACCCCGCGAGTGGAGCGCCGAGCTGGGCCGGGTGCGCTCCCACCTCGCTGAGCTGGGCTTGGTCAACCCGCTGGCCGAAGCCGAACACGCCCGTGAAGCCGAGCGCCTCGCCGACCTGCACACCCAAAGAGAGGACGCTCAGGCCGCCGCCGCTGAACTCAGCGTCCATCTCGCCGAACTCGCTCAGCAAGAGCAGGCCGCCACCCTGGCGGCTTATGGCCGGGTCAACGCCGCCTTTGCCGACTACAGCCGCGAGCTGCTCGGCGGCGTGGGCGAGCTCGAAGCCGAGCGCAACGCGGACGGCAGACTCTGCGGCCTGCGCCTCGCCGTGCAGCCGCAGGGCAAGCGCACCCGCAGCCTTACCCTGCTCTCGGCAGGTGAGCGCACCATGGCGGGCCTCGGCTTTTTGTTTGCCCTCAACCACGCGGGCACAGAAAGTGCCAGTGGCCTGCCTCTGGCCGTGTTGGATGAGGTGGACGCCCCCCTAGACGAAGCCAACATCCGCCGCTTTACCCATTTCCTCAAAGTCTTCGCGGCGCGGGGCGCACAGTTTGTGCTGGTGACCCATCAGAAAGCGACCATGGAAGTGGCTGGGGCCATCTGGGGCGTCACCACCGACGCCAGCGGCGCTTCACGGGTGCTCGGCATCAAACAGGGCGAGGCCATCTAGAATATATATATAATAGATTCCCGCTCTTCCTCTAAGCCCTCCAACTCATCCAAAAACGTCCAGCCACACCCCTCTTGACTGGCCTCCACCCGCCTGAGGCGCGTCCACGGTACCTCATCTCTGGGCAAGCTCAGACAGCGCTTCATCAATGTCTGCCACATGCTCTCTAAGCTGCTCCGGGCACTCCCACTCACGTCACCGTAGCGCTCCATGCAGGCCAGGCCCGCTTCCACGAAGTCCAGCTCAGCGTGAACGAGGGCGGCGCGAATTTGGCGTAGTGCTGCAAAGCCGTCCGTGCTGCCCCTGTCTTGAGGCTCGGCCACCGCCGGCTTTGCGCCGTGCCAAAAGCTTTTTCAATTTCCTGCGTCACTTTGATTTTCAGGCCGCTTCTGTCGCCCTCCAGCAAAGCGCTGAGCAGGCGTTTGTTGTCCGCGCTGGCCGCGTACATCTGCCGCACCAGTTCGCGCAGTTCAGCTGCTTCAAGTCCTGCCAAGCTTTTTCTCAGTTGCGCGGCAGTGAGTACACTTATGGCCCTGTCCTCGAGCGCTCGGCCCAGAAGGCCATCCGGTGGGAATCCAGTGACTCGGTAAGCGGCGTGGGCACGCCTGACTCGCCGCGCAAAAACGCCAGCCAAGCGCTGACCAGGCCAGTGTCGCCGCCACCGTGATTGCCGCTGGCGTCTACCCGAACTAGGCTCACCGCGCCGCTGACAAAATCGTAAACTTCCACTTCGCCGCGCTCCATCTGCCCGCGCAGTTCGCCGTGAGAGCCGAGCAGCTTGAGCGTCCGGGTGTTGTTGTGGGTAAAGGCGCTGGAAGTCAGCTGCGCCGTTACGCCACTTTCAAAGGTGACGCTCACGGTTTGGTGGTCGGCGACAGTGTTGAGGCCCAAATACACGCACTCGCCGTATGGCCCACTCTCCAGCGCTTCTTCCAAGCTCAGCCCGCCCGCCGTCAGCACTGTGACCGGCCACTGATCCACGGGCCGGGAGCGGTAAATCTGCCGGGCGTCGAAGGGGCAGGCCACCGCGCAGTCTACGCAGCGGTCTGCCGCGCCCACAGGTCGGTTCTCGGGCCGGAAGTGGTGCAGGCCGCCTTGAGACTCCACCCGCACCGGCGCGGAGGCGGCCAGCCAGCGCAGCACGTCCAGGTCATGCACGCTTTTGGCCAAGACAAACGGCGCAGTGGGCGGTGAGCGCCGCCAATTGCCGCGCACGAACGAGTGGGCGTAGTGCCACCAAGCCACGTTTTCCGATAAGGTGATGCCGACGAGTTGTCCCAGCCGTCCGCTGCGCACCACTTCAGCCACCGCCTGAAAAAATGGCGTGGTTCGCAGCACGTGGCAGACCGTGACCTGTCCGCTACTGGCGGCCTCGGCGGCGAGTAAAGTCTCCAACTCCGCTTCGCTGAGACACACCGGCTTTTCGAGCAGGACTTGGTAACCGAGGGCCAGCGCCGCCAAGCACGGCTCCAGATGCTGATGATCCGGCGTGGCGATCACCACCGCGTCGGCGACTTTGCCCAGCTTGAAAAAGGCGTTCCAATCGCTGAACTGCCGCTGCTGATCCACGCCGCAGCGGGCCGCGACTTCCAAAAGCCGACTGGGGCGGGTCTCCACCAGATGGGTGATTTCCGCGCCCTGCGCCGTCAAGTGGCGTGCATAGACGTCTGCGCCCCGGTTGCCGCAGCCGATGATGGCCACCTTGGTTTTGCCAGCGCTGCTCACACGGGCCACCGCCCGAATCCCAGCAAGCCCGCCTTCAGCCGTTTGCCGTACTCGCCCTCGCCCAACGTTTCCACGCTGACGGCCATCTGCGTGGCGTTGGCGTGAACCATCCGCTCGCCGCCGAGCATCACGCCGACGTGTCCGTCAAAAAATGCCAGGTCGCCGCGCTGCGCCGTGTCGACGGGCCTCAAAGCGGCCTGCTGCTGATCGGCGTCACGCGGCAGGCCGCGCCCAAAGGCGGCGTACACCAGTTGGCTCAGGCCCGAACAATCCAGCCCCCAGGCGCTGCGCCCGCCCCAGACATACGGCGTGTCCACAAATCTCAGCGCCAGCGCCGCCGAGTCCGTGTCTGACAGCGGCTCAGCACAGACGGCCTGTACGAAGCCGCCCTCCACAGCGAGCCACTGCCGCCCGCCCTCGCTCACCATTTCGTCGCTGCCGCCCGCCAACTCCGCGCCCAAGCACACCTCTGCCACTTTCTGGGCTTTGATGCTCGGCTGGGCGTAGACGTGCCCGCGCAGCGCCGTGATCTTGAGCGGCGGTCTTTGCAGCGCCGCTCCTGGAGACTGCTCCGCCAAGCCCTCCACCCGCGCAAAGCCCAGATAGCCGTCGTGCAAGGTTCTGAGCCACGCCCAGCCGTCAGGCCGCCGCACAATGACCTCCAGCGCCTCGCCCGGCAGCGCTTCGCTGACCTGCGGGCTGTGGGCGTCAGGTCGGGCCCGCAGGCTCAGCCGCGCCGCGCCGCAGCGGGCCGCCACCGGCTCCACGAACCGGAACGAAGTGTCCAGCCTTCCCAGCAGTGAAAGTTCGGCGAGCCGGCCCACTTCGTCATAAGCGTGAATCCGGCTGTCCAGTTCGCTCACAGGTTGGCCCCCAGCCACCTCAGCCAGTTGCCGCCCATCACGCCGTCCCGCGCTTCATCCGGAAACACCTCGGCCAAGCGTCCCAAGTCGCTGGCCTGATCAATCCCCAGCGGCGTTTTCTCGTTGCCGAAGCCGCCGTCGAGGTCGCTGCCCAGCCCGACTTTGTCCCAGCCGATCAGCTCAGCGTACCGCTCGGCGTGGCGCAGCACCTGCTGCAACTCCACACGCGGGTCGCCCAGCGTCCAGCCGCCTTTCAGGAAGCTGTCGACCAGCACCAGCCCGATGATCCCGCCGCGCTCTCCGATGGCGCGGGCCATCTCGTCGCTGAGGTGCCGGTTGCCCTCCGCCGAACCGAGCTTCAAGACCGCTCGGCTGTTGCTGTGTGAAGCAAAGCAGCGCGGTTGGAGTTCTACAGCCTCAAAAAAAGCCTGCTCATCGAGGTGTGATAAATCCTGAGCCACCCCGAGTTCGCGCATGCCGGCGAGCAGCTCGCGCCCGCGCTCGGTGAGTGGCCCAGCCGCCGCCGTGCCGCCCGCGAAGCGCGTTTTGCCCCAGCTTAGCCCGATGGCCCGCACGCCCTCCTTATGCCAAAACGGCAAGTCGTCCACGTCGCGCAGCGGATCAGCGCCTTCCATCAGCAGCACCACGCCCAGCGGGGAAGCCGCCGGATCGCCCGGGTGTTGGTCATACTTCGCGGCGTGCGCCGAAATCTCGGCTCCGCTGCCCAGCAGCCGAATAAATCCCCCGTCTTGCCAGCGCTGGTACTGCTCCAACTGGCTGATGGCCTGCGCCCGCGCTCCGCGCCAATCGGTGTAGCCGGCGTGGTCATTGGTCTGCGGCGCGGCAAACAGCGTGCCCAAACACAGCCCCACACCAGCCCGCCGCAGCTCCTCAAAGCTGACGGTGGCGGTCTGTCCCTCCACCGGATCGCACGCCCGCAGTGCCCCGAGTCCCAACGTCAAATCCCGTCCCAGTGAAGCGTTGTACGCCAAATCCAAATGTCCATCAATCCACATGTTCACTCCTCGAATATATAAAAGGCCGTGAGCATCACCTCACACCAACGCCAATACCCCTTCCAACTCCCAAATCGCCCCCTCCGCCTGACCGCTCAAGTCCACCAGCTCGGCCCGCATGCCCACCGCCCGCGCCGCCGAGACATTTTCCAGCTTGTCATCCAAAAACAACACCGCCGCCGGCTCTGCCTCCAGTGCCTGAGCCGCCAGCAAAAACACTTCGGCCTCGGGCTTGTGGACGCCCAGCAAGCAACTGCTCAGCGCCACGTCCACCACGTCGGCCACCCCAATCGCCTGCAAGGTGGGCCAGATGTCGGGCAAAGTGTTGCTCAGCACCCCGGTTTTCAGGCCGCGCCGCCGCAGCTCCAGCAGCACCCTCCGGGCCTGTGGCGCGGGCTTCATGAAAGCGTGATAGGGAAACTGCGCCACCAGCGCCGTTCCTTGTTCGGCCCGTAGGCCTAGCCCCGCCGCCAACCGCGCCGCGTAGTCTTGCCAAAAGACCTGCTCATCGCCGAGGCTGCGCAGCGCCCACCAACCGCCGAACTCGGTTTCCCAGTGCCGCTGCATGACGCCGAGAACCGAGTGGGCCTCCAAGCCAAACTGCTCGGCGGCCCACTCGGCGGCCTGGTGGTACACCGAGGCGTCCATCACGCTGAGGGTGTCGTCGCGGTCAAAGAGAACGGCTTTGAGCTTCGTCACAGTTTCCCCAGTATGAACGCCGCCGCCGTCTTGGGCGGCAAACTCAGGTGCAAGTACCCGCCTGAAACGCTCATCTTGGCGCTGCTGAGCGTTTCACCCGGATCGAGAAACAGTCCCCGCGTCAGCGCTTGAGGGGCCAGCGAAGTCTTGACCGAGTAGTTGGCCCGCCCGTCGCCGCTGTGCCAAACCACCAGCACCCTTTGCCCGCTCTTTTTGTCTTCGCGCAGCAGCACCATCAGATTTCCGCTGAGGCTGTCCGGGAGATTCAGGCGCGTCTGTGTTCCCAGCGAAAGTGCTGCCGAGGCACGCCGCACCTTGATGGCGTTTTTCGTGACTTCAAAAACCTGTTTCTCGGCCGGCGTCCACTGGTTTTCAAAACGCATATCGCGGCGGTTGTCGGGGTCTGCGCCGCCGCGCATGGCGATCTCGGTGCCCTGCCAGATCACCGGCACGCCGCGCAAGGTCATCAGCGCCCGCAGCCCGTACTTGGTGCGCTGAATGCCGGTGTCTTCAAACAAGCTGCCCTGCGCGAAACGTGGCAAATCGTGGTTGTCCAAAAATAGCGCCACCTCATCCGGCTTGGGCACGCTGCTCAGGGCGTCGAGGGCACTGGCCACCCGGCTCAGCCCGCTGCCGCCCATGACGCTGGCCTTCATGGCGTCTTGAAGTTGGAAGTCGAACAAGCTGTCAAATCCGGCTTGTTGATACTGGGCAAGACTCAGCGCGTCGGCTCCGTAATACTCGCCGAGCGTCCACGTTTCCGCCGCTCTGTCGCGAGCCAGCAGCGCCGTCAAAAAGTCCTGCGGCACATTCTTGATGGCGTCGTAACGGAAGGCGTCCACGCCCTGACCGCGCCAGTACGCGTCATTTTGAAACAAAAAGTCCTTTACGGCCGGGTCTTCTTGCCGCAAATCCGGTAGTCCGGCCAGCGGACAGACCACGTCTTTGTCGGTCGCCTTGTCACAGTCGGCCTGCGTGTGAAACCAGCTCGGCTGGGCCTGCACGGCAGGGGCCAAGTACCCGAAGTGGTTGATGACCTGATCCAGCACCACCTTAAAGCCGCCCGCGTGCGCCGCCTTGACCAAGGTTTCCCACTGCGCCTGCGTGCCGAAATGCGAGTCCACCTTCCTGAAATCGGCGGGCCAGTAGCCGTGATAAGCGTCGGTGTCAAAGCTGCGGCCCGTTTGCTGCTGATCAATAGGCGTCAGCCACACCGCCGAGACCCCGAGGTCAGTCAGGTAACTCAGCTTGCTGGTCAAGCCCGCCAAATCTCCGCCGTGCCACGCCCGGGGGTTTGCGAGATCCGCATCGCCATCATTGCTCGGGTCGCCGTTAAAAAAGCGGTCGGGCATCACCTGGTAAATGACTTGTCCGGCAAATGACGCCGCCGAAAGTGACGCTGCCGAAGCAGGGGAGAGCAGCGCGGCACTCAGGAAAGCGAGGAGGGGGAAAGAGCATTTGGCCATGCCCAGCAGTTTACCCGCCCTGCTCCCTGTTATACGCTCCGCCCGTTGCCCGCGCCGCATGCCGTAAACTGCTGGGCATGCCTGAACAGCCCTCACTCCTCGTCATGAAATTCGGCGGCACCAATATGGGCGACGCCGCCGCCATTCGCCACTCGGCGTACCTCTCGCAGCGTAGCTCCAAAGAAGGCGTCAAGGTGGTGGTGGTGGTTTCGGCGATGGCGGGCGTGACCAATCAACTGCTCGGGATCGCCGAAGCCGCTGAAAAAGGCGACATCGCACTGGCCAACGACCAGATCGCGGGCCTCAGAACCCGCCACTTCACGGCGGCCCAAGACCTCGGCGCGGCTCCCGACAGCGGGGTGGTGCGCGAAATCCGTGAACTGCTCGAAACCCTGCGCCAAGCCGTCTACGGCGTGTACTTGCTGCGCGAACTCACCCCGCGCAGCCGCGACCTGATCGTGGCCTTCGGCGAGCGTTTGTCGGCTCCGCTGATGGCGCTGGGGCTGAGCAGCCTGGGGGCGCGGGCCCATCACCTGACCGGTGGGCAAGCCGGCATCGTCACCGACAGCCATTTTGGCAGCGCCCGCCCGCTCAGCACGGCGGCGGGGCGCATCCGTGACCGGCTCAGTGGGCTGCTCGACGCTGGCCTGACGCCGGTGATTGCGGGTTTTATGGGCGAAACCGAAAAAGGAGCCATCACCACGCTGGGGCGCGGCGGCACCGACTTTTCAGCGACCATTGTGGGCGCAGCACTCCACGCTGACGAGGTCTGGGCCTGGAAAGACGTGGACGGAGTGATGTCGGCCGATCCCAGAAGCGTGATGGGCGCACAAAACATCGCCCAGCTCAGCTACGGCGAGGTGATGGAGCTGGCTTACTTCGGAGCCAAGGTGCTGCACCCGCTGGCGGTTACGCCGCTGCAAGAAGCGGGCATTCCGCTGAGGGTCAAAAGCGCCGCCGACCCTGACTTTGCCGGCACCTTGGTCACCAGCGAGGCCCAAACCGACGGCCAGCACCCGGTCAAGGCGGTCACGGCCATTCGCGGGGTCAGCATCATCAACGTCTCCGGCGCGGGCATTTTGGGTGTGCCGGACGTGGTGGCCGACCTCTTCGCGGCGCTGGCCAGAGAAAACATCACTCTGCTGATGGTTTCGCAGTCGAGCAGCATGAGCAACGTTTCGCTGGTGATTTTGGGCAGCGACGAGGAGCACACGCTGGCGGCCCTGACCCCGCCGATGGGCGGCAGGCACCTGCAAGTGGACGTGCAGCGCGGCGTGGCGGTGCTGGCCATTGTAGGCGCGGGAATGCGCGGCACCAAGGGCGTTTCGGCCAAGCTGTTCAGCGCCCTTGCGAACGCTGACATCAATATCTTGATGATCTCGCAGGGGTCGAGCGAGCTGAATATCAGCGTGGCGATCGAAGGCGCGGACGTAGAACACGCCACCCGCACCGTACACAGCGCTTTTGGCCTGGACGCTGAGCCTGTTGCCGACAAACCTGGCACTGACACGCGCTGATCAGCCAATTTTTTGGGGCAGGGCGTGGCTAACGTGGCCACGCCCTGCCGTTCTTATGACCGCTGGCTGGGCGTAGGGACGTGGGCGCTAAGCCGGGTGAACTCTACCCTAAGCCAAAGCGCTCAGCTTGGTGCTGCGCCGTCTGGCTGACGCGCTGATCACCTCACAGGCGGATGATAACGGCACACCAAAGGACGGTTCACTCCACCGCCCACAGGGAGCCCGTAATGTTCACTGATTTCAGCCGTCAACACCTGATCGCTCAGGAACGCATACAGCGTCTGCGTGAGGAAGCCAGCCGCGCCCGCCTGCTGAGACAAGCGCCGAGTCAAAGCGCTCCCTGGAGCTTTTGGAACTTCCTGCGTCCCCGGACTCCGAGCCCCGCCTCGGCTTGATGCCCAGTCAACCCTTGAGCTTATTTTTGAGCTCACTGAAAGCGGCGAACCCAGATTAAAGGTTCGCCGCATCTTTTTTGGTTGACTTAGTCGGCGCTCAGCCGCGCCCGTACAACTGCTTCAAGGTTGGTAGGGTTACGGATACATCCGCGTAAGCATTCTCGGAAAGGCGATCGCCTCGCGGATGTGATCGATGCCGCACACCCAAGCCACGAAGCGCTCCAGGCCCATGCCGTAGCCGGCGTGCGGCACGCTGCCGTAGCGGCGCAGATCCAAGTACCATTCAAACGCGTCGAGCGGCAAGCCCTGCTCGTCGATGCGCTTTTTGAGCAACTGGTAGTCGTGAATGCGCTGAGAGCCGCCAATGATTTCGCCGTAGCCTTCCGGGGCAATCATGTCGTCGCACAGGGCCAGGCGCGGGTCTTCCGGGTCAGGCTGCATGTAAAAAGCCTTGATTGCCGCCGGATACTTCTCGATGATGACGGGCCGGTCAAACTTGGAGCCGACGATGGTTTCATGCGGCGCTCCTAGATCGTCGCCCCACTCGACCGGCTGGGTTTCCGGTGAAACATTGGGCGGCAACTCGCCGGAGGCCAACGTCTCACGGATCAGCTCCAGCGCCTGCGTGTAACTCACGCGGGGGAAGTTGCCTTCGGCGGCGGGCCTCAGCTTCTCGGTGTCGCGCCCAAGCAAGGTCAGTTCCTCGCCGCACTGCTCCAGCACGCGGCGCACCAGAAAGCTGACCATCCGCTCTTGCAGCGCCATGTTGTCTATATGGGTACTAGGAGCCACTTCCGGCTCGATCATCCAAAATTCGAGCAGGTGCCGCCGCGTCTTGGATTTCTCGGCCCTGAAGGTTGGCCCGAAGGTGTAGACCTTGCCGAAGGCCAGCGCTCCAGCCTCAGCGTGAAGCTGCCCAGTCTGCGAAAGGAAGGCTTTGTTTTCACCGAACAGATCGATCTCAAAAAGCTCGGTGGAGTCCTCGGCGGCATTGGGCGTAAAAAACGGCGCGTCGAAGCGGATAAAGTCCTCACCCGCAAAAAAGTCCACGATGCCGCGCTCGACGGCGTCACGAATGCGCAAAATGGCCCAGGGACGGCGGTGACGCAGCCAGAGGTGGCGGTGGTCTTGTAAAAACTCGATGCCGTGTTCTTTGGGGGTGATCGGGTACTCGCCGGAGCCGCCCACCACTTCCAAGTTGCTGACCGAAAGCTCGACCCCGCTGGGTGAGCGCTCGTCGGCCCGCACCACTCCGGTCAGGCGCAGGCTGCTTTCCTGCGTCAGGTGTTTGGCGACTTCAAACACCTCTTCGCTGACCTCAGGCTTAAACACGGTGGCCTGCACAAAACCGCTGCCGTCGCGCAGCTTGAGAAACTGCAATTTACCTTTGCCGCTCTTATCGGTCAGCCAGGCGTCAAGAGTCACGCTCTGGCCGATCAATTGAGGAAGTTCACGAATAGAGGTCATGGACTCAAAGTATAAAGGGCCAAGCTCCTCCAAGAGACGCCAATGCTAGAAATCGGCTGCCCGAGTCTCGCTGATAAAACTCATTTTCACAAGGCAATTACTAAAATATTTATTTCACAAAGTTCGAGCCGAAAAAAGAGCCGGGGAGGTTCCCTCGGCTCCTGACGGGGCGATTTAAGCTTGCGGCTGGGGCTGGGTGATCTGCACGCCTTCGAGGAACGCGTAGTCGTCTTGGAAGTGCATCAGCACGCCGCCGAAGAGGGTGTCGAAGGTTTCCTGGGGCATTTCGGTCAGCGTGGGGTAAAAGCCGACGTATTCGAGCCAGACGTTGCCATCGGTGTCGATGCTGCGGGCAAAAGCGCGTTCACGGTTGCGCTCGTTGAGAATGCCCATGATTTCGTCTTTGCGCTCGGCGTAGGTCTTCTGGGTGACGCAGGTGACCTCCAAGCGCGAGGTGTTGTTGGGGCCGTCGTTGACGCTGACGAGTACAGCGGCGTCGCCCATCTCAAAGCGCCAGCCCATGCGGATAAAGCGCTGGCCATTGTTTTCTTCCATATCCAGCTGGACTTCGCGCTCCTTGAGGTACTTGGCGATGGTTTCCAGCGTGAGCAATGCAGTTTCGGTCATGGGGTACTTCCTCCTGAGAATTGATGCCTGCAAGATTCTATCGCAAATAGGTGCGGGAGGGAGACACACTCCACCATTGCTAAAGAATATATATAACCTCCCCTTACCTCTATGCCCCGCAACGTTCCCCCTTGAAATTTAGTTTTAGGTAAGCCTAAAATTGCAACTGTGAATATCCGCGTGAGCAATCAGGTGAGCCGTGACCTCTAAAGGCAGTGGCTGGCGCAAGGAAAGTTCGGGCGAGTCCTTAAGTGACGTTGCCCGCATCAACGTGGATTACAGCCAGCCCGCCTGGAAGCGCTTTCTGTCTTTTCTGGGGCCAGGGGCGCTGGTGGCGGTAGGCTATATGGATCCCGGCAACTGGGCCACCTCCATTGCGGGCGGCAGCGCCTACGGCTACACCCTGCTGAGCATGGTGCTCATTTCCTCATTGATGGCGATTTACTTGCAGGCCCTCTCGGCCCGCCTGGGCATTGCCACTGGGCGCGATTTGGCGCAGGCCTGCCGCGACCATTTCAGCAAACCCGCCGCCATCATGCTATGGCTCTCAGCGGAAGTGGCCATTATCGCCACCGACCTGGCCGAAGTCATCGGCACCGCCATTGCCCTGAACCTGCTCTTCGGTTTGCCGCTGATCATTGGCGTGTGTCTGACGGTGGCCGACGTGCTGCTGATCTTGCTGCTGCAAAATAAGGGTTTCAAGTACATCGAAGCGCTGGTCATCACCTTGATTGCCACAATCGCCGTGGCCTTCTTGTTCGAGATGATCTTCTCCAAGCCTGAGCTTGCGCCGTTGCTGGGCGGTCTGTTGCCTTCCAAGCAGCTGCTCGACCCCGCCGTGCTCTACGTCGGCATCGGTATTTTGGGCGCGACGGTGATGCCGCACAACTTGTACCTGCACTCGGCCATCGTCAATACGCGCGGCTACAGGCGTGACCAGGAAGGCAAGCGCGAAGCCATCAAGTTCGCCACCTGGGACTCGAGCATCGCCTTGACGTTCGCTTTTTTCATCAACGCCTCGATCCTGATTCTGGCCGCCGCTGCTTTCCACTTTGCCGGGCGCACCGACATCGCAGAGATTCAGGACGCTTACAAACTGCTTTCGCCAATGCTGGGGGCGGGCGCGGCCAGCATTTTGTTTGCGGTGGCGCTGCTGGCCTCAGGGCAGAACAGCACCCTGACCGGCACCCTGACCGGGCAGATCGTCATGGAGGGTTTTGTCAACATCCGGCTCAAACCGTGGGTACGGCGGCTGGTGACGCGGCTGATCGCCATCATCCCCACCGTCGCGGTGGTGCTGATCTACGGCGAAAAAGGCACCGGCAGCTTGCTGATCCTCTCGCAGGTGGTGCTTTCGATGCAGCTCTCGTTCGCGGTGGTGCCGCTGATGATGTTCACGACCGACAAACGCAAAATGGGCGAGTTCGCGGTCAATCCATTCTGGAAATGGGTCGGCTGGTTTATTACTGCTCTGATTATCGGCCTGAACGTGTTCTTGCTGGAACAGACCTTCTTTCCGCCGGCCTGATTCCGGCAACTCAAAAGCGAAAGGCCGGGATTAACGTTCGCCCCGGCCTTCTGCGTTTTTTTTTAATTACCGCCGCCCGTACTTCAGCACCCGCACGTCCACCGCCGCTACGCCCTGCGAGAGAATCCCCAGCCTGGCCGCCGCCGTGCGCGACAAATCGATAATCCGGCGGCTGTTGCCGAACGGCCCCCGGTCATTGATCAGCACGTCCACGCTGTGCCCGTTTCTGAGCGTGACCCGCACCCAAGAACCAAATGGCAAGGTGCGGTGGGCGGCGGTCATGCGGGTATGCGGATTGTATTTGCCACCGTAATAGACGGCTTGCCCCGGCACCGCCAGCGCCAAAGAAGCGGACGCCAAGACCAGACTGAGTCCTGCTTTAAGCACCACTTTCTTGAAGATCAAAACCGCTCCTTGGGACTGTGCGACAGCACCCGCGAGCCTTCGTCGGTTACCAATACCAGATCTTCGATGCGCACGCCGCCGAGGTGTTCGATATACACACCCGGCTCGATAGTGATGACCATACCGGCCTGCAAGACTTCTTCGGAAGTGCTGCGGAGGCCCGGCCCCTCGTGAACATTCAAGCCCACGCCGTGGCCCAGCGAGTGCACGAAAGCGTCGGCCAGGTCGTAGCGGCCCAGCACCTCACGGGCCAGCGCGTCCAAGTCGGCGGTTCTGACACCGGGTTTGATGGCCGCGAGCGCGGTTTCCTCGGCTTCGAGAACTGCCGTGTACATCCGCCGCTGACTTTCACTGACCTCGCCCAGCGCCAGCGTGCGGGTGGAGTCGGAGAAGTAGCCGCCGAGCCGAGCGCCGAAATCGATGGTCACCAACTCGCCCTCCGCCAGCACCTTGTCCGAGGCCCGGCCATGCGGCAGCGCCCCACGCACACCGCTGGCGACGATGGTCTCGAAAGCGGGGCCGTCCGCGCCCAAACGCCGCATGGCACTTTCTAAAGCCAGCGCCAGGTCTTGTTCCCGCGCTCCGACTTTGACCATCGGCAAGAGTTCGGCGAAGGCGGCGTCGGCAATCGCTTGAGCCTGCTCGATCAGCTGCACTTCCGCATCGGATTTGATGAGCCGAAGTCGCTCCACCACGCCGCTGAGCGGTGCGGGTTCGGTGGGCCAGTGCGCCTGCAACGCGCCGAGCTCGGCCACTGTCAGGTGCTGCATTTCAAAGCCCACCTTGAGGCCCGAGAGAAGCGGCGCGGCGTGCTGTAACGTCTCAGGCGAGCGGGCGATGAACACCGGAATGGCCGATTCCTGTGCAGCCTGCAAGGTGTAGCGGCCATCGGTATACAGCCACGCTGCGTCCGGCAAAATCAGCGCTTTGGCGTCTTCAGGACTGGAAAAGCCGCTGAGATAGTTGACATTCTCCGGCTGACTGACCCACAAGGCGTCCACGCCCGCTGATTTGAGGGCCGAGCGAACGGCGGTCAGGCGTGCTGAAAAGTCTGCTTGGTGCTTTGACATGGTTTGACGCTCCTTTAAGCCCAACAACGAACGACGTGGTCGCCCTTACTCAAGAACAGCCACGCCCAATTCGGCAAGCTGTGCGGCGTTGACGCTGGACGGGGCCTGCGCCATGAGGTCGCTGCCTTTGTTGTTTTTGGGAAAGGCGATCACTTCGCGGATACTGCTCGCCCCGCTCATCACCATGATGAGGCGGTCAAAACCCCAGGCGACGCCGCCGTGCGGCGGTGTGCCGGAAGCCAGCGCGTCCAGAAAGAAGCCGAATTGGGCGTGAGCTTCTTCTTCGGAAAAGCCGATGGCACCAAACATTTGCCGCTGCACTTCGGGGTCGTGAATCCGTACCGAGCCGCCGCCGACTTCAAAGCCGTTGAGCACCAGATCGTAAGCCTGAGCGCGAATTTCGCCTTGTCGCTGGGTGCCGAACAGCGCCAAATCCTCGGGGTGCGGCGCGGTGAAGGGGTGGTGCATGTACGTCCAGCGCTGATTGTCCTCATCGTATTCGAGCTGGGGAAAATCGGTGACCCAGACGGTTTCAAAGCCGGCAGACGCCAAATGCAGCAGGTCGCGCAGCGCCGTGCGAACCGCGCCGAGCGCCGTCACCGCCTTTTTCCACTCACCCGCTGCAAACAATAAGGTACCGCCCTGCTCGACACCTGTTCGGCTGAGCAGTTCTCCACTTACTTTCCCTACGAACTTGCTGATGCCGCCACTCAGTCCCTCGCCGTCTCGCCGCACCCAGGCCAAGCCACCTGCGCCATTTTGTTTGGCGACACGCTCGAGCTCATCAATTTGTTTGCGGGTCAGTTCACCAGTCGCCAGCACCTTGACGCAGGCGGCTTTTGCAAACGCCGCGAACTCGCCGCCCGCGAACAGATCGGTCACGTCCACAAACGGCAAACCGAAACGCAAATCGGGCTTATCGGAGCCGTAGGTGTCCATGGCCTGCTGATAGGTCAGGCGCGGGAAAGGGGAGGGCAAGTCCACGTCGAGCGCCGTTTTGAAGACGTGGCGCAACAAGCGCTCGTTGAGGTCGAGAATGTCTTCCTGGTTCACGAAGCTCATTTCAATGTCGAGCTGGGTGAAATCCGGCTGGCGGTCGGCGCGGAGGTCTTCATCTCTGAAGCAGCGGGCCAGCTGAAAATAACGGTCGACGCCAGCGATCATCAGCAGCTGCTTAAACAGCTGCGGGCTTTGCGGCAAGGCGTAGAACTCGCCGGGGCTGAGCCGGGAAGGCACCAGGAAATCGCGTGCGCCCTCGGGGGTGCTTCGGGTTAGCATCGGCGTTTCGACATTGATAAAACCCTCCGCCGTCAAAAAGGCGGTGATGGCGGCAGAGACTTGCGAGCGGATCAGCAGTTTTTGGAACATCTCCGGACGGCGCAAATCGAGGTAGCGGTATTTGAGGCGGATGTCTTCGGACACGTCCTCACCTTTACTGAGTTCAAATGGCGGCGTCACGGCGGCGCTGAGCAGCTGGGCCGAATCGGCGATCAGTTCGTACGCGCCCAGCCCTTCCTTGCGCTGGCTTTCGGGGCGCAGGCGCAGCGTGCCGGTAAATTCAGCCACGTATTCGCCGCGCATCCGGTCGGCTTCAGCAAAAGCCGGAGAGCCCGGTTCAACCTGAACTTGCAGCAGACCGCTGCGGTCACGCAGGTCAATGAAAATCAGCTTGCCGAGGTCACGTCGCCGCGCCACCCAGCCTTGTACGGTGACGGTTTGATCGAGGTAAGGTTCGAGGTCGCTCAGGTACGCGGTGCGCTTCATCGGGTCTCCAGTGCTGGTGGGGTGGGTGCGGAGTCTGGGCTTGGCATTTCAGAGAACAAATCGGAAAGTAAAAGAGCATTCAGCTCAGCCACCGGCACTTCACGCTGAACGCCGCTTGAGAGGTGCTTGAGCATCACGCTGCCACGACCGGCTTCCTCGCTGCCGATCAGGGCGGCGTAAACGGCTGTGCGGCGCTCGGCTTCCCTGAAGACATTGCCGGGTTTGAGGGCCCGGTAAGCGAACTCGGCGCGGGCGACGGCGCGGATGCCCAGTGCCACGCGGGCCGCCGGGTCTACTTGCTCAGCGTCCAGTGCCGCGACGTAGACCAGCGGGCCGGCGGTGAGCGGCCACTTGAGGCCCTCGGCGTCCATAGCAATCAGGAGGCGCTCGATGCCGAAGGCCCAGCCCACTGCCGGCGTCTCGGGGCCGCCGAGTTCTTTGGCCAGTCCGTCGTAGCGCCCGCCGCCGCCAAGGGCCGACTTGGCTCCGACGCCCTGGTGGTGCAGTTCCCAGGCGGTGCGGCGGTAATAATCCAGGCCGCGCACGATGCTGGGGTCGAGGTCATACGGCACGCCCCAGGCCTCCAGATGGCCACGCACTTCTTGAAAATGGGCACTGGCTTCCTCGCCCAAAAAGTTGAGCATCGGCTCGACGCCAAGTTCCACGATCAGGGCCTGGTCATCTTTACTTTTGGAATCCAGAATTCGCATCGGGTTGCGTGTCAAGCGGTCTTGTGAATCGGCGGAGAGGCGCTCGGCATGTGGCGTGAACAGTTGGCGCAAATAAGCGTCGTAGCGCTCCCGATCGGCCGGGTCGCCCACCGATCCGAGCTTGATCCTCGCGCCGGTCAGCCCGAGTTCCTGTACGACCTGCACCATCAACCAGATCGCTTCGGCGTCCACCAAGCTTAGCGCACTGCCGATCACCTCGTAGTCAACCTGGTGAAACTGCCGCAAGCGGCCTTGCTGGACATTCTCGGCGCGGAACATCGGCCCGTGTGTCCAGAGTTTTAAGGGGCTGGGAAGCTGCTTGAGGCCGTTTTCCAGGTAAGCCCGCACAATGCCCGCCGTGCCCTCGGGGCGCAGAATATAGCCGCCGTGCTCTCCGGCATAGGTGACGGTAAACATCTCTTTGCGCACGATATCGGTGCTGCTGCCCACGCCGCGCTGTACCAGATCGGCATATTCGAACAGCGGCGTTTCCATCCACTGCGCTCCGCCGCGCTCCAGCACCCGCGCGGCCGTTCGGGTGACGTGAGAAAAAGCGGAGGCGCTGAGATCGGCTCTTAACTTGGGACTGCCATCTGGCAAGTGGTCTTGGGTGCCTTTGGGACGCTGAAGTGACATAGGGGAGAGTATAGACGGTGAGCGGGGCGCAGGCGGACAGCTTTACTCTGTCGCCTGCGCCCCGTTCACCTCTGCTCACGAACGGCCGCTCTTACTGACTGCTCACGCTAAACGGGAGGCCGGTGCTCTGCCGCCCGTTGACTTCGATATACAGCCAGCTTCCGCCGGCCGGGGCGTTCGCCGGGACGTTGAAGACGATTTCGCTGTCGGTCCACGACACCACCGACGCTGCGGGAATCAGGTAGCCGCCTGAGCCGTTTTCGTCCGCGCCCAAACGGATACGCCCGGTGGCAGGGCCGCCGAGGTAGCGGCCCTGAATCATCACGGCCGCGCCTTTGGCCGTGCCGGACGAGACTTTGACCAAAACCGGCGTTTGGGTCACGCCCATCACCGTACCGACACGCGGCGCACACGAAGAGAGTGTGCCCACCAACAATAAAGAACCCAGCAAGAATATACGCATGACTTTGCCTCCGTCTCCGCAGTCTAATGGCTGGATGAACGCCAAGCCTACCCCCCCCAAACGCGCCCTGCTGATCTTCAATCCCAAATCCGGTAAAGGGCCGAGTCCGCTGCCGCGCTTTATCGCCGCGCTGGGTGAAAAAGGCTGGCACGTCGACGCCGAGGAACTTCCCCAAAAAGGTGAGCTGGTAACCCTGCTGAGCAGCGCCGAGCACTACAGCGCCGTGATCGCGGCAGGCGGCGACGGCACCGTCAGCAGCATCGCTTATGTTCTCAGAAACCGGGGCGTGCCGCTGCTGGCTTACCCGGCAGGCACGGCAAATTTGATTGCCCAAAACTTGAACTTGCCGGAAGACCCACAGGAGCTGGCACAGGTGGTGGATGAACTCAGAGCCGTTTCTATCGATCTGGGCGAGCTGAGCGTCGCGGGCAAATCGCACGGCTTCGTGCTGCTGGCAGGCGCAGGAGCGGACGCGGCCATGATCGAAGGCGCAGAAGGCCTCAAAGACCGGCTGGGCGTGTTCGCTTACGTGGTCAGCGCCCTCAAGCAGCTGAGTCCCAAGACCACCACCTTCCACTTGACCCTCGACGGCAAAGCACAGGACGTGGACGCCATGGCGGTGATGGTCGCCAACTTCGGGATGGCCAATTTCCGTTTGCCGATTGCGCCGGGGGTCAGCCCCAATGACGGGCAGTTCGCGGTACTGGTGCTCAAAGCCGGATCGGTTTTGGAGCTCCTGCCCAATTTGCTCGACTCGCTGCGGGCCAAGCTCAATTTGGGCGAGCCGGTGTTCGGTAAAAATATCGATGTTTTTTCGGCCAGTGAAGTGGAGGTCAGCACCGAGGAACCGTTTCCTCTTCAGTACGACGGCGAGATTCATGACGAAACCACGCCGTTTACCGCCCGCGTTTTACCGAAAGCGGCGCTGCTGCTGACTGGGGCGAGTCAGGAAGAATTGGAGACTTGAGGAAGTGGACGGACTCACACCAGCACAACTTAAACGGTTGACCTTAAAACCCCTGCTGGTGTGAGTCTCTCTTAGGTTCTATAATTTCACTTATGAAACCTAAGAGATTCCATTGACCAGTTCAACCAGTTCTGCTCTCGTTCTGGCTTCCCGCTGGGCTTCGGCGTCTAATCGCCGCCGTGAAGGCCTCCGGGCGGCGCATTCCCAAGACGCTGAGGTTCTCACCGATCTGCTCCACACCTACTTGCGGCTTAAATCCAGCAAAGGCGGACGCATCAGCGAGTTGACCCTAGCGCACTACGCCGAGTCGCTCAGAAAGTTTTTGGCGTTTACAGGGCCAGCCGCGTCGCCGCAACATGCGCTGACCCAACTCGAACCGGAGGTCTTTGAAGTCTGGCTCTTGGACTTACAGGCACAGGGGCTGTCGGCATCCAGCGTCAAACGCCACTTCTACGGCGTGCGGAATATGATGCGGGCTTTGGTGTGGGCCGATGTTTTAAAAATTGATCCCAGCACCAGCGTGCGCCCACCAGCTGAGAGCGAGGCGGCCCACAGCCGCAAGTCGGCCCTCAGCGCGGCGACGTTTAGAGCCCTCTTGGCTTTGCCCGCCGCCGAGCATCCCAGTGACCCCACCCGCGCGGCCCGCGATTACGCTTTGCTGCTGCTGGGCGGTCAATTTGGGTTGCGGGCTGCCGAATTGGTCGGACTGAATCTGGACGACCTCGACCTTAGCCTCGGTCACGTGGTGGTGCGCGGCAAAGGCAAAAAGACTCGGCAGGTGCCGCTCACTGCGCGGGCCCTGGGAGCGCTCGGCATTTGGTTGCGCCTGCGCCAAAGCCTGGTCAGCGCTTCGCCCGCGCTGCTGTTCTCGCTGAGTCACCGCAACGCGGGTGGGCGGTTGACCACCAAAGGAGCTCGGGATATTGCCGGACGGTATTACCTTGCTCTTGGGCTGCCGCCTGCGCTGTGGGGCCTGCATACGCTGCGGCGCACGGCGGGAACGCAGCTGTACAGAGCCACCCGTGACCTGCACGTGGTGGCTGACGTACTGGGACACGCTTCGGTGAACACCAGTGCAATTTACGCCAAGATGGACGCTTCAATTCGGCGGGAGGCCTTGGTGGCGGTTGAGGGGTTGGAGTAAAGGGATGTCGTATATATTACTGGGTACGGCGGCAGTCGAGCCTGAGTGCGTAGCCGAGCAGCAGCAGCGCGGCGATCAGGGCTGGAACGTCGCCCAGACGCATATAAAGGGTGGTGGCGCTCAGGAGCGGATATTCGGCGTGAAGGACGCCTTCGCCTTCGGTGAGGGTTTGCACCGGCTCACCGAGATCATTGATCACGGCAGCGACCCCTTTGTTGACGCTCCTGAGCACGTAGCGCCGCGTTTCGATGGCCCGCACCCGGCCCATGTCGAAGTGCTGCCAGACGCCCCAGCCGGTGTACCAGCCGTCATTGCTAACATTGACCAAGACCTGCGCTCCCTGAAGGGCCATCTGCCGGGCAACGTGAGCCACGATGCTGTCGTAGCAGATATAAACGCCGTAAAGCACGCGCCCGAGCGGAATGGGCGCGTAGGACTGACCAGGAAACTGGGGATTGAAGCTGCCCAGATTCAGCGATTGGTAGATTGAGCTGTAAAGCCCGTTGAGCGCCCCACTCAGCGGGAAATACTCGCCCATCGGCACCGGGTGGGCTTTGTCGAAGCTGCCGGTGATGCGCTGCCCGTCCCAGCCGATCGCGGTATTGCGCGGATACTGATACATGCCGTAGAGGCCGGGTGCAGGAACTTCTCCAATGCGCTCCGGATACAGCAAGGCGGTTTCGCTCCAGACCGTCACCTCACCCGCTCGGCGCTGCTGGCTGAGCTGGAGCTGAGCTTGCCACTGCTGATCGAAGTCTTGGCCAGTGACTTTGGCAAACGAATCGAGATTGGTGCGGAGTAAGAGCGCCTTGGCGGGCGGCCCCTCCCCTGCCGTGCGGGTCAGGCCGTAGCCGAGGGCCGCCAGCCACAGCGCGGCCATCAGTGCAGCGGGGCGCGGATTTTTGACTCGCATGAGTGTGACCAGCGCCGCTGCCGAAGCGGTCAGAAGCGCGGTCAGCAGCAGCACGCCGCCGAGGTCGGCCACCTGAATGAGTGGGGTTCTCAGGAAGGTGTACCCGAGTCCCGACCAGGGAAAAGCCAGCGCCCCCAGCGTCCTGAGCCATTCCAGAATCACCCAGCCGCCCGCCAGTCCCCACAAGCGGCCCTGCGGCGTTTTGAAGGCGGCAGCGACCAAGAACGCCATCAGCGCCCAGAAGATGCCTTCCAGTACGAACAGCAGCGATAACGTTAGCGCCGAGAGCGGCCACGCCAGCACCAAAGGCAAGCTGCCGTCTTTGGACATCAGGTCTTGCATAAAGACCACCAGCCAAAAGAGCTGGGCGGCAAAAAAAGCGCTGATGGCGATCAACGTCTGCAACGTGAGTTGTTTGACGCTGGGCTGGCGGCTGAGATGCCCAAGCAAAAGGGCGAGGGGGAAAACGGTCAAAGCGCTCCAAGCCAGCGGCAGACCGCACAGAGCCAGACACACGCCGAAAGCGGCGGATAAAACAGCGGGGGGAAGGCGCGGCATCAGCTTTGAAGTGTAGCAAGGGCCCAGATGTGGAAAAATGGGCGTGTAGGGAAAAGGTCAAGCTGGGAAGCTGTCAATGCGGCCGCTCCTTGAGGTAATCTGGGCTTACCTTGCGAATTGCTTTTATCAGTGACCTCCACAGCAATATTCACGCGCTGACTTCAGTGCAGCGGTTTTTGAGCGAACATATCGTCAACTCGGTGGTGGTGGTGGGCGATTTGGTCGGCTACGGTGCGTCGCCCGGGCCAGTCATCGACTTCGTGCAGCAAGCAGGCTGGAAAGTCGGCCTCGGCTCGAGCGATTTGCGGGTGTCGATGGCGTTCGGTGAGCGCGAATCGCGGCGCGGGATCGCCGATCAGGTTCTGAACTGGACACGCGAAACCCTCGCACCGGAGCAGCTCGAATACCTGCGCCGTTTGCCGGTGGGCGGACGGATTATGACGCCAGTCGGGCGCATTCGTTATTTTCACGGTGCGCCGCACGACCCCGAGGCCCGCCTCGATTTGATGGCCCCCGAGGCCCAGATGCAGGAACTGGCCGAGCAGCTCAGCTCACGGGTGGTCGTCTCGGCGGGCACCCACGTGCCGTTTGTGCGCACCATCGGCGACACCATTTTTATCGATCCCGGTTCGGTGGGCCTGAGCCTGAATCACGAACCCGGCGCGGACGTGATTATCATCGACGCCGCTGGTCGCAGGCCCAAAGTCAGCATGCACAAAGTGCCGTATGACTACTCGTCGGCGGCTTTCGACATCATGGCCTGGAATTTGCCGCCAGTGATTGCCGACGTGATCCGCAGCGGGAAGATGGGGAGTTGAGGCAAGGGATGTGCGCCAACAGGTGCATACCTCTCGCTCCTTCCCGAAGGTGTACCGAGTACACTTGTCCAGTTGGTACCGACGCCGACTTGACGAAGCTGCGGTAAACTGGTGGTTGAGTGAACAACCAAAAGTGGCTGGGCAGCGCACCTCAAGCGCTCAGTCACAAAGGGGCAACATATGAAAGTAGGCATTAACGGATTTGGCCGGATTGGCCGTTTGGTGTTCCGGGTTTTAGAAGCGCGTGGCGTGGAAGTCGTGGCCATCAACGATTTGACCGACAACAAAACGCTGGCGACCTTGCTCAAGTACGACTCCACTGCCGGGAAGTTTGATGGTACCGTCAGCTACGACGACGACTCGCTGACCGTCAACGACAAAAAGATACACGCCCTCGCCGAGCGCGACCCCGCCAACATCAAGTGGGGCGAGTTGGGCGTGGACATCGTCATCGAGTCCACCGGCATCTTTACCAGCCGCGAGGGAGCCAGCAAGCACCTCGCCGGCGGCGCGAAGAAAGTCCTGATCACCGCGCCGGCCAAAAATGAAGACATCTCCATCGTGCTGGGCGTCAATGAGCAGGACTACGATCCCAAGAACCACCACATCATCTCGAACGCTTCTTGCACCACCAACAGCTTGGCCGCGCCGATGAAACTGCTCGACGAAGCCTTCGGCATCGAAAAAGCCATCATGACCACCGTCCACAGCTACACCAACGATCAGCGCCTGCTCGACTTGCCGCACTCTGATTTGCGCCGCGCCCGGGCCGCCGCTGTCAACATCATTCCCACCTCGACGGGCGCGGCCAAAGCCGTGGCGCAGGTCTATCCCAAGCTCAAGGGCAAGTTTGATGGCACCTCCCTGCGCGTGCCGACGCCGGTGGGCAGCATCAGCGACGTGGTGGTCATTTTGGGCCGCGACGTGACGGCAGACGAGGTCAACGCGGTGTTTAAGAACGCCGCCGAGGGGAGCCACAAGGGCATCATCAGCTACACCGAAGACCCCATCGTGCTGCAAGACATCGTCGGCGATTCGCACAGCGCCATCATCGACGGCGGCCTGACCATGGCGATGGGCAATCTGGTCAAGTTCTTCAGCTGGTACGACAACGAGTGGGGCTACAGCAACCGGATTGCGGATCTGACGCAACTGGTGAGCGAGAAAGGCGTTTAAGTTAAGCAAATCGAACGTTGAGTCGTGAAGGGTGGGCTATGGGTGAAAACAGCTCATGGCCCATCACCTTTGTAAGGAGTAAACATGAAGAACTTAGATTCGTTGAATGTGAAGGGCAAGCGCGTACTGGTTCGGGTGGATTACAATGTGCCGATCAAGGGCGGCGTGATTCAAGACGACACCCGCATCACCGCGTCTTTGCCCACCTTGCAGGCGCTGCTGGCCAGCGGCGCGTCACTGGTGCTGATGAGCCATTTGGGACGGCCCAAAGCGGGCCCCGATCCGAAATACAGCCTCGCGCCTGTGGCACAGGCACTGAGCAAGGTGCTGGGCCTGCCGGTCAAGTTCATTGCCAGCTTGCCGAGCAGCCCTGAAACCTTGGCGGCGGTGCAGGCGCTGGGGAGCGGCGAAGTGGCCCTCTTAGAAAACGTGCGATTTGAAGCGGGCGAAGAGAAAAACGATCCGGCCCTCGCCCTCAAGCTGGCCCAGTTGGGCGACGCCTTCGTGCTGGACGCTTTCGGCAGCGCCCACCGCGCCCACGCTTCGGTGAGCGGCGTGGCCGGCAAGTTGCCGCACGCCGCCGGAAGCCTGCTGCAAACCGAAGTGGACGCGCTGGATAAACTGATTAACAACCCCGCGCACCCGTATGTGGTGATTATCGGCGGAGCCAAAGTCAGCGACAAGATCAAGGTCATCGAGAACTTGCTGCCGAAGGTGGACAAACTGCTGATCGGCGGCGGCATGGCTTACACCTTCATCAAGTCGCGCGGCGGCCAGATCGGCCAGAGCATTCACGAAGACGACCAATTGGCTTTGGCGGGGCGCTTGCTCAGCGAGTACGCCGATAAAATCATGCTGCCCACCGACGTGATTGCCGCCGACGCTTTTGACGAGACCGCCAACACCAAAGTGGTGCCGAGTGACCAGATTCCTGACGGCTGGCAAGGCTTGGACGCTGGCCCCGAAACCGTGAAGGCCTACATCGCCGCGCTTCAGGGCGCAAAAACCGTGTTTTGGAACGGGCCGCTGGGCGTCTTTGAATTTGCCAAATTCGCGGGCGGCACCAACGCGGTGGCTGGGGCGGTGGCCGAGTTGGGCGCGGATACTTACAGCGTGGTGGGCGGCGGCGATTCGGTCAGCGCCATCAACAAGAGCGGTCAGGCCAGCAAAGTCTCGCACGTCTCCACCGGCGGCGGGGCCAGCTTGGAGCTGCTGGAAGGTCAGCCGCTGCCGGGCGTCGAAGCAATGAAGTAATGACGCAGCGGCAGACCCTGCTTTGTCTGGTTCTCAGCGTGGCCGCGCTGTCGGGTCAGGCCTGCGCGGATTATCTCAAAGGGCAGCAAGCCTACGACGCTGGACGGTATGCGGAGGCCTTGCCTGAATTCCAAACGTCGTTTCGACAAGGCGACATGCGGGCTGCGGCCAGCTTGGGCGTGATGTACCGAAATGGTCAGGGCGTGCCGCGTAATGTGTACCTTGCTAAGCAGCGCTTTACCCAAGCGGCCCAGAGTGGAAATGCCAAAGCCCAAAACGGTTTGGGCAACTTGTTCAAGGAAGGCCAGGGGGTAAGAGTCAACCGCGCCGCCGCCCTGCGCTGGTATCAGAAGGCGGCGGCGCAGGGGTATCCGCCGGCCATCTACAACGTGGGGCTGTGGTACAGCTCGGCGGGCGACGACGCAGCGGCGGCCCAGTGGTACACCAAAGCGGCGACTTTAAACTACCCCGCCGCACAGATCAATCTGGGCAATCTTTACCTTGAGGGCAAAGGAGTCGGCAAAGACGCGGCGCGAGCCATTGCTTTCTTTCAGGCCGCTGCTGATCAGCGAGCGCCGATGGCGTTGATTCGGCTGGGCACCGTCTATAAAGATGGACTGGGCGTTGCGAAAAATTATGCCAAAGCGGCCAAGTACTTTGAGCAGCCCGCCACGCTCGGCGACGTGTACTCGCAGGCCAGTTTAGGCTGGCTTTCCTACCAGACCCGGCAGTATCAAGAAGCGTTTGTCTGGTCTGATCTGGCCGCCCGGCAAGGAGACAAGTACGCTCAGCACACGCTCGGTATCTTGTACGAGGGCGGCTTCGGCACCGCTCGAGATCTCGGCAGGGCCGGGGTGTGGTATTAAAAAAGTGCAGAGCAGGGCTACCCCCTCGCCTCGGCCCGACTCGGCCACCTGCTTTTGGATCAAAAAAAGTACCCCGAGGCGTTTAAATACAATGCCTTTGCCGCGCAGCGGGGCAATGCCTATGGGCAAGGTCAACTCGGGTACATGTATGAAGCCGGTCTAGCCACGAGAAAATCAATCGACTCAGCGGTAAAGTGGTACAGGCTCGCAGCGCAACAAGGTGATCCATACTCCATCAGCCGCTTAAAGGAACTGGGGAAATAACCATGAAAAATCTACTCGCGCTCAACTGGAAAATGAACAAGACACCTTCGGAAGCCGTGCAGTGGGCCAAAGAGTTACGGGCCGCCTTGCCGCAGACCTCGGCGGAGCTGGCGATCATGGCTCCCGCGATTGCCCTCCAGGGCCTGAGCTTGGAACTTAAAGACAGTCCGGTCAAGCTGGGCGCTCAGGACATCTCGGCGCATGAATCCGGCGCGTACACCGGCGAAATCAGCGCGGCAATGCTCAAAGATGTGGGCGCGATGTACGCGGTGGTGGGCCACTCCGAGCGGCGCGAGTATCACGGCGAAAGCTCGCAAATCGTGGCGGCCAAAGCAGCAGCGGCTATTGCAGGCGGCTTGGTGCCGATCATCTGCGTCGGCGAGGGCTTGGACGTGCGCGAAAAAGGCGAGCAGGTGGCCTACACCTTGGATCAGTTGCGCGATTCGCTTTCGCAGGTGCCGGTGTTGGGCGCGGATCAAATCGTGATCGCTTATGAGCCGGTATGGGCAATTGGCACCGGAAAAACCGCCACCGCCGCCGACGCCGGCGAAATGGCCGACGCGATTCGCGGGGCGCTCGGCGGGCTGTACCGTGAGTACGCCGACGGCGTGCGGATTTTGTACGGCGGCAGCGTCAAGCCTGCCAACATTGCTGAGATCTGCGCCCAGACGAATGTCAACGGCGCACTGGTCGGTGGCGCGAGCTTGGACGTCGCCTCGGTGGTGGGTTTGGCCGCCGCGCTGAGCTGAACGTGAACGGCGGGGAGAAGTCGGCCCCGCTTTTTCAGGAGGAAGCAAGTGATTCTCTTCACTTACTATTAAACTTGTGAAATAAAGTTTTAAGAGTAGACGGCACCTTCAAGGAAGGGGCGTTGCGCCGTTAGACTGCTCAGCATGTTGCAGATGATTTGTGTGGATGTAGACGGCACCCTCGTCGGAACCGGCAATCAAGTGTTGCCGGAAGTCTGGGAAGCGCTTAAAGATGCGCGGCTCGCGGGAATCAGAATCGTATTGTGTTCGGGCCGACCCGCTGTGGGACACGCGCTGGAGTATGCCAAGCGGCTCGATCCTGACGGCTGGCACGTCTTTCAAAATGGAGCCAGCATTGTCAAGGTGGACACCGGCGAGTCGCGCAGTGAGGAATTGCCGCACGATTTGTTGGTCGGCCTCGTTGAAAAAGCGCGGGCGACGGAGCGAATTTTAGAAACATACACAGACCGCGAATACGCTGTGGAAGACACGTCGCCAGTCTCGGCGGAACACGCCAAGCTGCTGGGCGTACCGTTCCAGCCACGTGATTTGCTGAGCCTCAGCGGGATGGTGGTGCGGGCGCAGTGGCTGATTCCTTACGCCGAAAAAGACGCGCTGCTGAGTGAGGCGCACGACGGCTTGCAACTTCATCCGGCCAGCAGTCCGGTGATGCCGCAGACCCTGTTTGTCAGCGTCACCCGTGACGGCGTGAATAAAGGCAGCGCTATTCGGAAAGTGGCGGGCTTTTACGGCTTTGATCTGGGGCGCGTGATGATGGTCGGTGACGGCCACAACGACGTGACGGCGCTGGAGGTGGTCGGCTATCCGGTGGCGATGGGCAACGCCGATAAAGAAGCGCGGGCGGCGGCCAAGTACCATGTGGGCGATGTGGACAGCGGCGGATTGGTGGAAGCGGTGGAGCTGGCAATGAAGGAATGAGTGGAAGGTGGCGGTTTTTGCGGTGTTGTCTGCCGCAGGAAAAGCAACCCCCTACTTCCTACTGACCACGATCTGTTCCCCTCTTTTACGTCTTGACCATAACGCCATTCTGTTATAGACTAAATCCATGAAACTGAGCGATGTCCAGAAACGACTGCAAGCGCCGTTTCCCGCCCATCTGGTGGGCTTCAAGCCTGCCAGCTTCAGCCGCGATCACAAGCGGGCGCTGCTCTTTGCCCACATTGACGCCCGCGCCGTGCAAGACCGGCTCGACGCCATTTGCCCCGACGAGTGGAGCTTTGAACTGGAAGTCGTGGTGGGCGCGGCCCGCCCCACCGTCAAAGGCCGCCTGACCATTCTGGGCGTGGCACGTGAAGACATCGGGGAAGGCAGTGAAGGAGAGCTGGGAACTTTGAAGGCGGCGGCGAGTGACGCCCTCAAGCGGTGCGCGGTGCAGTTCGGCATCGGACGCTATCTCTACGATTTGCCCAAACTGTGGGCCGACTGGGACGATGAAAAACGCGCTCCCGTCCACGATCCCGAATTGCCCGAGTGGGCGCGGCCCGACCACGAGCGCACCCCTGGCGGCGCTCACCTGATGCAGGCCATGGAGCAGCTCAAATACGAATTGCCCGATGACTTGGAGTTGCAGCGCGAAATTTACAAGCACCTCAAAGCCGCGCTGATGAGCCTTCACCCTACTGGGCGGGCCGCGTGATCTCGCCGCGTTCGGGTGTGCCGCTCCGTGATCAGGTCAGAGAAGAGCGTGAAAGTCCAGCCGCGCTAATGTTGATGGTTGGCTTGTTGCCGCTGTTGCTGCTGGGCGGCTGGCTGTCGCAGTTCGTGTAAAGCTGCGAGCGAAAAAAGCGGGGCACTTGGACATGATCCAAGTGCCCCGCTTTTTTGTCTGCTCACGCAAGATACATGCTTATTTTCGGCAACCTTCCACGATTTCGCGTGCCAATGCGCCCACATCTTCCCCACGGCTGACCGCGTTGATAAAAGCGCTGCCGACCACCACGCCGTCGGCGTCGGCGTCTACCGCGACTTGGCGGGCAGTGGCGGTGTCTTTGACGCCGAACCCCACCGCGATAGGCAAATCGGTGTGCTGCTTGGCGAGGGCCACCAGTGCCGGAACTTCGCTCAGGGCGTTGCCTTCTCTGGCTCCGGTCACACCGGTGACGCTGACGGCGTAGACAAAGCCGGTGCAGGCGGCGGTGACGATTTTGACTCGCTCAGGAGTGCTGGTCGGGGCGATCAAGAAGGTCAAGGCTAGGCCCGCCTGCGCCGCGAGGTCGCGAATTTCTATATCTTCGTCGGGTGGCAAGTCCGGTAAGATCAGTCCGTCCACGCCCGCTTCCACCGCAAGGCGCATGAATTCACGCGGCCCCACGGCGTAAATAGGATTGATATAGGTCATGACGATCAGCGGCTTGGTGGTGTGCGGGCGCAGCGCTTTGATGAGCTCCAAGGTGCGCCGCGTGCTGGTGCCGCCTTTAATGGCCGCTTCGCTGGAACGCTGAATGGTGGGGCCGTCACCGAGCGGGTCAGAGTACGGCAAGCCGATTTCCATCATGTCGGCGTGTTCGAGGAGCTGTAAGGCCACGTCATGAAAGCGCTCGGCGTCGGGATAACCAGCGGTCATGAACGGAATAAACGCGGCGCGGCGCTCGGCTTTGGCGGCACTGAACGCGGCCTGGATGCGCTCGGCGCTCGGCGTTGATAGTTGAAGTTGAGTCGTGACAGTCTGGGTCATGCGTTGGCGCTCCCGGTCAGCAGGCGGGCCACTTCGGCCACGTCTTTGTCGCCTCGCCCCGATAAGTTGACCACGATGATTTTGCCTTCGCCAATTTCACGGGCGGTGATGACGGCCTGATGGATGGCGTGAGCCGTCTCCAAAGCGGGAATGATTCCTTCCAGACGGGCGAGGAGTTGCAGCGCTTCTAGGGCCTGCGCGTCGGTCACGGGAACATATTCGGCCACGCCCATATCGCTGTAATAGCAGTGCTCGGGGCCGATGCCCGGATAATCGAGGCCCGCGCTGATCGAATGGGCTTCGGTGATCTGGCCTTCGGGGTCGTTGAGGAGGTACATCATCGAGCCGTGCAGCACTCCGACTTTGCCTCCGGCGACGCTGGCGGCGTGGAAGCCGGTGTCCACGCCCTGACCCGCCGCTTCGGTGCCGATCAAGCGGGGGCGCTGGCCTTCGGGAAGGTAAGCGAACGGCGCGAAGATGCCGATGGCATTGCTGCCGCCGCCCACGCAGGCGATCACCACGTCGGGAACTTCGCGGCCCTCCAAGTCGGCGAGCTGCCACTTGGTTTCTTCACCGATCACACTCTGAAAATCGCGCACCATCGCTGGATAAGGGTGCGGCCCCACCACCGAGCCGAGAATATAAAAGGTGCCGCGCACGTTGGTGACCCAGTCGCGGATGGCTTCGTTGGTGGCGTCTTTGAGGGTGGCGCTGCCGGAAGTGACTTCCCGGACTTCCGCCCCGAGAAGCTTCATTCTAAAGACGTTCAGTGCTTGGCGGCGGATGTCCTCCGCGCCCATGTAGACCACGCATTCCAGGCCCAGCAGCGCGGCGGCGGTGGCGCTGGCCACGCCGTGCTGTCCGGCTCCGGTTTCGGCCACCACCCGCTTTTTGCCCATTCGGACGGCCAGCAGCGCCTGACCGAGGCAGTTGTTGATTTTGTGTGCGCCGGTGTGGTTGAGGTCTTCGCGCTTGAGGTAAATTTTGGCTCCGCCCGCGTGCTTGGTCAGGTTCTCGGCAAAGTAAAGTCCGCTGGGTCGGCCCACGTACTCGCGCAGCAGATCTTCAAGTTGTTTGAGGAACACCGGGTCTTGCTTGGCCTCGGCGTAAGCGGCCTTGAGGGTATCGAGGGCCGGAATCAGGGTTTCGGGGACGTAGCGCCCGCCGTAGATACCGAAGCGCCCGCGTTCGTCTGGCAGCGGATAAGTGGGAAGTTGCATAGCAGTAGAGTAGAACCCCGATTAAGGGTTTGAATGTGAAACTTAGACAAGTTGTCTAATAGTTATTTTTTTACAATTTAAGCACAATGTGGAGGTACTCAGCCGGACAGGAAGGATTGAGAGGTCGCCAAGATGCGACCGCCTAAGCAAGTGAGCTTTGGGGTTGGGCCAGGTAAATCGGCAACAATTCGGCCGCTGTCACTTCTTGCGGTATTTTCCAGCCCAGCGAGCGGGCCAACTCGGAAAGGACTTTTTCTGGCGAAATACCCGTTTCGCGCAGGTCTTTTAAGCTGGGCGCTCCGCCGCGTTTGGCGAGGCGCTCGCCTTTGTAATCGGTCATCAGCGGCACGTGAAAGTAACGCGGAGTCGCCGCGTCAAGGGCGCGTTGCAGCGCGATCTGGCGCGGGGTGCTGCTCAGCAGGTCAGCGCCGCGCACGATGTCGGTGATCTGCATGGCGGCGTCGTCCACCACCACCGCCAAATGGTAGGCGAATACGCCGTCGCCGCGCCGCAACACGAAGTCGCCCACCTCGGTTAGCAGGTGTTGACACACCGTCTGCTTGATCCAGTGGTCGGTCAGGCAGACGACAGCGTCGGGAACGCGCCAGCGCAGGGCGGCAGTTTTGGCTGAATCGGTGTGTTGATGGCGGCAGGTGCCTGGGTAGACGGCTTCGGGGCCGTGTGGGGCGCTGGCTGCGGCCGTCATTTCGGCGATTTGGCGGCGGGTGCAGGTGCATGGGTAGGTTTGGAGGTGCGTTAAGGCATCTTGGTAGAGGTCTATCCGCTCTGATTGTATATATTCAGTATCCCAATCCAACCCGAGCCATGTCAAATCTCGGCGGATCAAGTCGTAGGCGTAGGGACGGACTCGGCTGACGTCCAGGTCTTCTATTCGCAGCAGGTGCTGGCCGCCGTGGGCGCGGGTGTGGAGCCAGGCCAGCAGCGCCGTGCGGGCGTTGCCGAGGTGCATGGCTCCGGTAGGACTGGGGGCGTAACGGCCTATCACCCCTACAAGTTAGCGCTCCAAAGCCGCTTCAAAGCGCTTCACCAGGCCCGGCGCATTCAGGATGTCTTCCAAAGCGCTCATCAACATGCGGTACGGCGCGGGTCGGGCCGCTTCGCCCATCAAGCCGAGCCGCCAGATCAGGCCAGCGGTGGGGCCGAGGCCGCCGGTAATGCTGATTTCGCGCTTGCGGAGTTCTTTTCGCACAGCCGCGTCGTCCAGACCTTCCGGAAGGCGCAGCGCCAGCACCGTCGGCAAGCGGTCTTGTTCGCGCCTGACGTAAGGCGAAAAACCCAGCGGCGCGAGGGCGGTGGTAATCGCCGCGCCCATCATTCGCACGCGGGCGGCACGCTCAGGCAAGCCTTCTTCCAGTGCGGCGCGGAGCGCTTCGGCAAACGCGAAGTGCAAATTGACCGGCACGGTGTGGTGGTAGGTCTGCTCCAGCCAGTACCCGCGCAGACCTTCAAAGTCGCAGTACCACAGCGGTGTGGGCTGGCGGCGGGCGGCAAAGCGGGCAAAAGCGCGTTCGCTGATGGCGACTGGCGCGAGTCCCGGCGGAGCCGACAAGCACTTTTGCGCTCCGGTGTAGACATAGTCCACGCCCCAGGCCTGCATTTCAAACGGCTCCATGCCAGCGGTGGTCACGGCGTCGACCGTCAGCAAAGCGCCGCTGCGCCGCACGATTTCGGCAATTTCCGGCACTGGATTGAGCACGCCGGTGCTGGTTTCACCGTGAACGACGGCCACCATCTGCGCGTCACCCAACTGGTCGGCCACGTCACTCGGGTTGATGGCTTCGCCCAGGGGAGCGGTGACCAGACGCACGTTTGCGCCGTAGCGGGCCGCCATTTCAGCCATCCTGCGGCCAAACGAGCCGTTGGCGCAGATTAAGACTTCGTCGCCCTGTTCGACCAGGTTGGCAAATCCGGCTTCCATGCCCAGCGAACCGGTTCCGGCCAGCAGCGCCGTGAAAGCTCCGGGCGCGGTGCCGTACATCTCGCGCAAGTCGGCTTGGATGGCGCGGTTGAGCTTAAACACCTCTTCATCCATGTGACCCAGCATCGGGCGGGTCAGCGCTTTCATGGCGCGGGGATGAATCGGCGTGGGGCCAGGAGTCAGCAACGTGTGTTCGGGATACTCGGTCTGGGGCTGGGAGGGTCGGGGAGTCTCTAGCAACTTCATAGAGGCAGAATAACATAAAACAATTTAAAATTGCGCCTGCTCTGAGTATCTGAATATCAAAAGCAATTTTATTGCTCAAATCATAAGAACGGCGCAGGCTTCGTTCAGCGCTGAATCTCTTTTGCTCTTAGAGCAGCAGCGTCAGCCACCACAGACACAGGCCGCCGCGCAGCAACCAGACCAGCGTGCGAAACCAGTTACCGACCACCAGTTGGCGGTGCAGTCGGGCGTCAAAGGCGGCAGACAAACGGCCATGCAGCGGGGACTGAACAAGAGCGGTGGACACCCAGATCAGCAAAGTGAGCACGAGGCCGAGCCAGACACTCCAACTTGGCAAGGCGGGCGGCGGGTGCAGGGTCAGCCACGCCGCGCTGAGCAGTTCGGCGAGCATCAGCGGGCCGACCAGGAACGTGATTCTGTTTTGGTGTTCGCGCTCGTAAGCCGGCCAAGTCGCCGCGCCCACCTGTGCAAACAGCGGGTAATGCACCCACTGAACCATGAGAATCAGCCCGACCAGCATGAAGGTGAGGGCGGCGTGTACCAGTAGCAGCATCTAGCGGTTCACGACTTCCTGCGTCTGGCGGGCGATTTCGCCTTCCTCGTCGGTGGGGATGACCAAGGCGGGCTTGCTCTGCGGCGTGGTGATGCGCCGCTCTTTCCCACTGGCACGGTTGGCTGCCGCGTCCACTTCAAAGCCGAGAAAGCTCAGGCCGCTCAGCACGTCGGCGCGAAGCTGGACGTCGTTTTCGCCCGCGCCGCCCGTGAAAACCAGCGCGTCTAAGCCGTTCATGGCCGCCGCGTAAGCCCCAACCTGTTTGATGATGCGGTAGGTCATCACCGCCAGAGCGAGGCGGGCTTGCTCGGTGTCTGAGGCCCGAACGTCGCGCAGATCGTTGGAAACGCCGGAAAGTCCCCTCAGGCCGCTTTCTTTGTTGAGCAGGCTCGAGGTTTCCTGAAGGCCGTACTGCTCCGAGAGCCGCAGCACCGCGCCCGCGTCGATATCGCCGCTGCGCGTGCCCATCACCAAGCCTTCCAGGGGGGTCAGGCCCATGCTGGTGTCTATACTTTGGCCGCTTTGCACGGCGGCGGCGCTGGCTCCATTGCCAAGGTGAAGCGTCACGAGTTTTTCCACGCCGCCCAGAAGTTCGCTGGCCCGCCGCGAAACATAAGCGTGTGAGGTGCCGTGAAAGCCGTAACGCCGAATGCCGTCTTGGGTGTAGAACCGGTACGGCAGCGCGTAAAGGTAGGCTTTCGGCGGCAACGTGGCGTGAAAAGCCGTGTCGAAAACAGCGACATTCGGCACGCCGGGCAAGCTGGCGAGGGCCGCCTCGATGCCCTGCACGGCGGGCGGGTTGTGCAGCGGCGCGAGGCTGGAGAGCTCGGTCAGAGCACTGAGAACCGCTGGCGTAATCAAAGTGGCTTCCCGGAAGGCTTCACCGCCGTGGACGACGCGGTGGCCGACAGCCTGCACCGTGACGTCTTCTGGAAGCTCGGCAAGGATGCGCCCCAGGGCAACGGCGTGGTCGTGGTCTCCCCCAGGTTCGCCGATACGCTCCACCAGACCGCTCAGGAGGCGCTCGGAACCGCTGATCAATTGGTATTTGAGGCTACTGGAGCCAGCATTGAGCACAAGGACGGCGCTGCGGGTCATGGAGAAGATTTTACACGGGTACTGGGTTTCACGGCGCTGGGTTTCACGGTGACCTCAAGTGGTGAAGAATTTGTTTTTCGCCGAAAAGCGCTACCCTACTCGGCATGGACGAATTTTATTTAGGCCACCGCATCAAAATTGAGCGCCCGCAACTGCCGCAGTTTACCAGTGGGCCGCTGAGAGGCGGCGCGGCGCAGACTTGGAAAATCAGCGTAGACGGACGCGACGTGTCCCGGCACACCGTCAAACGGAAAATGGACAGCATGGAAGACGCTCTGGCCGCCGCGAGGAAGTACGTGGACAGGTTGGGAGAGCGGCCAGCAGCGGAAGCCTAGAGGAGAAATAGAGAGAAGAAAAGCCCCCTCTCGCTTTACGGCGAAGGGGGGCTTTTTTTTGAAGACAAGTTTCAGGTTCTCTCGCTCAGCAAAACTTCCAGCCGGTCTACGTAACCGCTCAGCACCTTGAAGGTCTCCTCCACCGGGCGTGCCGTGCTCAAATCCACTCCCGCCGCGCTGAGGGCGTCGAGCGGGTCGAGCCTGCCGCCTTCCGAGAGAAACTGCAGGTATTTGGTGCGGGCCGTTTCGGGATCAGTGTCAAAACCAGCCCGGAGTTGGTGGGCGGCGCTGATGCCGGTGGCGTACTGGTAAGCGTAGAAATTGGCGTAGAGGTGGGTGGAAAATTCGCCCCAGGTGATGCCGCTGCGCTCGCGGTCGACTTGAACGCCCTCGCCGTAGCCGTCTTGCAGGAGGTCGGCCATTAGGGTGTTGAGGTCGGGGGCGCTCAGACTCTCTCCCGCTTCTATGCGGCGGTGAATTTCCAGCTCGAAGCGGGCCAGCGTCGGCATAATGAAAAAGTAGCGGTGAAAGTTGGACACGGCTTCTTCAATCAGGGCCACTTCAAACGTAGGATCGGTGTTGGTCGCAAACAAGTGGTGGCGCACCATCGCCTGATTGAAATTGCTGGCGACTTCGGCGGCAAACAGCGTATAGCGCGGCACGCTGCTGGCCTGCGCTTGCTGGGCGAGGTGCGAGTGCATACTGTGGCCGATTTCGTGGGCGAGGGTGCTCATGCTGCTGAGTCCGCCCTGAAAGCTCATGAAAATGTACGGCTTGACTCTGGCCCCGCCGTTGCTGTACGCGCCTTGACGCTTGCCCGCGTTGTTGGCGTAATCGACCCAGCGCTCGGTGGTCAGGCCCGAGCGCATCTGCGAAACGTAGTCGTCGCCCAGCGGCTGCATCCCGGCGCAGATGGCGTCCACAGATTCCTGGTAAGACAGTGGCGGGGGGCTGACCAGGGGCGCTTTGACGTCGTATTCGCGCAGTTGATCCAGGCCCAACCAGCGTCGGCGCACCTGCCAGTAGCGGTGCCAGATGTGAATGTTGGCTTTATACGTGTCGATCAGGGTGTGAAAAACAGCCGTGGGAATGTGGTCGGACGTCAGGGCGGCTGTCAGCGCGTCGGGGTAGCGGCGGGCGCGGGCCATAAAGACGTTTTGGCGCACGTGGGTCGACAGGGCCGCTGCCATGGTGTGCTGGGTCGACAGGTGGGCGTCGGCGTAGGACTCCCAGGCCTGCTGGCGAATTTGGCGGTCTGGATCGGCGATCAAGCGGTCGATGTTGCCCTGACCGATTTGGACGCCGCCGACTTGCCCAAAATCTAAATCCATGTTGGCCAAGGCCGGATGAATGCCGCGCTCGCTGGCAAAGGGGGCCTGCACCAGACCCAGCAGTTCTTCGACTTCGGCGCTGCGAATGTGCGGCCGGCCCCGCCAGACGCGCTCAACCATCACCGCGAAGTCCGCGAGGTCGGGACGGGTCAGCCACGGGCGCACCGTCTTTTCGTCGAGGGCCAGCAGTTCGGGGCTTTCAAAGGCGGTGGCGGCAGCAAAGACGCTCCCGAGCGAAGAAGCCCGGTCACGGCGGGCGGCGGCCTCGGTGTCTTTGCCGTCCACGCTGGCGGCCATGCCGGCATACGACATCAAGCGGGTCAGGCGCATTCTTACGGCTTCACAGGCACTCAGGTACTGGGCGAGCGCTTCGGGCGATTGGCCCAGCGTTCCCGCGTAGCGGCCCAGCGCCGCCGCGTCTTGGGCCAGCGCCGCCGCTTCGGTGTCCCAGTCTTGAGGGGTGGCGTAGAGGGCTTCGATGTCCCAAGTTTGCTCGCGGGGCACGTCTTTACGGGCGGGCGGGGTGGCAGTCATGCCCGCAGTCTAGAAGCTGGTGGATGAAGGCAGCGTTGGTGAATTTCTCATTTGAGCGCAAAAGCTGGAGGCCAGAAAATGTGGGCGGCAGCCCCAGCGGCTTGCCGGGTCACTTGAGTGGCGGACACAGAAATCGGGCACGGATGGCGCGGGAAGTCAGGCTTAAAGCTGGCCTTCATGTTCCGCTGGCACGGTTTGGAAGTGCCGATTTGGCTAAAATCAGACCATGCATTTTGATGATTTGCCGGTGTTGCCGACCACGCCGGGCGTGTACATTTTTCGCGGCAAAACCGGCACGCCGATTTATATCGGCAAGGCCAACAACCTGAGAAGCCGGGTGGGTCAGCACTTCAAAGCGGGCGGCAAATCGGGAAGATTTACCCGGGAGGCGCTGGAACTCGAATTCATTTCGGCCAAAAACGAAGTGGAAGCGCTGGTGCTGGAAGCCAACCTGATCAAGCAGCACCGTCCTTATTACAATGTGCTGCTAAAAGACGACAAGCATTACCCGTTTTTGAAGCTGACGCACGAGAAGTTTCCGATGCTGGTCATCACCCGCCGGGTCATCAAAGACGGAGCGAGTTATTACGGGCCGTATCCGGACGCTTCGGCGGTGCGGCGGGTCAAGCACTTGATCGATACCATGTTTCCGCTGCGTAAGAATTCAGGCTTGCCGATGCAGAAAAAGCCGCGCCCGTGCCTGAACTACCACATGGGCAGGTGTCTGGGGCCGTGCGTGGACAGGGCAGATCCGGCGGAGTATGCGCGGGTGGTCGACGACGTCAAAGCGCTCCTTGAAGGGCGGGCGGCGGGCGTGGTGGCTCAGCTCAAAGTGGACATGAAAGAAGCCGCTGTCAAGCAAGATTTCGAGCAGGCCGGGCGGCTGCGTGACCGCTTGCAAGCAGTCGAGAAACTCTTCGGCACCGAGCAGGCCGCCTTGCAGACCAGCAGCGAAGATTTGGACTTTTTGGGCTACGCGCAGGCCGGCGAGTTTGCGATGGTGCAGTTGTTCCGGATGCGCGGCGGGCGGGTGGTCGGGCGCGACAAGCGCTTTTTGACCGGGGCCGACGAAAGTGAAGGCGGCGAAATTCTGGGGGCCTTCGTGCAGGATTACTACGCGCAGGCCACCCACGTGCCGCCGCTGATTTTGCTGCCCGCCGAATACGCCGACGCGCCGCTGTGGACGCAGGTGCTGAGCGAGCGCTCGGGGCGCAAAGTCGAAATGCGGCTGCCCAAACGCGGCGACAAAACGGAGCTGACCGAGATGGCCCAGCGCAACGCCCAGACCGGCCTGGAATCCGAGCTGGCCTTGCTGGAGCGCCGGGGCGATCATCCGGGTTTGGACGCGCTGCGCGAGGTGTTGGCCTTACCGGAGCGGCCCTGGCGAATCGAGGGCTACGACAATTCCAATTTGTTCGGCACCAATATCGTCTCGGGGATGGTGGTGTTTGAAGGCGGGCGGGCACGCAAGAGCGAGCACCGCCGCTTCAAAGTCAAAGGGCTGGATCATCCCGACGATTACCTGGCGATGCGCCAGACGATTGTCCGCAGGTTTTCCGGCAGCTTGTCGGATAAATTACCGCTGCCAGATTTGATCTTGATCGACGGCGGGCGCGGGCAAGTCAACGCGGCACTGGACGCCCTGAAGGAAGTCGGAGTGAATGTACCGCTGGTGGGGCTGGCCAAGCGCGAGGAAACCCTGATTTTGCCCGGACGCTACGGCGCACAGTTTTGGCTGACCGGCGGCAGCGAGGTGGGCGTAGGCCGCGAGCTGCTGCTGCCCAAGACCCATCCGGCGCTGCGGGTGCTGATCGGCGTGCGCGACGAAGTTCACCACTACGCCGTCACCTATCACCGCAAGCTGCGCGGCCAAGACATGCTCAAAAGCGTCTTTGACGATCTGCCGGGCATCGGTGAAAAGCGCCAGTTTGCGCTGATGGAACATTTTTCCAGCTTGGAAGACTTGGGAGCGGCCAGCCTGGACGATATTGCCCGCATTCCGGGGATGAACGCCCGGGCCGCGCAGAGCGTCAAGGATTTTCTGGCGACTCGGCTGGCAACGCGGCTGGCGGCGCAGGAAGCAGCTCGGTAAACTGGGTGGTCGCCACCACGTCTGCCAGCGTGGTGCGGTCGAGCTGGGCATAAAAAGCCTGAGTGGCCTGATTCAGCACACCTTTCAAACCGCAGTGCAGCCGCAGCGGACATTCCTGACTCAAGCAGTCGATGACGTCGCCGGGCGGTTCGGTGGAGCGCACCACCTGGCCGATGGTCAAGTCGCTGGGGGCGGCGGCGAGCCGTATGCCTCCGTTGCGCCCGCGTGCCGCACTGATCCATCCGACCTTGCTGAGGTGATGCACCGCTTTGTGCAGGTGGTTGTAGGGAATGTTGTAGCGCTCAGCCAGCTCCAGAGTGGTGGCCTGCTGACCCGGCGGCAACTGGGCCAGATGCATCAGCACTCTCAGCGAAGCGTCGGTAAAGCGGGTGAGCTGCATACCAGCAGTATGGCGGCAATCAGCTCAGGGCGGGAGCGGCAGTTTGCGTGGGGCCAAAGGTTTCGGTAAAACGCTGCTGAGCAGGAATACCGAGCTGGTCGAGCATCCCCTCGGCAGCCGAGACGAACCCCTCAGGGCCGCAGTAATAGTATTCAGCCTGACCTTCCGGCAAGTACGGGCGCAGCGTCTTCAAGCTGATCAGGCCCGCGAGGTCATGGTGCTCGCCGGGGCGATCTCGGTCGGTGACGTCGGTGTAGTAGATCACCTTGCGCACTTGGGGATGCTGCGCTGCCAGCTCGTTGACATGTGCTCTGAAGGCGTGGAAGTCCTGGGAAAGTGCGGCGTGGACAAAGACCACCGGGCGTTTTGAACCGGTGGCGATCAGGGTATTGAGCATGCTGAGCATCGGGGTGATGCCCACGCCGCCGCTCAGCAGCACCACCGGCAACTGGGTGTCTTGCAGATAAAAATCTCCGGCGGGCAGATGCACCAGCACCTCGGCACCGACCTCAATCTGATCGTGCAGGTAATTGGAAATCAGCCCTTCAGGCGCGTCCCAAGCCGCTTCACTCGGCGCAAATTCACGCTTGACGCTGATGCGGTACGACGTCTGATTGGACGCGTCGGAGAGGCTGTACTGCCGGATTTGCTGAGTCGGAAATCCCGGCACCTGCGCTTTGACGCTGAGGTACTGTCCGGCCCGGTAAGGCGGCAGTGGCTGGCCGTCAGCCGGTTCGAGAATCAGCGAGGTCACGTTCTGACTTTCAACGGCTTTTTGAATGACCCTGAAGACCTTGAAGCCGCGCCAGCCGCCAACTTGAGCCGCGTCAGCGTCGTAGATCTGCTGTTCTGCCCCCATCATCAGGTCGGCCAGCTGTCCATAAGCGGCGGCCCAGGCGTCCAGAATCGCTGGGGTGGCCGCGTCGCCCAGCACCGTGGCGATGGCTTCCAGCAAGTAATGGCCGACCACCGGGTACTGCTCGGGCAAGACGTCCAAGCTCACGTGCTTGTTGGTGATGCGGCTGAGCATCGGCCCCAGCACAGCAGGGTTTTCGATGTGGGCGGCGTAGGCCAGCACCGAGGCCGCCAGACTGCGGGCCTGACGCCCCGTGGCCTGATTTGCCGGATTAAACACGTTGAGCAGTTCGGGGTGAGCGGCGAACAGGGCGCTGTAAAAGTGCCGGGTAATCTCTTCGCCTTTCAGTTCGAGGGCCGGAACGGTGGCTTTGATGATGGCGGTCTGTGAAGGGGTGAGCATGGACTAGAAAATATGCTTTTTAAATACATGTTTAAAGGATAGATGTCCTGAGCTGGGCTAGGCCGCCGTTTAGCTGCGTTCAGCGGTGGTATTGGGCAAGTCTTCGGCAATGTCGGTCAGGTCCATCGCCCGCAGTTCGGGGGCCAGATAAGCGGTGACGCCCACCACGATCAACGTCACGATGCCGCCGAGCCAAACGCTATGGGCGGTGCCGAGCAGCTTGGCCGCCACGCCACTTTCAAAAGCGCCCAGTTCGTTGCTCGCGCCGATAAACATCCCACTGACGGCATTTACCCGCCCGCGCATGTGATCGGGCGCTTTGAGCTGCAAGGTGGCGCTGCGAATCACCATGCTGATCCCGTCAAAAATGCCGGTGGCGATGAGTGCAGCCACGCTCAGGTAAAAGTTGCGCGAGAAGCCGAACACCATGATGCTGAGGCCAAAGCCGGCGATGGCGCTCAGCAAAATGCGGCCCGCGCCTTTGCCCGGCGGGTGCTTGGTGGCGTAGAGCATCACCGCCAGTGCGCCCACGCTGGGGGCCGACACCAGCACGCCGAGACCGGTGGGGCCGACCTTGAGAATGTCGGAGGCGAAAATGGGCAGCAGCGCCACCGCGCCGCCGAACAGCACGCTGAACAAATCGAGCGCCATGCTACCGACCAAGACTTGCCGCTGCACCACGAAAGCCAGTCCTTCTTTGATGCTCTGAACGAACGGCTCACCCACTTTGAACCGGGGAACGGGCTTGGGCTTGACGAAAGCGACGCACCCCAGCGAGACGAGCAGCAGCACGAAGGCGAAGGTGTAGGAGCCGCCCGCGCCGATGCTGGCGTAGAGGACGCCGCCAAGCGCCGGGCCAGCGATGGAAGCCGCTTGGCCCGCGCTGGAGCGCCACGCCGAGGCCCGCAGCAACAGTTCACGCGGCACCACCTGAGCCTGAAAAGCGGGCAGCGCCGGATCCGAAAAGCCGCGTGCCAGGCCGAGGACGAAAATCAGGCTCAGCAGCGGCCAGATACCGGAAGTGGGCGCGTGCGGAGCGTAGAGCGCAAAGCACAGAGCGCAGATGACTTCCACGCTAATGGTAAAGAGGAGGATGCGGCGACGGTCATTTCTGTCGGCCACCACGCCGCCGAACAGAGCGAGGCTGAGCGCAGGGATCGCTTCCACCAGTCCCAGCAGGCCCAGCGTCAGCGGATTTTTGGTGATCTGGTAAAGCTGATAGGCCAGCGTCAGGGCCACCGCGCGGCTGGCCAAAGTGCTGGTGACGGCGGCCAGCAACATGGCGCGGAATTCGGGTAAGTCGAGGACGTTTTGGCTGGAAGGCAGGCTCACGGCGTTAGTTTAGGCGTGCGCGGGCGCTCTTGGGCGCAGGACAGCAGCGCTCGTAAGTCAGCTTCCACTTGCGGCCGGGTTTGAATCTCCGCGCCGAGCTGGGTTCTAGCCCACGTCAATTGGCGCTTGGCATACTGGCGGCTCTGGAGACTGATTTGGGCGGCGGCCTGGGGCTGGGTCAGTTCGCCGCGTGCAAGGGCCAGCGCAGCTCTGTAGCCGAGGGCTTGCCAAACGGTGGCGGAAGATTCAGGCGGAATTTGGCTGGCCAGCCACGCCGCTTCCTCCGGCCAGCCTGCGGCCAGCATGGCGTCTACGCGGGTCTTGATGCGCTGTTCCAGGTCAGGCTGGGTGAAGGCAAAGACCCGGTAAGTGTGGGCAGGCTGGGTGGTACCGAATTCAACCGGAAATTTTCCAGTGCGGCGCTGAATTTCTAGGGCGCGGACGACTCGGCGCGGATTGCGCTCCATCCTGGCGGCTTCGGCGGGGTTGAGGGCGGCGATTTCGGCCAGCAGAGCGTCTAGGCCGCGCTCACTGAGTTCAGCTTCGATTTGGGCGCGGGCGGCGGGGTCGCTGGGCGGGGTCAGCGGCAGGCCGCGCATGAGCGCTTTGAGGTAAAAGCCAGTTCCGCCGACGATCAATGGGATGTTTTGGCGGCTGAGGACATCGGTGATGGCCGTTTCGGCCTGGCTCAGCCACTGGGCCACGTCAAAAGAGTCTTGGACATCCACGACATCGATCAAGTGATGCGGGACTTGTTGTTGCTCGGCGGCGCTGGGCTTGGCCGTACCGATATCCAGTCCCCGGTACACGGTGAAAGCGTCGGCAGCCACGATTTCGAGCCGGAAGGCTTGGGCCAGTTTGAGGGCGAGGGCCGTTTTTCCGGCAGCAGTGGGGGCGGTGAGGATGGGAAGCAGCAAAGTGAGGGCAGTTTAGCCCACTTGCCGCCAGCACCTCTCTCAGGTAAAAAAGCGCTTCAGCACCGTCGGAGGAGTGTGACGACGGACAATCTGCCCTTACACAGGAACAGAGCAGGCTTATATATATTCTTTAGCTCTCCCCTTTTGCACTCAGACTGCGCTAGTATTCCTGTTTGACCCGTGGCTCTGGAATCCATCCAGCCCGCCCAGGAGGATGCATGAAAGCACACTTGATTACTTACGGCTGCCAAATGAACGAATACGACTCGCATTTGGTTCAGTCTCAACTCGTCTCGCTCGGCGCGGATATGGTGGATTCTATTGACGCCGCCGACTTTGTGCTGATCAACACCTGCGCTGTGCGCGGCAAGCCGGTGGACAAAGTTCGCAGCGTGCTGGGCCAGCTCCGCAAGGAAAAAGCCCTGCGCCCGCTGGTCATCGGCATGATGGGCTGCCTCGCCCAACTCGAAGAAGGCCAGCAGATTGCCCGCAAGTTTGAAGTCGACGTGCTGCTGGGGCCGGGCAGCCTGCTCGACATCGGCAAGGCGCTGGAAAGCAACCAGCGCTTTTGGGGCCTGAACTTCAAAGACGAACTGCACGACCACATCCCGCCGCCGCCGACCGGCAAGCTGCAAGCCCACCTAACCATCATGCGCGGCTGCGACCACCACTGCACCTACTGCATCGTGCCGACCACGCGGGGGCCGCAGGTCAGCCGCCACCCCGACCTGATTTTACGCGAGCTGGATAGCTTGCTCGGCGCAGGCGTCAAGGAAGTCACTTTGCTGGGCCAGAATGTCAACGCCTACGGCTTTGACGCGGGCGCAAAACTGGCGGGCTATCCCAGCTTCGCCGAACTGCTGCGGATGGTCGGCGCGAGCGGCATTCAGCGCATCAAATTCACCACCAGCCACCCGATGAACTTTACCGAAGACGTGGCGGCGGCGATGGGTGAGACGCCAGCGGTTTGCGAGTTCGTACATTTGCCGGTGCAGAGCGGCTCGGATAGAGTGCTGCGCCGGATGGCCCGCGAGTACAACCGCGAGAAGTACTTGACGCACATTGCCCAGATCAGAAAGCACATGCCGGAAGCGGTACTGGCCACCGACATTATCGTGGGCTTTCCCGGCGAAACCAAGGAAGATTTTCAGGAGACGCTGAGCTTGTATGACGAAGTGGGCTACGACTCGGCTTACATGTTCATCTACTCGCCGAGGCCCGGCACGCCGAGTTACCAGCACTTTCAGGACTTGCCACGCGAAGTCAAAACCGAGCGGTTGCAGCGCCTCATCGCCGTGCAAAAAGACTGGAGCGCCAAGAAAAACGCCCGTTTTCAGGGCAGTGTTCAAGAAGTCTTGCTGCGCGGCGACGCTTACTCGGAAGGCCACCTGGAAGGCCATACGCGGGGCAACCACCCGATCGTGGTGCCCAAAGCGCTGGGCGCGGTTGGTGCAGGGCTGTATCAAGCGCGGGTGACGGCCACCACGCCGCATATGCTCTACGGCGAACTCGTGGGCGTAGACGGTCAGACGCTGCCGATGGTGCCCAACTTCTTGCCGGAAGCGGCGGCGCTCTCCAGCCCGCTGACGATGCTGTGAAGCGCCTCACCGCCCTGATTTCCGGCACCGTGCAGGGGGTGGGCTACCGCTTGTACGTGCAGCGCTACGCCCGCGACCTCGGCTTGTCAGGCTACGCCGAGAACACCGACGATGAGCGGGTCGAAGTCGTCGCTGAGGGCCACCAAGAAGACTTGGAACGGCTGCTGCACCAGCTTAAGCGCGGCCCCAAGCACGCGGTGGTGGAAAGTGTAGACGCCCAGTGGGCCGAGAGCAGCGGCCTGAGCGGATTTCATATTTACTGAGCGTTGGCTTGACCCTCCGCTGCCTAGCCGCTAGACTACCCGAGTTCTCCAAGCGTGAGAACACTCTTATCCAGAGCGCCTGAGAGATTTGGCTCAGTGACGGCGCAGCAACCGGCCCTCATCGCGGCAACGGTGCTTCATCCAAGGCCCAGCGCAAGCGTTAACGATGACCGCGCAGGGACGACGATAAGGGCAGGGTTTTTTTCTATGGACTCCCTCCCGATGTAGGCCGGGGGCTTTTTTATTTGGCCCCCAGCAGTTCTCTCAGCCCACCGGAGGGCCACGTTATGACGCACAAGCACTTTGAAACCCTGCAAGTTCACGCCGGACAAAAACCCGATCCTGCCACCGGCGCTCAGGCCGTGCCGATCTACAACACCAATTCGTATGTCTTCGAGTCTACGGATCACGCCGCCAAATTGTTCGGCTTGCAGGCCTTCGGCAATATCTACTCGCGGATCATGAATCCCACCACCGACGTGTTCGAGCAGCGCGTGGCAGCCTTAGAAGGCGGAGTGGCGGCGCTGGCCGTCTCCAGCGGGCACGCCGCGCAGTTTCTGGCGATCACCACGCTGGCACAAAATGGGGACAACATCGTCAGCACGCCCAATTTGTACGGCGGTACGGTGAATCAATTTAAAGTGACGCTGGCCCGGCTGGGCATCGAAGTGCGCTTCACTTCCGGCGAGGAAAGAGCCGAAGAGTTTGCGGCGCTGATCGACGACAAGACCCGCGCCGTGTATCTGGAAACGATTGGCAACCCGGCGCTCAATATTCCTGATTTTGAAAGCATCAGCGCCGCCGCGCATGCCAAAGGCGTGGCCGTCATCGTGGACAACACGTTTGGCGCGGGCGGATACTTTTGCCAGCCGCTCAAGCACGGCGCAGATTTGTTGGTCGAAAGCGCTTCCAAGTGGATCGGCGGGCACGGCAACGGCATCGGCGGGATCATCGTGGACGGCGGTACCTTCAACTGGGGCAACGGGCGCTACCCGCTGATGACCGAAGCGAGTCCCAGCTACCACGGGCTGAATTTCTGGGAGGCCTTTGGCGAGGGCAACGCGCTGGGCTTGCCGAATCTGGCGTTTATTTTGCGTGCCCGCACCGAGGGCCTGCGCGATTTGGGCCCGACCCTGGCTCCGCAGCAAGCCTGGAATTTCATTCAGGGCCTAGAAACCCTTTCCCTTCGCGGTGAGCGGCACGCCCAGAACACGCTGGCCCTCGCCAAGTGGCTCTTGGAGCAGCCGGAAGTCAGCAAAGTCACTTATCCGGGTTTGGAGGCGCATCCACACTTTGAGCGTGCCCAGAAGTATTTGCCGCGCGGCGCAGGCGGAGTGCTGACCTTTGAACTCAGCGGCGGCAGGGCAGCGGGAGAGGCGTTTATTGAACGGGTCAAGCTGGCCCAGCACGTCGCCAACGTGGGCGACACCAAAACGCTGGTGATTCATCCGGCCAGCACCACCCACTCGCAGCTTGATGGAGCCGCGCAGGCCGCAGGCGGCGTCACGCCGGGTTTGGTGCGGGTGTCGGTGGGCATCGAGCACATCGACGACATCAAAGAAGACTTCGCGCAAGCGTTCGTGGGTGTGTTGGAGTCGGTATGACGGCGGTGAAAAGAGAGCCGAGATTTGTTCAGCCGCCCAGCGAAACGCCGGAGCGATGTTCGGTCGTCTTGTTCCGTGACGCTCCGCTGCTGCTCGACAGTGGACAGGTCGTCAGCGACGTGCGGGTGGCTTATCACGCGTATGGGCGGCCCAGTACGGACGCGGTGTTGGTGCTGCACGCCCTGACCGGCGACAGCGCCGTGCATCAGTGGTGGCCCGCCGTGTTCGGGCGCGGCAAAGCGCTTGATCCTGATCGGCAGTTCATCATTTGCAGCAATGTGCTGGGTGGCTGCGCGGGCAGCAGCGAACCTGCCGAGCTGGGGCTGGGCGAGCTGACTTTGCGCGATATGGTGCGGGTTCAGCGCGAGTTGCTGCGCTTTTTGGGCGTGGAGAAAGTCAGCGTGGTGGGCGGCAGCATGGGCGGCATGCTGGCTTATGCTTGGCTGCACAGTTTTCCTGATCTGATCACCAAAGCGGTGATGATCGGCGCTCCTGCACGGCACTCGCCCTGGGCCATCGGACTGAATACCGCTGCCCGTAGCGCCATTTTGGCGGCTCCCGGCGGCGAGGGCTTAAAAGTCGCTCGTCAGATCGCCATGCTGAGTTACCGCTCACCGCAGAGTTTTGCGCAGACCCAGGCGGGGCCGAGCTCGCGTCAAGCTGGCAGGGCGGCTATTTCCACTTACCTCGAATATCAGGGGCAGAAGTTGGCTGAGCGCTTTTGCGAGCGCAGTTATTTGGCACTGACCCACGCGATGGACACCTTTGAGCTCAGCGACGCCGATTTAAAGTTGATCGGAACGCCCGCTCTGGTGGTGGGTATTTCCAGCGATCAGTTGTATCCCGCTTCAGAAGTGCGGGCGCAGGCGATGAACTTGCAAAATGTGCAGTATTGGCAGCTCGAAAGTCCGCACGGCCACGACGCTTTTTTGATGGACGGCGCACAGATGAACGAGGTCGTCGAGAATTTTTTGATGAGCTAAGCCTACCCGCGCAGCAACTGACTGAATTCTGTGCCCTCTGAGAGCAGCGGCGGCAAGTCCGCCAAACTTCGCAACCCAAATTCCAACAAAAAGCGCTCCGTGGTGCCGTAGAGCAGCGGCTGGCCGAGCGCTTCAGAGCGGCCCACCACTTTGATAAGTTCGCGCTCCTGCAAAGTGACGACCGTGCCGGCGCTGCCGCCGCGCATCGCTTCGATTTCGGCCCGCATCACCGGCTGACGGTAAGCGATGATGGCCAGCACTTCGAGCGCCGCGCCTGACAGACTCGGCAACGGCGGCGGAGCGAGCAGGGGCGCAAGTTGCTGGGCCAGTTCGGACGGCACCACCAAGCGGTAGCCGCCCGCCACGGCTTCGACTTGAAAGCCCAAGTCCGCCTGCTGAACTTCGCCGATGAAGCTTTGCAGCGCCGCCGCAACCTGAGTCTCAGGAAGTTCAAACAGCTTGGCGAGTTCGGCAGCCCTGACCGGACGGCCAGCCGCCAGCAGCGCCGCGCCGATCAAAGCTCTCACCGCTTCGCCGAGAGCTGGGCGGTGAACGTGTGAATGACGCTGGCCGGAACAGCTCCCTCACGCAGAATTTGTCCGGTTTGACAGTCCACGACGGTGCTGGGCAGTCCGCCAGGCTCAGTTTCGCCGCTCAGTAGCACGCTGGCCAACCCGTAACGCTGCGCCTCAGCCCATGTCAGAGCGCTCAGCTGACCCGCTGGATTGAAGCTGGTGGTCGCCAGCAGGCCTCCCCAACGCCGGAGGAGTTCTTGCGTCAGAGCGTGGCGCGGCACGCGCAGACCCACTTTGCCTTCGAAAATTAGCCAAGGCGGGCAAGCGGAGGAGGCTTGGGCCACCAAGGTGAGCGGGCCGGGGAGCAGCGTAAGGAGCGCTTCAAAGAGAGGCTGCCCTGACTCAGCGAGGCGGCGGGCCTGCTCGGTGTCGGCGCAGCACACTTGCAAGGCTTTGCCTTCCGGACGGCCTTTGAGACGCGACAAGGCTTGGACAGCACCGGGGGAACGGGCATCTGCACCCAGCCCCCAAACGGTTTCGGTAGGAAAGCCGATGACTTGGCCGCTTGCCAAAGCTGCTAAAGCTTGCGGCCACGGCTGTATTAAGTCGGATTTGGGGGAAGGATTGGGCGGCATGAATAAAGTTCTCCAGTTTGAGTCGGGTCTTGCGGGCGGCTGTAAGTCCAGCGCAAGACTTCACCGACTATACTCACTGCATGCCGGTCTTTGAATACCGCGTGCGTGATCGCAGCGGCAAGATTCTCAAATCCCAAACTGAAGCGGACACCATTGCTCAGGTGCGCGACTCGTTGCGTGCCAAGGGTCTCCTGATCGTCGACATCAAATCACCCAAAGGCGGGATGCAGACTGATCTTAACGACCTCAAGATCCCCTTCCTGAGTGACCGCCCACCAGGCCTCAAGCCGATTGCTATTTTCTCCAAGCAGCTCGCCACCCTGATTAATGCCGGGGTACCCTTAGTGCAGTCGCTCACTATTTTACAGCGTCAAATCGAACATAAGGGGCTGCAAAACGTCGTCCGCAAAGTCCGCAATGACGTCGAAGCAGGCACGCCGCTGTCTGAAGCGATTGCCAAGTTTCCCAAAGTTTTCAATCGCCTCTACATCAATTTGGTGCGTGCAGGCGAAACCAGCGGCACGCTCGACAGCGTATTGGAGAGAATCGCTGAATTTCAAGAGAAAGATTTGGCAACTCGCGGGAAGATCAAGAGTGCCATGACCTATCCAGTAATTGTTTTAGTTTTTGCTCTCTTAATTACTTATTTTCTGCTCACTACCATTGTTCCGCAGTTCGGGGGAATGTTGACACAGCTTGGCGCAGAATTGCCTCTACTCACTCGGGTCTTGATGGCGATGTCTGACTTCTTGAAGACGAAGACCATTGTGATCGTTCTGATTGTTGCGGCCCTCGTTTTTGCCTACCGCTATTATTACTCCACCAAAAAAGGTCGGCGTGTCGTCGATGATTTCAAATTAAAAATTCCTGTTTTCGGCACTTTGATACAGCGAAGCGCCATAGCGAGCTTCGCCCGTACCTTCGGCCTACTGATCAACAGCGGCGTCAATATCATTGAAAGTTTGGAAATCACCAAAGGTACGGCTAATAACGCCATTGTCGAAGACACCATCGAAAATGCCAAAAACGTGGTGATGGTCGGCGAACAGATGAGTGGCAGCCTAGCAGCCAGTCCAGTGTTTCCGCCGATGGTGGTGAGCATGGTGGCGATTGGCGAAGAAACCGGCGCCCTCGACACTATGCTTGCTAAAGTCGCCGACTTTTATGACCGCGAAGTGGAAGAAGCTATTGAAGGTCTCACTGCAGCCATTGAGCCGATTATGATTGTCTTTCTCGGGGCCATCGTTGGGTTAATCGTGGCCGGGATGTTCCTGCCAATGTTCAGCATTATCAGCGCACTGAGTAAGTAAGGGAGAACTATAAACGTTGGTCGAATCTGTTTTAGAGATTCGACCAACGCTTATACCTTCAGCGCCGTTTGCTTGCTGATTTCTCCCAGTGGCCCTACCTTCTTGGGTTCGCGGAAGGTGATGTTTTCCCACTCGCCTTGTTCAGTCACTTGCAGTGCGGGATTGAGAACTCGGAAGTACTCCACCACAGCCTGCACCAAGTCGTCGGGCGTGCTGGCGGCGCTGCTGATGCCCACCGAACGCACGCCACTCAACTCCAGGTCCCGCACATCGTCAGCCGTCTCCAAGCGGTACGTGCGCGGGCACAGCTCCGCCGCCAACTCCAAGAGGCGCATTCCGTTGCTGCTGTGGGTGCTGGTCAATACCAAAAAGGCGTCTACTTTCGGGGCAATCCGCTTGATCTCGTCTTGGCGGTTTTTGGTGGCATAGCATAAATCCTCGCTGGGCGGAATGAGGAGCGCTGGAAAACGGGCCTTGAGAATGTCCACCGTGCGGCGGGTGTCGTCTACGCTGAGGGTCGTTTGGGTCAGCACCACCAGCTTTTCAGGGTCAGGCACCTCAACGGTGTGAGGATCGCTGAGACCCTCGCCGGTCTTGCCCAGAACGCCGACGATGATGGTTTGCTGCGGCGCTTCGCCCAACGTGCCGATGACTTCTTGGTGGCGGGCACTGTCGCCGATCAAGAGGATGGTGTAGCCCTCGCGGGCATATTTTTTGGCTTCGGTATGCACTTTGGTGACCAGCGGACAGGTGGCGTCAATGGTCGAGAGACCCAGCTCGCGGGCACGCTGCCGGACTTGCGGCGAGACGCCGTGTGCCGAAAACACCAACGTTTCGCTGCCTGCTGGCAACATCTCTAAGCTGTCCAGCTCTTCTACAAAGTGAACGCCGTGGCCCTCTTCGAGCCGCGAGACGACGGTGTGGTTATGGACGATGCTGTGGTAAACCGTCAGCGGCTTGGTTTCGGTTCGGGCGGCCTTTTCGACGGCTCCGATGGCCATCACCACGCCCGCGCAAAAGCCTCGGGGTTTGGCAAGAATAAGCTGTTCAACGCAGGATTGATGCATCAGGCGCTTAGTTTAACGTCTGTGTCTGACGGGGAGGGTAGCGCGGCTTCCTTAAGTCCGGTCAACTCCGACGCCGCCTCGGCTTGTCGCTTTTCTCGCTCCTCCCCTCTTCTTTACGGCGTGCCTCGACCACCAAACTGGCGTCCACGCTCCCGAAATCGGTGGGCTGCACCAAGCGCAGGAGGCGGTGCGGGGCGGCCAACTCGCTCGCCACGTACGCGCCGCCGGGGCGCAGATAATAGGTGCGGGCGGCCTGACCCGCCACCTCCGTCACCGGCAGCGGCTGGATATGCACCGCGCCGCCGGTCAGGGCTGCCCGCCAAAGGTGCTCGGGCGCGTCAGGACTCCGCAGAGCCATCACCAGACTGACCGGATCGTAATGGGCGGTGAGCAGCGGCGCGGTGGCTTCCTCACGGTTTTGGCGCAGGGTGATCAGCGCCGCCTCCGCGTCAAAAAACGTCTCGAAATGCGGTTTGTTGCGCCCGTCGCTCTCGCTGTAGCTCAAACTGGAAAAGTCCGGCCAGTAGCGAGACACCTGCACCTTTCGGATGACCGGCAACACCCCACCGAAATCGGTTTGTACCCGCGTTTGGTAGCCGAGGCCCTGAGCGCCGAACTTCTCCAGCTGAGTTTGCCAGATTTGCTCTCCAGCAAAGCGCCCACCCAAAGTGAGTGTCAAGCGCAGCGACTCGCTGCCCAGCCAGCGGGGACGCTCAGCGAGGGGCGCGGCCTGAATCACTGAATCAGGTTCCAGAAGCTCTCGCCGGGGCCGTCCCACTTGACGTTCAGGGCCTCGGCCACCGTCGCGCCGATGTCGGCAAAGGTTTGGCGGTCACCCAGATGCACCCCAGCGCCTTTGCCCGTTGGGCGGTAGGCCAGCAGCAAGCCGTGTTCGCGGGTGTGGTCGGTGCCGGGCCAGGTCGGGTCGTTGCCGTGATCGGAAATCAGCAGCAAGCAGCCGTCTGCGGGCACCTCGGCCAAGAGTTGCGGCAGGGCGTCATCAAAGGCCCCCAACGCCTGTGCGTAGCCGTGCGGGTCGCGGCGGTGGCCGTATTTGCTGTCGAAGTCCACCAAGTTGGTGAAGACCAAGCCGTCAAAATCTTGGTGCATCCGGGCCACCGTTTTGCGAATGCCGTCGGCGTTGTCGTCGGTGTGGTGCTCTTCGGTAAAACCCTGATGGTCGTAGATGTCGGGAATTTTACCGATGCCGATCACGTCTTTTCCGGCGTCCTTGAGAGCGTCCAGCACTGTGCGCGGCGGGGTCAGCGAGAAGTCGCGGCGCAGTTCACCGGCCCGCTCGAAAGGATATTCGCCCCGGAAGGGACGGGCGATCACGCGGGCCACGGCGTATTCGCCCTGCAAAATCTCGCGGGCGGCCTGACACCAAGCATAAAGGGTTTCAATCGGCACTTTGTCGAGGTGGGCGGCAATTTGAAACACGCTGTCACCAGAGGTGTAAACAATCGGGTCGCCGGTTTTGAGGTGCTCAGGGCCGTAATCTTTGATGACTTCGGTGCCGCTGTAAGGCTTGTTGCACAGGTAGCCGGTGCCGGTGGCTGCCGTGAACTGGTTCATTACGGCGCTGGGAAAGCCGTTTGGAAAGATTTGGAAAGCGTGTTCGAGCTGCACACCCATAAATTCCCAGTGGCCGGTGGAGGTATCTTTGCCGGGGCTGACTTCCTTAAGGCGGCCAAAGCTGCCGCTGGCCTGCGCTGGAGCGGGGGTGGCGAGTTCAAGGGTGGGAACTTGGCCCAAACCCAGCGCGGCGAGGTTGGGCAGCTCTACGCCGCTGGCCTTGAGGGTGTGGTTGAGGGTGTGCGATCCCACGTCGCCAAACGCCTGCGCGTCGGGCAGCTCGCCCGCGCCCACCGAGTCCAGCACGATGATGGTGAATTTCATACAGACAGTTTAGAGCATTGTCCGGGGCGCAAAAGGCCACAGCGCTTGGTGAACGCGCTCACCGCCCTCAATTTTGGCCGTGCTAGGCTGTGCCGCGTGACCGCTGCCGCTCCCCAAGTTGACCTTCACTTTCCCGCCAACGGACAAACCGATTTCGAGGCGAGAGGCCTCAGCAAAACTTACGGCCGCCGCCAGGTCGTGCGCGGTGTGGATTTGCGCGTCACGCGCGGTGAAATCGTGGCGCTGTTCGGCCCCAACGGCGCGGGCAAAACCACTACTTTTTATATGATGGTCGGCTTCGTGCGCCCCGGCGGAGGCCGTATCACCTTGTCGGGTCAAGACGTTACGCGGCTGCCGATGCACCAACGCGCCCGGCGCGGGATCGGCTACTTGCCGCAGGAACCCAGCGCTTTTCGCAAGATGAGCGCCCGCGATAATTTGCTGGCGATTTTGGAATATCAAAACCTCAGCAAAGCGGAGCAAGAAAAGCGGGCCGACAGTTTGCTGGAAGAGTTTGGCCTGACCCACTTGGCGTCTTCGCAGGCGTATCAGTTGTCAGGCGGGGAGCGCCGGCGCTTGGAGCTGGCCCGCGCCCTGACCACCGATCCCGATTTTTTACTGCTGGACGAGCCGTTTACTGGCGTCGATCCCAAAAGCATCCGTGAAATTCAGCGCTTGATCCGTGAGTTGCGTGATCGGCGCGGCATCGGGGTGTTTATCACCGACCACAACGTCCGCGAAACCATTGCGCTGTGTGACCGGGTGTATTTGATGTATGACGGCGAAGTCAAATTTGAAGGCACACCCGCTGCCTTTGCCCAAGATATCGACGCCCGTAACCACTACCTCGGCGACGACTTCGAGCTGTAAGGACTAAGGAAAAAGCGTGCTACTCGGCTTTCTGATTTTTGTGGTGCTGCTGTCGGGCTTGGTGGCCTACAGCGCCGATACCATTGCCCGCAAAGCCGGGCGCAAACACCTGCGCCTCTTCGGACTGCGGCCCAAGACCACGGCGCTGATCGTGGCAGTGGCCTCGGGCATGGGCATCAGCTTGGCCTCGGTGCTGGCGTTTGGGCTGATTAACCGCAGCGCGATCAACAACATCGTTCAGGCCGACAAACTGCGGGTGGAACTCAAGCAGCTCAAAAAAGACGTGAGCGCCACCACCGCCGACCTCACGGTGGCCGAGCAGGAGCGCGACGCCGCCAATGCCCGCGTACGCCAGTCCAAAGGGGAAACCGCGGCGGCGCTGGCCGATCTCACGGGCGCTGAAGACAAGCTTAAAACGACTCAGGCCGCCCGCACCAAGCTGCAAAGCGAAGTCAGCGGCTTGCAGGGCCGAGTGACCGAGCTGGCAAACCTCAAACGTGACCTCGAAGCGCAGGCCGCCAAAAACCGTCAGGCGCTGAGCAACTCGCAGCGAGCCCTCGAAGGCAGCCGCCAGCGCGAACTGGCTCAAGCGGCGCGGGCGAATTTGCTCGGTACCCAGATCGTCGACCTCGACAGGCGCAGCGCCTCAGCCCAGCAAGACGCCAAAACAGCCCAGGCCCAAGCGGAGGCATTTCAGGGCCAAGTGCAGGCGCTGCAAGACCAAACCAAGACGCTTGAGGCCAGCCGGGCCAAAGTCGGGGCGCAGCTCCAAGCGGCTCAGCAAAGCCGCGATCAAGCGACGCGCGAACTCGGCGCGTTGCGAGAAGAACGGCAAACCCTCTTGGTCGGAAGGGACGCGGCACTTTCACAGCGAAATGTGGCCAATGCCTTGCGCGACCAAGCCAACGTGGAGCGCAACAAGGCCACAGCGGAGCGGAACAAAGCGGCGGCGGAGCGCGACCTCGCCAACCAGGCCCGCACGGCGGCCACCAAGACCCTCAATCAGGCGCTCAGCGCCCGCGACAGCGCTTTGCAGGCCCGCGATTTGGCGCAGGCCCAGCGCGAAAGCCTCGCCGCCGAGCGCGACCAACTGCTCAAGCAGCGCAGCAACCTGACAGCCCAGCGCGACGCCGCCGCCCAAGATCTGAGCAGTATCCGCCGCGAGCTGAGCACTTTGCAAAACATGATCGGCACTTTAGACAGCCAGCGCCAAAATCTGAGCGCCGCCAACGACACCCTTAAAAACAGTCTCAGCAGCGCCCAAGCCAACTTGTCCAAGCTCGAAGTCGACTATTCACGCACCAACAGCGAACTCAGCGCCAACCGCAACACCGATCTTATTTACAGCCGCAACGACCTCGTGTATGCCGGCGTGGTGGCCAGCGTCCGCAACGTGCCGGACTTTTTGAAAGCTGCCGCCACCGCTGCCCAGAAACAGGGCGCTCGCGGCATGCCCGCCGCGCGGCTTTCGCCGGATGCCCGCGCCCAACTCGACACCAAACTGCGCGGTCTGAATACCAACACCTTCGTGCAGTGCCGCGCCGCCGTCAACGTCGCCACCGGCTTTCCGGTCGACCTCAACTGTGATGCCAAGCCCCAAACCGTGCTGTTTCGGCGCGGACAGGTTATCCGCCAAGTCAGCATCAACTTGCAGCGCGGCACCGACAACCTCAGCTCGCAGCTCACCGATTTGATCCGCGACACGGTCTTTGATCTGACCTCCAAAGGCGTGCCGCTGGAATACATCAACGATCTGGGCCTGAGTGACAGCGAACGCCTTGACGTGCTGGGCAAACTCGGCGCTCAGAGCGGTGCGAGCGCGGTGGTGGGCCTGGCTGCCCGCGACGACATCCGCCCCGGCGTGCCGGTGGATTTGTATCCGGTGTTGAAGTAGGAGCAAGGAGAGCGTGTACTGCTCTGCCTTGATAGGCTTTATGTTTATTCACCTTCCGAACGCCGCTGGCTGCACAAACCAAAAAGAAGCGCCCCACCTTCTCAGTGGGGCGCTTTCTGACAGCTCGGTTTACTTGATGTTGCCGTTGATCTCTTTGACGGCACCGTCCAAGATGCTGGTGTAGTTCGGGTTGGCTTTTTGCACGCTCTGGGCCACGGCGTTGCTCCAAGGCCCCCACACCGCGCTCATTTGCGGCACGTTGGGCATCGGGGTTCCGGCGCTGATGGACTTGCCGAAACCCGCCACCACGGGGTCACTCTTGAGCTTGACACGGGCCGACAAGCTCACTGGAATGCGGCCACCAGCTTTGTTGAAGGCCACCTGAGCGTCACCACTCACCAGCGCTTTGGCAAACTGCGCCGCCGCCACTTTGTTTTTGCCGTAAGCGTTCATCATCACGCCCTGCACGCCGACAAACGGCGACCACTTGCCGGTGGCTCCGGTGGGCGTGGGCAGCGCAGCGATGCCGTAATCGATGTTGGCTTTCTTGATGTCGGCCATGTCCCAGGGCCCGGTCAGCAGCATGGCGAGGCGACCCTGCACGAAAGCGTCTTTGGCGACGCCGCCGTCCACGCCTTCAGGCACCAGGTTGTACTTGTAGCGCAGGTCGTTGAGCATCGCCGCCGCTTTGTCGGAACCGGCGTTGGACAAGCCCACGTCCTTGACGTTGACGGTGCCGCCAGTGGTTTTGAAGACGTAACCGCCGTAAGCGCTGAAGATGCCGTAGTTCATATAGGCGTTGGAAAGGTCAACCAGGAAACCGAACTTGCCGCTGCCGGTATTGGCCTGCGCTGCTTTGATAAAGCCGTCCCAGGTGGTGGGTACGCCGTTGGGGAGGATTTTTTTGTTGTAGACCACCGCGACGGACTCGGCGAACATCGGCAAGCCGAAGAGTTTGCCCTGGTAGGTCATGGCGCTCACGGCCGTTTTGTCGAGGTCACTCTTGGAGGTGACATACTTGTCCATCGGCTCGATCACGCCGGCGGCGGCGAGTTGGCCGAGGCGGTCTTGCGGCAACGTCACCACCAGGTCTGGGCCTTGGCCCTTGGGAGCACTCTGAATCATCTTGTCAGGCAGTTGGTCAAACGGCACGCTGACGATTTGCACCGCGTTGCCACTGGTCTTGGTGTACGCGGCGGCTTGGGCTTTGAGCCAGGTCAGTTCGCTGTCGCCAAAGTGCGTCCAGACGGTGAGGCTGGCCGCAGAAGCGCTGCTCAGCAGGGACAGAGAAACGATGGTCAGGGCCGACTTAAACACTTTTTTCATAAATCTCCTCGGGGGCGGATGAACCGCTTCCAATTTGTTTGTCTCTTTCTACGCTCTGAGAATGAAAGCAGCGCGGCACTTCAGCGGAGCAGAAGAACGCTAGGAAAAGAATTGTTGTTCGGCAAGCAGTATACGCCTGCTGCTGGGGCGAAGGCAACGCTTGTAGACCCCAAAAGCCCATCAAGCCCCCAGCCGTGTGCGGGCGGGTACAATTGCAGGCGTGATCTTGAACACTTTACTCGCCCTGGTCTTCGCTTATTTGCTGGGAGCCTTGCCCGCTGCCGCCTGGATTGCGCGTTCACGCGGCATCGACATCCGCACGGTCGGTTCCGGCAACGCTGGAGCCACCAATGTGCAGCGCACCCTCGGCTGGGGGCCGGGGTTGGCGGTGGCGCTTTTCGACGTTTTCAAGGGTGCGGCTGCCGTCTGGCTGGCCCGCTGGCTGGGTCTGCTGCCCGAATGGGCGGCGATGTGCGGCGCTCTGTCTATTCTGGGCCACAACTACAGCCCCTTCCTGGGCTTTAGGGGCGGCAAGGGCGTGGCCACCAGCTTCGGCACCATCGTGGCGATCGACCCGTTGGTCGGACTGTGCGTCGTTATTCTGGGCGTTTTTACGGTGGCCATCACCCGCTACGTCTCGGCAGGCAGCATGATCGGCGGCGCAGTGGCCGTCACCACTGCTTTCGCTCTGGGCCGCCCGTGGTGGGAGGTAATTTTGCTGTTGCTGCTGTGTGTTTTGGCCGTCTGGCAGCACCGTGAAAACATCAAGCGGCTGCAAGAGGGCACTGAGCGGCACATCGGCAAAAAGGGCGGAGCGGCAAGCTGAATTAGCTCCGCGCTTCGACTTCCACCTGCGCTTTTTCCCACTCCTCCATGCGGGTCAGGAGCCGCTCTTCCAACTCAGCGGCCTGCTGTCCCAGCGCGGCAAAGTCGGCAGTGGGAGCGGCGTGGGCCAGCGCGTTTTGGGCCTCGTCAAGTTGAGCTTCCAACTGGGCGACTTCCACTTCCAAGCGCTCCACTTCACGTTTGAGGTGCCACAGGCCCTTGCCTTTGGGGTTGGCCGGATTTTGCCTCACGGGCGCGGCTTTGGCTTCCGCTTCCTTTTCGGCGGGGCGGTGCTTTTCGCGGTAATACTGCCAGCCGCCGGGGTACTCGTAAAACTGGCCGTCTTCGAGAAGCCAGATGCGGTCGGCCAGATGCTCGATGAGGCGTCTATCGTGGCTGACCATCAGCAGGGTGCCGCCGAAATCGTCGAGCGCTCCCTCCAGACTTTCGAGCATCTCCATATCGAGGTGGTTGGTCGGCTCGTCGAGCACCAAAAAGTTATGGTCTTCCTGGGCCAACTTGAGCAGCGCCAGCCGCGCCCGCTCGCCGCCCGACAGCACCTTGACCGATTTGTCGTGGCTCAGATACGGAAACATGTACGTGCCCAGCAAATCGTGAGCCTCGGCGTCTTTTTCGACGTATTCGCGGGCCTCATGGTAAAGGGTGCTGCTTTCGTCCACGCCCCTGAGCTGCTGATCGTAGTAGCCTACCGTGACCCGCGCTCCGGTGCGGCTCTCACCTCTTGGATCGTCGCTGGGCATCAGGCCGAGCAGCACCCGGAAGAACGTGGTTTTGCCCGCGCCGTTACGCCCAACCAGCGCCACCCGCTCACCCTGGCGAATTTGCACCTGAACATTTTCAAAGAGGGTTCGCCCGGCCAGACGCTTGGTGAGGTGGCGGGCGTCGAGGATGATGTCGCCGCTGGGCGGAGCGTGAAAGAGGATGCGGGCGGTGCGCTCGGCTCTGGGCGGAGCGCTGGCCGCCGACTTCTTGAGGCGCTCCAAGCGGGTTTCCATGCTGCTGGCGCGGCGGGCCAGCTTGGACATGCCCAGCCCCCAGATTTTCATGCGGGCCGCCGACGCGGCGAGGGTGGCCACCTTTTTGGCGTCCTGCTCGGCGCGGGCCTGCTGACGCATGAGTTCTTCGTCGAGAAGGGTGCGGAAGGCGCTGTAGCCCGCCGGATAGACTTTGACTTCACCGCGCCACAGGTGGGCGGTTTCGTTGGTGGCGGCGTCGAGAAACGCCCGGTCGTGGCTGATGACCAGCACCGCGCCCGGATAACGCGACAAAAACGCCTCCAGCCACTCCACCATCACGATGTCGAGGTGGTTGGTCGGCTCGTCGAGCAGCAAGACATCGGGATTTTCGACCAGCAGCGCGGCCAAGCCCAGCCGGGTGCGCTCGCCGCCGGAGAGCTTGGACGTGGCGTCGTTTTCGCGGCCCCGGAAGCCGAAAGCCAGCGTCACGGCGTCTTTGCGCGAGCGGCGCTCGAAGCCGCCCCGCCGGGCGTAGTGTTCGAGCAGCTCGGCGTGATGCTGAATGCTCTCGGGCGTGCCGAGGTGCATCGCGGCGGCGGCTTCTTCCAACTCGGCTTCGAGGGCGTCGAGTTCGTGAAACGCCGCTTCCATCACGCTCGACACGGTGCTCTCCGGCGGGAAGCTGGGGTCTTGGGTCAAGTTGCCGACCCGCACACCGGGGAAAATCCGAATGGTTCCAGCGTCGGCTTTTTCTGCGCCGAGCAGCAGCCGCAGCAACGTGCTTTTGCCTGCACCGTTGCGGCCCACTAGGCCGATGCGGTCACCGGGATTGATCTGCAAACTGACACCCAGCAGCACCGGCTGAGCGCCGTAATCTTTTTGAACATCTTCTAAAGCGAGCAGCACGGCGTAAAGTATGACATGGCCGCGTGGGAATACCCACCCCGACTTCAGTCAGCGGCAAAATGAGCCCAACCAGCGGCCATCTTCTCCAGCCTGAAACGAACACCACCAGCGCATTCGGCCGTACCTCCTCCCCCCAAAGCATAAAGTTGGGAACTCTCTGTGCCCACAGGATTTTAATGTTGAGCCAAACGAGGCGTTCAGGTAGCCTACCCGTCTGCATCACCTGTCTACTTCTCCTTCATCGTCGGCGCTTACCCCACCGCGCAAAGTCAGCGCCGGAACGCGGAGGCCGCTAAACTGTGCATGTGCGTTTGTTAATTTTTCTTCTTTTTGATTTGATTCTTCTGCTTTCCGAGACAGCCAGCGCTGCAACGGGAGCGCCGCCGACGCTGCAACGGGTCAACGGCAGTGTCGAGAGCCTTGGCAGCACCTGGCAGGCTGCCGTAACCGACCAACCTGTCAGACAGGCGCTGCGAATCGGGGCGGGGCGGGCACAGTTGCAAAGCGCGGGTGGGCAAGTCTTGGCGTCAAGCGGATCGGCGCTGCGGATTTACCAGAATGAACCGGACTTCCAAACGGGGAAGTTTTATTTGACCGGCCAAGTCAGCTTCTTCAGTCAAAAAGCTCACCTCTCGGCAGCCGGCCAAGTGCGCGTGGACGTAACGGCACCGACCCGCCGGGTGGCGGTGATCGCTGGCAAGGCCCGCATCTCGGTGGGCAGCAAGCTCTATACCCTCGGGGCCGGCCAGCAGTACGATTTCGGCACGCAGAAGATCACGGCTTTTGCTGAGCGCGACGCTTGGTACCGCTCGCAGTTCAGCGGCGAAGGCGAAGCGGTCATTGAAGCCGCCACCGGGCCGGTCAGCATTCAAGACACGCCCGCTCTCAACGCCAGCGCCGCGCCAGTTAGCCGCCCAGTCAAGATCGGTGAAAAGCTCAACGTCGGCCAGCAACTGCTGACGGGCGCTTCGGCGTGGGCCGAAATCGGCTTTACCGGCGGCGGCTATCTGCGCCTTCAGCCCCAAAGTGCTCTGAGCGTACTCAGCATTGACCAGGTGCTTGACCGTACGGGCCGGGCCAAGCGCCAAGTGGTGCTGAAACTGCTGCGCGGCAGCGCCTGGAACGTGGTGGCCAAGCGGCAGGGCGGCTACGAAATCACCACCCCGACCATTACCACAGCGGTGCGCGGCACGGTCTTCCGGGTAGATGACAGCGGCCTCGTGAAAGTCTTTGACGGCCAAGTCGAGCTGCCCAGCAGCGCGGGCTTGTTGATGCTCAGCGGCCAAGAGCGCACCGCTGCCGGAGAAGTGCAGCCGCTGGTCACCGACGCGGCGGACGCCGCCAACCTCGCACTCGACGCTCAGCGCTCAGGGCCGATTCAACTCGACGTGAGCTTGGCACCGAGCTTGCCGGATTTGGCGCTCATCGTTCGCAGCCAGCCGGAGACTCGCCTGAGTGTACAGGTGGCGGGGCGCGATATTCCCATGTTTGGCGACGCCGAGGGCAATTTTAAGCTGCAAGCTAGCGGCGAGGGGCTGCAAAGCAGCGGTGGATTGCAAGGCCGCTTGCCCGAAGGCCGCTACGAGGTGACCATCCGCGCAGAGCGCGGCGGCCGCCAAAAAACGATTAGCCGCGCCCTGCTGATTGACCGTACCCCACCCCTGCTGCTCGGTGTCAAGGCGAGCCGGGCGGGACGGGTGATCCGCTTGAGCGGCCAGATTCAGGATGTGTCCAGCACGGTTGTGCTGAGCGTACAAGTCGGTGGGCGCAGCTACACCCGCATCCTGCGCCTGCCGCAGCAAGCCGACTTTGATTGGACGCTGCCGCTGCCGACACCCAGCGCAGCAGTGACGCTTCAGGCCCGCGACGCTGCTGGCAATCTTCGCCGGGTCGAATTCAGTGCCGGCGCTGCGGGCGAGGGCGGTGTGGGTTATGCCGCGCCCTGAGCGCCGCGCTGTTCTTGCGCCACTGGCCGCGCTCCTCGCCGTGGGGCTGCTGATGGGCCTTCCAGAAAATGTGCGGCTGTGGAGCGTCCTTGACCGCACGTTCACCCGTCCCCCCGACCCCAGAGTGGTGGTGGTGGGCATCGACGACGCCTCGCTGCGCGATTACGGCCGGCTGAGTGATTGGAACCGCGACCTCTACGCCCGCGCCCTCGGCACCCTGCGCCAAGCCGGAGCCAAAGCGGTGGGGTTTGACATCTTGTTCGGCGCTCCAGAGGCGGGCGACGCTTCTTTGTCGGCTGCTGTGGGTCAGGGCGGGGTGGTGCTGGCCAGCAGTCCACAACTGCCGCAGGGTGCCCGCGCTTGGAAAGCCCTGTACGGCGTGGCCAGCCTCAACATCGAAGGCGGAGCGGTCAGCCGCTTTCAAACCGCCTATCAAAGCACGGACGGTCAGCTTTGGCCCAGCTTCAGCGCACAGCTTGCTCGGCTGGCAGGAACCAGTCGGACACTCGACACGAGTAAGCAGCTGCTGCGCTCGCTGCCTGCCAACCCGGGGGCGCTGCCTGTCTACTCGTTTCGGGATGTGGTCAACGGCAATGTGGCGTTTTCCGAGTTGCAGGGCAAGGTCGTGCTGATCGGCTTAACGGCCAGCAGCGTTCCCGGCACCACTTTTCCCGATTCACGCCTCGATCCGGTGCCGGGCGTGATCTTGCAAGCGGGAGCCGTCTCGTCGCTGTTGGGTGAGCCGCTGAGGAGCGTGCCGTTTTGGCTCAGCGCCCTGATTTGCGCGGTGCTGGCGGCCTCAGCAGTCTGGCTGGGCGATATCTGGGGCTTTGGACTGGCACTGGTGGGAGTGGGCCTGAGCGTGCCGCTGTTTCTAGCCAACTGGCTGTTCCCCGGCACTGCCGCTTCGCTCTCAGCTATTCTCGGCACCGCTTTTGTGGCGGGCGGGCGGTTCTGGACACTGCGCCGCTTCAAGACCCTCGACCCGCTGACCGGACTGGGTAACCGGCTGGCTTTTACCCGCGCCGCCGAGAACCGCTGGAACCAAAGGGCGGCGCGGCCACTGGGCCTGCTACTGATCGATCTGGGCGGCTTCCGGCGCGTCAACGAAATGTATGGCCGCGCGGCGGGCGACGAAGTGCTGCGCCGGGTCGCCGAGGTGCTGCGGCAAGGGCGCACGCGGCGCGACGTGGTGTTCCGCTGGGGAGCTAGCGAGTTCGCGGTGTTGACTGAACCGGCCAGCTTAGATTTGACGCCGCTGGCCCGGCAGCTTCAAAGCGCTCTGGCCGGCACCAGCTACAAAGACATTGCGCTGCGAATCAGCGTGGGGCAGGCCATCAGCACACCGCAGATGAGCCAGCCGAGCGAACTGATCGAGCAAGCGTCTCAAAACCGTTACCGCATGAAGTACCAGCTCGAAGAGTAGTCGAGGACTTTTACGGCAACCGCCGGTCACTGCTGTGGCCCGGTTTGGCTTTCTGGTCAGGCCGCACAAAATGCACGGCGTGGTTGGCGGCCAGCGCGGCTTGAGCGAGGCCCACGCTCAGCAGCTTGAAGTCGCCGCCCGCCAAGCTGAGATCACCCGCCACGAAGACGCCGGGCAACACCGTGCGCTGAGCCGCGTCCGCCGGGATGTACTCGCCCTGCCAACCCAGCGGCCAGCTTTGCAGCGGTGTCAGCTCTGGCAGGTGTCCGTTCAGGACAACCACCGTAGCGGCGGCGACGTGCTGTGGTTCGTCTCCCCTGTCCAGCCACGCGCCGGTCGCGTCTAGGCGGCTGAGTTCGGCGGGCGCGTAGATATGGAGTTGCCCACTCTCCCGCAGGCTTTGGAGTTGCGCGAGCTGGGCAGGACTGCCGCGAAACAGGGCGCGGCGGTGCGTCAGGCTCACCCGTGCGCCGCTGGCCGAGAGCTTCAGGGCTGCCTCCACCGCTTGAGGCACTCCGCCCACGATCAAGACCCGCTGGCCCTCCAGCGTTTGCGGATCAGGCGGCAAGGTTCGTACATCAGGATGCACGCCGCTGAGCTGAACCCCACGTGGCAGCAGCGCCCCCAGCCCCGCCGCCACAATTAAGGCGCGGGCCGGATAGCTGTCCTTTTGGGTCGTGACTGTCCAGCCTTGGGGAGTCTGGGTAAGCTGCTGAGCGACTTCGCCGAAGCGGAACTCAGGATTGAAGGGAGCGAGCTGGGCGGCGAGTGCGGCGACAATCTCAGCGGCGCGGATAGCCGGGAGGCCGGGCCAGTCATAGACCACTTTGTCGGGGTAGAGGGCGCTGAGCTGACCGCCGATTTCAGGCTGAGCTTCCAAAAGGCGCACGCTGAGGCCGCGCAGCCCCGCGTAAAAGGCCGCGTGAAGACCCACCGGCCCCGCGCCGATAATCAGCAGGTCGGTGGGGGAAGTGTTGGTGGATGAATGGAGCAAAAAAGACACGCTCCATTAAATCAGGTGTACGCGGAGCGAAAGGGTATGCGCTGCCTGAAAGGCCTCCCTGAGCAGGCTCAACCGTACCGGGAAGGCAAGGTACTCGTCACCGCCCGTATCAATTGCGAGCAGCTCGTAGCCCCGTAAACGCAGCCAAGCTGCCGCCTCGATCAGCACCATCGGCACGCAAACACCCGGCTGATAAGCCACCTGACTGACGAAGGGAGGTTCGCGCAGCCCCAGCGTGTGTGAGATGGCCTGTACTTGCCACTCCACCTCGTCCACAGCTTTCCAGTCCACCCGCAAGCAAAGCCACCAACGGCTCAAAACCGGATTGAGCCACCACTCCGGAGGATAGACTTCGGGGTAATCCTGAAGAGCAGCGGCCAACCTATCAAGTTCGCTGCTGTATTCCGCGTCTTCGGGGCTCCGCCTTTGCCAGCACTGCCTGACAGCTTGGCAGTGCGGCTCGTCCAGCGGTGTCAGCAGCAGTTCCAGCAGTTCATCCACGCTGGTTGAACCTTCAGCGCCCGGAGCGAATCACTTCGAACATGGCCCCACGCTCGGCCACTTTGAGGCGCGGACGGCCCGCCGCTTGACCTCCGGCGAGTTCGTGGGCTTCCAGGGTCAGGTGATCGCTCAGCGTCACCACGTCGACCTCCCTGGCGGCCAGCAAAGCGTCGATGGCTTCCCGGCTGCTTCCGGGAGCGGGCGTCAACGTGCCGAGGTCGGCGAGCAAGGTGTTCACAGTTTCCACCGAGTCGGCTTTGTTGGTGCCGATCACGCCGCTGGGGCCGCGCTTAATCCAGCCGGAGGTGTATTCACCGCTGCGCCCCTCCACCCGGCCCGCCGTGTTGGGAATCACGCCGCGCTTGTCGTCGAACGGCACGCCGGGGAGCGCCACCCCCTGATAGCCCACGCTCCGCAGCACCATTTGAACGTCCAGGGTTTCGAATTCGCCGGTGCCCACCGCGTTGCCCTCTTCGTCCAGCCGGTTTTTCTCGAGCTTGATGCCGCCAACATGGCCCGCTGCGCCCTCCAGAAGTGCTGCGGGCGACACCAGAAAGCGCAGGTGAACCCGGCGGGGCTTACCGGCCAGCGGCTTGGCCGCAAACTCACGCAACACGTCCACATTGCGCCGCACCACATTGTCGGTGATGGCGGCGTAATCCTCGTCACTCACGGCGATTTCTTCTGGGAGCACCACCACATCCGCGCCTTCCAGCTCACCAAATTCGCGCAGCTCCTTGGTGGTGAACTTGGCCTGCAACGGGCCGCGCCGCGCCAGCAGATAAACATCTTTGACCTGCGAGTGCTCCAGCGCCGCCAGCGCGTGGGCGGCGATGTCGGAGGTGTGGAGTTCGCCGGCAGTTTTGGCCAGAATGCGCGAGACGTCCAGCGCCACGTTACCCGCACCCACCACCGCCGCGCCCGCCGCGTGCAGCAGCATGGTGCGGGCGGCGGCATCGGGGTGGCCATTGTACCAGGCCACGAACTCGGTGGCACTCAGGCTGCCCGTCAGGTCTTCGCCCGGCACCCTCAGCCGCCGATCTGACGACGCGCCCACCGTGTAAATGACGGCGTCGTAGTGCGCCCTCAGGTCGTCCACGCTGAGGTCTTTACCGAGTTCGACGTTGCCCAAAAAACGCACCCGTGTATCGCTCAGTACTTTCTGAAAGAGGGTGGTCACGCTCTTGATCTTGAGGTGGTCGGGAGCTACGCCGTAGCGCACCAAGCCGTAAGGGGTGGGCAGGCGGTCAAAGACGTCCACCTCGGCGGGAACTTGGCTTTGCTTAATGAGCGCTTCAGCGGCATAAATCCCGCTGGGGCCGCTGCCGATCACGGCGACGCGCAGCGGACGGGCAGGAGTGAAGATGGAAGAAGACATATCACCAGAGTCTACAAGACACGCCCAGCGAAAGCGTACGAAAGAAGCGTAAGCCGCCCCCCCCGACACGCTCTAGCCTTCTTCACGCCGCGCCGTCAAAAATCCGCTAATCTGTAAGCTGATGCGCGTTTTCTGGTTGCTGGTGGCGGTGGCTCTGGCCGCTCTCTACTTCACGGTGGGGCTGCGGGCCGGCAGCTTGACCTTCACGCCGCTGTATCTGCTCAATGCCCAGGGCAAAAGCACCTACACCTTTCCCACCTATGACAGCGGAAAATTGGAGCTGACCGGCAGTTGCCAGGGCCAGAGCGGCAACGTCACTTTCCGGTTTTTGGCTCCCGACGGCACCGAACTCAGCGCCGTGCGCTGCCCACCCGGCAATTTCAGTCTCAACCTCAGCGGCGCGGGCGATCCGGGAACGTATACCCTCAGCGCCAATTATCAGCACTACACTGGAAAAGTAGAAGTCAACGCCGCACATTAGCGTGGTGTGGCTTCCCACAGGCCCGCTTGCCTCTATACTGCTCCGCATGGACGATTTGCTCAAAGGACGCCTCGGCGGCGCGGATGGATACACCATCCGCTGCGCCATCGACGGCGATAAGATTGTGGGCCGTGCGGGCGGTAAGCTCAGCGGCAAGGACATTGAACTCGAAATCACCGAGCGCGGCGTGGCCGGAACGGTGGGCGACGAAAGCGTACTGATCGAGCTGCAAGACGGCGAGTTGCGCGGCAACGTGGGCAAAGAAAGCCTGACCCTGCGCGGCGTTGACCGGGTCAGCGGCTACCTCGGTGCGCCGATTGTCGGCTGGAACATCTCGGCCCAGCAAACCGGCGAGAAGCTCGAAGGCCGGCTCGGCAGCACCGTACTGGGGCGCGAATTCAGCTTTGATCTGGGCAGCGCTCCCGGTTGGGTGGGCACGTTGGTGGCCGTCGTCGCCTTTTACGCTTTGGAGCCCCGCGCCAGCTTGAGCCACTAAAACCAAGCCAAAAAAGCCCGCGTCTCCACTTACGGACGCGGGCTTTTTTTGGATCGTGTCATGGGGGTAGGCAGCAGGAGCCGCCTCCCAAAGGAAACGGCCCCTGCTGCGCTGACTGTTACTGGTTGCTTCTCGGGTCGAGCACGTCTCTCAAACCGTCGCCGAACAAGTTAAAGCCCAGCACAGTGAGCAAAATGGCCAAGCCTGGAAAGATCATCGTCCAAGCCGCTTGGGTGTAGTATTCACGGCTATCGGCTAGCATGGTGCCCCATTCGGGGGTCGGCGGCTGAGCGCCCAGCCCGATAAAGCCCAGCGCGGCGGCCTCAATGGTGGCCGTGGCGATGCTGAGCGCTCCCTGCACGATCAGCGGCGTCAGGCTATTGGGCAGCACGTGCTTGAAGATGGTGCGGCCCTGCCCCGCGCCCAGAGCGCTGGCGGCCTGCACGAACTCGCGCTCGCGCACGCTCAGCACCACACTGCGGGCCAGGCGCAAGTAAATGGGAATTTGCACCACGCTCACGGCGATCATGGCGGTGGTCAGGCCGGGGCGGTTGGAGATACTGACAATGCCGATGGCGAGCAAAATACTCGGAAAGGCCAGCATCACGTCGCTGAAATAGCCCAGCACCGTATCGATCCAGCCTCCGTAAAATCCGGCCAGCAAGCCCAGCAAACTGCCCGTCACCAGCGCCAGCACCGTGGCGAAAATCCCGATCTGGAGGCTGACCCGTGCGCCGTGCAGCACCCGCGTGGCAATGTCGCGGCCCAGATTATCCGTGCCGAACGGATGCTTAAAATACTGAACTTTACCGCTGACGGCGTCGGTGTATTTCTCTTTGGTGTCATTGTCCCACAGCGCGGAAATGCTCGGCGGCGCGAGGCGGAAGCGGTAATCGATGTCGGTGGAAGGGTCGTAAGGCTGCAAGACCGGCGCGAGCAGCGCGATGACCACGAAAAACAGCACGATCACGGCCCCTACTTTGCCGGGAGCACTCTTCTTGAATCTGCGCCACAAGATGTTTTCTTGCTTCTTGCGCTTGGGAACGGCGGCGACAACAGTCATAGTGCTTCTCCTGAACGTGTTTTTTCTGCTTGGACGGCCTTCATCCGTACTGAATCCTCGGATCGAGGAAAGCGTAACTGAGATCAACCAGCAAATTCACCACACTGACGATCAGCGCCGCAAAGATGACTCCGCCCTGAATCACCGGATAATCGCGCAGCGCAATGGCGTCGTAAAGCCACGACCCCAGTCCCGGCCACGAAAAGATGGTCTCGGTCAGCACTGCGCCGCCGAGCAGCGCTCCTATTTGCAGGCCCACCACCGTGACCACCGGCAGCAGCGCGTTGCGCAGCGCGTGCTTGAGCGTCACGCTGCGCGGAGGCAGACCCTTGGCACGCGCAGTCCGCACGTAGTCTTGGCCCAGCACTTCCAAGAGCGAGTTGCGGGTGATGCGGGCGGTGATCGCCATCGGAATGGTGCCCAGCGCGATGGACGGCAAGATCAGGTGGGTAAAGGCGTCCCAAGCGGCGGCAAATTGACCGCGCAGCAGGCCGTCTAAGACATCTAGGCCGGTGATCGGCACGATACTGTAGCCGATACTTAGCCGCGCACTCGGCGGCAGCCAGCCCAGCACCACCGCGAAAAACCACGACAGCAGCAGCCCCAGCCAAAACACCGGCATGCTCACCCCCACCAAGCTGACGGTGGTGGCGAGGTTGTCCCAGGGCGTGTTGCGTCTCAGCGCGGCGACGATGCCGGCTGGCAGCCCGATCAGCAGCGCGAAGAGAATTGCGCCGATGGCCAGTTCGGCGGTGGCCGGAAAGCGCACCTTCAGCTCGCTGGCCACTGGAATCTGGCTCTTGATGCCGTTGCCGAGGTCGCCGCGCAGGAGTGCCCCCACATATTTGGGATACTGCGCGTCAAACAGGTGGGCAGGGTCTTTGTAATTGATGAACCAAGGCTGATTGAGGCCAAGCTGCTCGCGCAACCGGGCTGAGGCTTCGGGGGTGGCCCGCTCGCCCAGCATGGCCACTGCCGGATCGCCGGGAATCGAGCGCACGAAGGCGAACACCACCACGCTGATGCCGATCATCACCAGAAGCGTTCGGAGGAGTCTGCGGATAAGGTAAGCGGCCAAGTCGGAACTCCTTTAGCACAAAGAAAAAGTGGACTGTGATGTGCGGAAAAGCAAACAGAGAGGACGGAGCCGCACCGGCGCTCCGCCCTCTCTTGTTAAGCGTTACTTCCCAACGATAGAGATTTTGTTGAATGCTTCGCTGCCCAGAGGGCTCGGAACCCAGCCCTTGACGTAGCTGCGCTCGGCGGCCAGCGGCTGGCTGTGCACGATCGGCAAGCGGTAGGCCGCTTTGTAGGTGATGTCGTGGATCTGCGAGTAAATCTTGGCTTTGGCAGCCTGACCCACAGCGGCGCGGCCCTGATCGAGCAGGGTGTTGAGTTCGGGCGATTTGAAGTTGATGTCGTTGGCGGCGCTCGGGCCGTAGTACGCGGCGTAGAAGTTATCCGGATCGCCGTAATCGCCGGTCCAGCCGATCATGTACATATCGAAGCCCGGCTCTTTATTGCGGTCGTCGAGGTACTTGGCCCAGTCTTCGGTCTTGAGGTTAACTTTGATGCCGATGGCCGAGAGGTCGGCGGCCATCGCTTCGGCAATCGGCTTGGGGTTGGGGAAGTAGGGACGGCTGACCGGCATGTACCACAAGTCGAGGCTCACGCCGTTGGGGTAGCCTGCGTCGGCCAGCATCTTCTTGGCGGCGGCGGGGTCGTACTTGTAATCGGCCGGCACGTTCTTGGAGTTGGCCCAGCTCAGCACCGGCGGCAAGAAGCTGGCGCTGGAAACACCCAGACCGTTCCAGAAGGCGTCCACGATGGCTTTTTTGTTGATGGCCATGCTGATGGCCTGGCGCACCTTGTCGTTCTTGAGGTACTGGTTGGAGTTGTTGAGGCTCAGGAACCCGACGTTGAAGCTGGGCTTGCGAACCGCCACCAAGGTCTTGTCGGAGGTGACTTGCTTGAGGCTGTCGGGCGACAAATCAGCGGTGAAATCAATGGTGCCGGCCTTGAGTTCGTTGAGGCGCTGGCTGGCGTCTTTGATCGAGCGGATCACCAGCGTGTCGACTTTGGGCTTGGCACCCCAGTAAGCGGTGTTGGCCTTGAGCGTGACTCTGTCGCCGGTCTTCCACGACACGAAGCTGAACGGGCCGGTGCCGACCGGCGTGCTGGTGGGGGTGCCGTACTTGGCTCCGTCTTTTTTGATGGCTGCTGGCGAGGCGATGCCGAAGTAGCCCGCGCCGACCACCGAAGGCAGCACCGAGCTGGAGCCGGTCAGATCAAAGCGCACCGTGTAGTCGTTGACTTTGACGATGTCTTTGATGACAGCTCCCTTGTCGCCCTTGAAACCGCCGAGGAGTTGCCCGACGATTTCGTAGGTGCGGCCCTGATCGCGGTAGCCGTACTGGTTTTTGGGATCGAAGAAGCGCTGCCAGTTAAAGACCACCGCGTCGGCGTTAAACGGAGTGCCGTCTTGGAATTTGACGCCCTTACGCAGGTTAAACGTCCACGAAGTCGCGTCGGCGTTGGCCTTCCACGAGGTCGCCAGACCCGGAATGGTGTCGGTGGTGCCGTCTTTGAAGTGAACGAGGGTGTCGTAGATCTGGTGCTGCACCAAAATCGAGATGCCGTCGGTGATGTTGCCGGACTCCAAGCTGACCGGGTCGCCGTTGTTGCCGTAGACCAGGGTGGCGGCTTGGGCGCTCAGGCCCGCTGAGGCGGCCAAAAGAGCAGTTAAAAGAACGTTTTTCAGGGTACGGTTGTTTCGTTTCATGAATCCTCCAAAAGAATGTGAGTTGAGCGGTGAGCCGTACTATAGCGTGTGAGGACAGTCTTTGCTCGCTGCTAGTCCTCGCCCAAGTAGGCTTTTCTGACGCTCTCGTCTTCGGCAATGTCCGACGCGTTGCCCGACAACTTGACCTCGCCAGTTTGCAGCACGTAGGCGTGCTTGGCCACCGAGAGCGCCATCTGGGCGTTTTGCTCCACCAGCAAGATGGTGGTTTTGCGCTTGGCGTTGAGTTCGACGATGATGTCGAAAATCGCTTCCACGAACAGCGGCGAGAGCCCCATGCTCGGCTCGTCGAGGAGCAGCAGCTTGGGATTGACCATCAGGGCGCGGGCAATCGCCAGCATCTGCTGTTCGCCGCCGGACATGGTGCCGCCAAGCTGGTTCTCGCGCTCTTTGAGGCGCGGGAAATAGGTAAAGCCTTCTTGGATGCGCTCCTCGACGACTTTACGGTCGGTGACGGTGTGCGCTCCGATCTCCAAGTTCTCGCGGACAGTCAGCTGCGGGAAAATGCGGCGGCCTTCCGGCACATGGCTCATGCCCATCTGCATAATCTGGTGGGCCGGCATGCCCGAGATGTCTTTGCCCTGCATGGTGACGCTGCCCAGCTTGGGCTTGAGCATTCCGCTCACCGTGCGGAGTGTAGTGGTTTTGCCCGCGCCGTTGCCGCCGATCAGCGCCACGATCTCGCCGTCGGGCACCAGCACATCGATGCCTTTGAGCGCGTGAATGTGGCCGTAATAGGTGTGAACGCCCTTCAATTCAAGCATTCGCACTCCCTTTAACAACTTCTTCTTTGCCGTACTCGCCCGCCACCGCGCCGCGTCCCAAGTACGCTTCCATGACTTTGGGATTGTTGCGGATTTCGTGCGGCAGCCCTTCGGCGATCTTGGTGCCGTAATCGAGTACGGTGATGTGTTCGCTCAGGGTCATGACCAAGCGCATATCGTGTTCGATCAGGCAAACGGTCACGCCCAGATCGTCACGGATGCGGCGAATCAGGCTCTTGAGTTCTTCGGTTTCGCGGGGGTTCATGCCTGCGGCCGGTTCGTCGAGCAGCACCAGTTTGGGACTGGTCGCCAGTGCACGGGCGATTTCGAGCTTGCGCTGATCGCCGTAAGGCAAGTTGGTGGCCAGATCATGCCGGAAACGGGCCAGACCGACAAACTCCAGCATCAAATTGGCCACGTCCTCGGCTTCTTTTTCCGATTCGTGAAAACGCTTGGTTCGCAGCAGCGAATCGATGTAGGTGGCCTTGAGGCGCGAGTGACGGCCCACCATCACGTTTTCTTGGCTGTCCATCGAGGCGAACAGCCGGATGTTCTGAAAGGTGCGGGCGATGCCTGCCGCCGTGACCTGATCGGGCCGCAGGCCAATCAGATTTTCGCCGTCGAGATCCACTGTGCCGCTGGACGGCTCATAGATGCCAGTGATCATGTTGAAGAACGTGGTTTTACCCGCACCGTTGGGGCCGATCACGCTGACGATGCTCTGGCGCGGAATTTCGAGATCGACGTTGTTGACCGCCGTCAGGCCGCCGAAGATTTTGGTCAGCCCTTTGATGCTCAAGATGTTGCCGGAAGCCGCCGACTTGCCGAGATTGGGACGCGCAGCAGCCGTCATTGTGTACCTCCGCCGCGCTCATCGTCGGCCCGGGTCGCCACGCCCGGTGAGTAGACTTCCGCCGCATTTTCGGGATTGAGTTCGCCCGCGATCGAGTCCTGCGGCGTTTGGTTGTCGGTCGGGTCGTCGTCTTCGTGCATCATGCGGCGCTGCCGGACACTGGGCAGCAGACCTTCTGGCCTGAAGAGCATCATCGCCACCAAGATGCTGCCGAACACCAAGCGCTGGAGCTGCGCCGGATTGACCTGCGGCGGCAAATTCAGGCTGGCGGTGGCTTCACCCAAAGAAGGCAGCAAGCTGATGTTGAGAATGGTCACGACGGCGGCTCCCAAAATTACGCCGGGAATGCTGCCGAGGCCGCCGAGCACCACCATACTCAGCACCGAGATGGATTGGTTGAGAATAAACGATTCGGGGCTGATGAAGCCCTGCTTGGCCGCAAAAATCACGCCCATGACGCCAGCAAAACTTGCGCCGGTGGCAAAGGCGATCAGCTTGGTCTTCACCAGCGGAATGCCCATCGCCTGCGCGGCAACTTCGTCTTCGCGGATGGCGATCCAGGCCCGGCCAATTTTGGAGCGGTCAAGCCGCATATTGGCCAGAATGATAATGGCGATAATCGCCAGCACCACGAAATACAGGAAAAACAGATTGTACTGTGCTGGTGAAAAGCCCAGTGCCGCAGCCAGAGAGTCAAACCACGGCACCGAAGCTGAGCCGATGGGCGTGATGCCCTGCGAGCCGTTGGAATAGGTGCTGAGGTTGTTGGCCAGCACCCGGATCACTTCGCCGAGGCCCAGTGTGATGATGGCGAGGTAATCGCCCTTGAGCTTGAGGACCGGCAAACCGATCAGCACGCCGACGCTGGCCGCCGCCGCCACCGCCAAAATCAGAAACAGCCAGAAGAAATTGGGATTGACACCGCTCGCAAACCCCGCCGCGTTGGCCGAAGCCAAAACGACGATGCCGCGCACCAACAAAGTCACGCCGGCCAGGAGACCAAACGCCGCCAGCAAAAACGCTGCACTGGTCAGCGGTGGGCGTTTGCCCTTGACCCGGTTGATGGCCCGCAAGCTCAGCGCAGTAATAATGACCAGCACCAAGCCACCCAGCGCTACTACCGGGCCGTTATTGCCGCCATTGTCCTTGAAGTAAGTCAGCACTTTGCCGATCTGTCCGCTGCCAAAAATGCCCCAGGTGTATGCGCCCACGGCAAAGAAGGCGATGTAGCCGAGGTCGAGCAGTCCCGCGAGGCCCACCACGATGTTGAGGCCCAGCGACAGCGCGGCGAAAATGCCGATTTGAATCGCCAAATCCAGCACCGAGGTGTTGTCGCGCCCAGCCCAGGGCAAAATCAGAAACAGGCTCAGCCCGCCGACCAGCAGTTTGGCCCAGAGGTGGGCTTTCCAGCGGTAAGCGAACAGCAAATTCGCCAAAAAGAGGGTGAGAACCAGCGAGGCGACCAAGGGGTTTTTGAGGAAATTGCGGACGGCTGAGGGAAGAGCGGCCAGCCAATTTTGCTCCTGACTCACCAGCAAGAGGGCGCTGCTGATCACCGCGATGACGATCAGCCAAATGCTGCGGTCAGGCGCACTGATAGGCGGCTGCGAACCCGGACGGATGGCAGTCATACTTTCCCCGCGTTCATACTTTCTCCACATTGCTGCGGCCCAGCAGCCCGGTGGGTTTGAAGATCAGGATCAGCACCAGCACCAAAAAGCCGCCGATGCGCTGATACGACGAATCAATGACGCCGAGGTTGGCAATGCCCAGCGCGTCGCCGAGGATGTTGGTCACGCCGATGAGGTTTTGAATCACGCCCAGCACCAAGCCGCCCAGCACCGCGCCGGGAATCGAGCCGATGCCGCCCAACACAGCCGCCGTGAAAGCGATGATGCCCGGATCAAAGCCCGAGTACGCATTGACGGTGCCGAACTTGAGACCGAACAGCACGCCGCTGACGCCGCCGAGCGCCCCGCCGATCAAGAAGGTCAGGCTGATGATGCCGTTGGCGTCAATGCCCATCAGGCCAGCCGTAACGCGGTCTTGAGCAACGGCGCGGATGGCGCGGCCCAGTTTGGTGAAGTTCACCAGGTAATTGAGGGCGGCCAGCGAGAGCAGCGCCACCAAGACCATCACGACTTCTTTGATCTGGAGGCTGATGCCGATTTTGGACAGGAAATTACCAACGCTGACACAGCTACTTTCGGGGCCGCAAAACGGAGTGCTGAAGCCCTGCGGCAACTGATACGTCAAATCGAAGCGTCCCTGAAAGCCTTCGATAATGCGGATCAAGTCTTGCAAGATCAGCGAAACGCCGATAGCGGTAATCAGCGGCACCAAACGGGGCGCGTTACGCAGCGGACGGTAAGCCAGGCGCTCGATGAGGACGTTGAGCCCGCCCGACGCCGCCATCGCCGCGATCAGCGCGATCAGGAGCTTGAGATACCCGTTCATGGGGTTGTCGGCCAGTACCCGGAAGATCTCGAAGCCCACCACTGCGCCGGTCACGAAGACTTCCGAGTGAGCGAAGTTGATGAGCTGCAAAACGCCGTACACCATGGTGTAGCCCAGCGCAATAATGGCGTAGACAAAGCCGAGCACCAAGCCGCTGATAATCACCCCGACCAAAAATGGCGCGAGTGTTGCAAAATCCAAGTGAGTTCCCCCTTTGCGGCGCACAGGCCGCTCCCAAAGTCAGTTCAGCGTCAGGTTTGGTTATTCAAAAAAGGGGCCGGGCACATTGCCCAGCCCCTGTTGCGCGGCCCCTCACTGCAAAGCCGCGAAGCCTACAGGGTTTAGTTGACGGGAGACTTGACGTTGAGGGTGGAATCGAGGTTGAACTTGCCCGCGCTGATGTTCATGATGTACATCTTGGCGGCTTTGCGGTCGCCCATGCTGTTGAACTGCACCGTGCCGGAGAGCAGGCCGGTGGCGCGGACTTTACGCATGGCGGTTTCGACTTGCTCTCGGCTGGGGAGCTTGTTGCCGTTGTCTTTGGAGGCCAGCAAAATGCCCTGCAGCACCACTTTGGCAGCGTCGTAACCGAAGATGCCGAAGCCCTGAATGTCCTTGCCGTAAGCCTTGCTGTACGCGTCAGCGACTTTCTTGGCGGCGGGCAGCGCGTCGGCAGGGGCCGCCACGGTGGTGTAGTAGACGTTGTCTGAGCCTTTACCGCCGATGGTGACCATCTGCTCGCTGTCGAGGCCGTCGCCGCCGACCAACGGAATGCTGACGCCCGCTTCACGCAGCTGCTTGACGAACACGCCGACTTGGTTGTAGATGCCGCCGAAGTAAATGGCATCAGGCTTGGTCAGCTTGATCTTCTGAATGATGGCCGAGAAATCGCTTTTTTCTTCGGTGCCTTCGTCGCCGGAAATCTTGGCGTTCTTGGCGAGCAGGGCCTTCTTGACTTCCGCCGTCAGGCCTTCGCCGTAGGCGGTTTTGTCATTGAGGAGGTAGACGCTCTTGGCTTTGAGCTTGGTCAACATGAAGTTGGCTCCGGCGGGGCCCTGAGCGTCGTCACGGGCCACGATGCGGTTCATGTTCTTGAGGCCGCGGTCGGTGACCTGGTTGGCGGTGTTGGCCGGGCTGACCATAGCCACGTGGCTGGGAGCCAAGGCGGCGCTGGAAGGAATTGCCACGCCGGAGTTCAGGGTACCTACGACGGCCAAAATGCTGGTGTCGGCGGCAATTTTGCGGGCGGCGGCGGTGCCGGTAGCAGGATCGGCTTGGTCGTCATAGCCGGTCAGGCTGAGATCGTAGCCGAGTTTTTTGAACTGGGGGACGTATTCGTTGACGGCGAGCTGAGCGCCGTTCTTGATTTGCGAGCCAAGGTCGGACTGGCCGCCGGAGAGCGGGGAGAGGCTGGCGATCTTGAGGGAGGTCTGGGCGCTGGCCGAACCTAAAGCCAAGCTACCGATCAACGTCAGGGCAAGAATACTGGTTTTTTTCATAAGCCTCCAAGTGCCGTCAAAGCGGCAACAGGTTAAGTGGGAACTGGGGACAGTGTATGAGGTACTTAATGCGATGTCAATGTTGGACTCATGGCCTGCCACGCAATTGTCTTTAAATAAACATTGATCGGAGGGTATATTATTGCGAGCTGATCAAGGACTGAGCAATTCTCACTCATTTAACGCTCTATTACTCATCAGCTGGCCTGCTCAGAGCAAGATTCAGCGCTGGGCTCAGACCAATTCGAGATACTGCCCAATCTCCCAGGGGTGAACCACCGAAGCGTAGCTGCGCCACTCGGCCCGCTTGGCCCGCAGATAGTGCTCTAAAGCGTGAGCGCCCAGCGCCCCGGCAATCACCTCGTCGCGCTCCAAGTCGTCGAGAGCGTCGTAAAGGTCGCGCGGCAGCTCGCGGACGCGGTGGTGGCGCTTTTCGCGCACCGTCATCTGGTAGATGTTGCGCTGGATAGCCGGCGGCGGCACGGTTTTTTGCGCGATGCCGTCAAGGCCCGCCGCCAGCATCACCGCCAAGGCCAGATAGGGATTGCAGCTCGGATCGGGCAAGCGGAATTCGGCCCGGGTAGAGTTGCCGCGTTTGGCCGGTACTCGCACCAGCGCCGAGCGGTTGGACGTGCTCCACGCCACATTGACCGGCGCTTCAAAGCCCGGCACCAGGCGCTTAAAGGAATTGACCGTCGGGTTGGTCACGGCACACATGCCGGGGGCGTGTTCGAGCAGACCGCCGATAAAGTGCAGCGCGGTGTCGGAAAGCTCAAATTCGCCGGCTTTGTCGTAAAAGGTATTGTCACCGCCTCTGAAAAGAGAGAGGTGAACGTGGAGGCCGCTGCCGTTGACGCCCGCCACCGGCTTGGGCAAGAAGCTGGCCAGCAGGCCGTATTCCAGCGCCACCCGTTTGACCACGAACTTGAAGGTGCTGATGGCGTCGGCGGCGGCCAGCGCGTCTTGGTAGCGGAAATCGATCTCGTGCTGGCCCGGCGCGGCTTCGTGGTGGGCGCCCTCGATTTCAAAACCCATCTCAACGAGTTTGTTGGTGATTTCGCGGCGGATGCGCTCGCCTTTATCAATCGGGGCCAGATCGAAGTACCCGGCCTGATCGTTGGTCAGGGTGGTGCCGCGCCCGCCCTCGCCGCGCTCGAACAAAAAGAATTCCGGCTCGGTGCCTGCAAAAAGCTTCAACCCACTTTCGGCGGCTTTGGCGATCTGGCGCTTGAGGACGTGGCGCGGATCGCCAGTAAACGGCTCGCCTGACGGTAGCAGCACGTCGCAGATGATCCGGGCGACTTTGCCGCGCTCGCCCTCTTCGCGCGAGAACTGTGGGTAAATCAAAAAAGTGGAGAGGTCGGGCGAGAGCAGCATGTCGGATTCTTCGATGCGGGTAAAGCCCTGAATGGAAGATCCGTCAAACATCACGCTGCCGGAGAGGGCTTTTTCAAATTGGCTGCGCGGCACCTCGATATTCTTGACGGTGCCCAGCACGTCGCTAAATTGCAGGCGCAAGAAGTTGACGTGGCCATCGTGCAGCCGCTGCAAGATTTCGGCTTGGGTCGGTGAAACGGATTCGGCTGAGTTCATAAAAACCTCGCAGCGAGTAAAAGAAAGTGAGGGTGGGGGAAGCAGGGAGGAAAGTGAAGGCTCCATTATTTTAGCCAACTGGCCTGCTGGGGGCGCTCAGGCTCTTGGCGGCCAAGTTGATCAGGGGCACTGAACGCCATCTATGCCTTGCAAAATGTATCAGCAAAGCTGGCAAGATGTTCTGAGTCACAGGGCCAAAACGCGCCGCAGCTTGGGTTATTTCGGCCAAATAGGTCGGAAAGAGACAAGTTGTCTGACAAATCGTTGACGCCGTTTTCTGCTGTCCTTTATACTTACACGAAGCCGGAAGACTTTGAGACCTTTTGCCCAAAAGCGCGACTCCTTTCCAGAAAGGCTCAAACCTGCTCAGTCCTGCATCCTCAGCATCGCACCCAAGGAGAACGCATGAACCAAGACTTTGAAGTCGTCGCCGCCGCCCGGAACTGGCGGGTCGACGTTGAGCAGCACTACAGCCCCAGCCAAGTGATGAGCGAAGTGTTTGGCTCAGATGTTCTGACGCTCGAAACCCTGCGCCAGCGCCTCTCTAAGCCAATGTTCAAAAGCTTGCAGGCCACCTTGGAGCGCGGCGAGACGCTGGATTCCAAAATCGCCGACGCGGTGGCTCTGGCCATGAAAACTTGGGCGATGGACAAGGGAGCCACCCACTACACCCACTGGTTTCAGCCCCTGACCGGCGGCACCGCCGAGAAGCACGACAGCTTTTTGACGCCCAGCAGCGACGGTACGGCACTCGCCCAGTTTTCCGGCAGCGAACTGATTCAGGCTGAACCCGACGCGTCCAGTTTTCCTTCGGGCGGCCTGCGAGCCACTTTCGAGGCGCGGGGTTATACCGCCTGGGACCCGAGCAGCCCGGCCTTTATCATGCGCCACGCCAACGGCGCGACCCTGTGCATCCCCACGGCCTTTGCCTCGTGGACCGGCGAAGCGCTCGACCTCAAGACCCCGCTGCTACGCTCCATCGAAGCGCTCAACAAAGCGGTGGTTCCGGCGCTCAGTTTGTTTGAAAAGCCGGTGAGCCGGGTCAGCAGCAGCCTTGGTGTGGAGCAGGAATACTTTTTGATTGACGAAGACTATTTCTACCGCCGCCCCGATTTGGTGATGACGGGCCGCACCTTATTTGGCGCAAAGCCCCCGCGCGGCCAAGAACTCGAAGACCATTATTTCGGCGCGATTCCTGACCGGGTGCTGAGCTTCATGACCGATTCGGAGTTGCAGCTCTACGCACTGGGCATTCCGGTCAAGACCCGCCACAACGAAGTCGCGCCGGGCCAGTTCGAGATCGCTCCGGTTTACGAGCACAGCAACGTGGCCGCCGACCACCAACAACTGATTATGCAAATTCTGCGCAACACCGCCCGCAAATACGGCTTGGTGGCCCTGATGCACGAAAAACCCTTCGCGGGCATCAACGGCTCCGGTAAGCACTGCAACTGGAGCATGGGCACCGATTTGGGCGACAATCTTCTTGAACCCGGCGCGACCCCGCACGAGAACTTGCAGTTTCTGTTTTTTTGCTCGGCGATCATCAAAGGGGTGGACGAACACCAAGACCTGCTCAGAATCAGCGTGGCCTCGGCCAACAACGATCACCGCTTGGGGGCCAATGAAGCGCCGCCTGCGATTATCAGCATCTTTTTGGGCAGCGAACTCACCGAAATCTTGGACAGGATTTCCAGCGGTGTGGGCGGGCGCGGCGCAGCAGCGGGCTTTTTGGGCCTGGGCTCTAATGTGTTGCCGCAAATTCCACGTCACGCTGGAGACCGCAACCGCACCAGCCCGTTTGCCTTCACCGGCAACAAGTTCGAGTTCCGCGCGGTGGGCAGCTCGCAGAGCGTTTCCTTTCCGGTCACGGTGCTCAACACCGTCGTGGCCGACGCGGTGCAGGCGCTGAGTGCCGAACTCAAAGCCAAGCTCGACAGCGGCATGGATCTTCAGGCGGCGGTGGGCGAACTGGTCAAAGCGACCTACGAAAAGCACAGGCGCATCGTGTTTAACGGTGACGGCTACGCCGACGAGTGGCACCAAGAAGCCGAGCACGAGCGCGGCCTGCTCAACATGCGAACCAGCTTGGACGCCATCGCGCATTTGACCGACGCCAAAAACGCCGAGCTGTTTGCCAAGTACCACGTCCTGAGTGACCGTGAACTGGCCGCCCGCCAAGAGATCATGTACGACATCTACTTCAAGAGCGTCAATATCGAGGGCGAAACCACCGAGTCGGTGGCCGCCACCCAGATCATGCCCGCTGCGCTGGCGTACTTGGCCGAGTTGAGCGGCATCAAGCAGGGCAGGGCCGCCGCCGCCATCTCTGAAGAAGTGGCCGCCGCTGCCGACGAGATGTACGACGCCGTGTGCAAGTTGCGCGGGGAAAACGCGGCGGAGGGCGGCGAAGAAATTCACGACAAGGCCCACCACATGCAGAGCAACGTGCTGCCCGCTATGCAGGCGGTGCGGGTGGCCGCCGACAAACTGGAAAAAGTCGTTGCCGCCAAACACTGGCCGATGCCGACCTATAGGCAGATGTTGTTTGTGAAGTAGGATTTCAACGTTAAGAGAGGCCGCCGGAGAAAAGTTCGGTGGCCTCCTTTTTGGCGCTCAGCTCGTGGCTTGTCACCTTTACGGAAAAGAACTGACACCAAACCCCTTAGGGCTTGGCCATTTCTTTGGCTTTTTGAATGGCGACTCACTCCTGCGTATACGCCGCTCTCACTTCCCACTTTCCGCGCTAAACTGCTGTTTATGCTCAACATGCTGCGCCGCCCGCAAGTCACGCCCGCCATGCTGGCTGAGGGGCTATCGGCGCTCGGGCTAGACGGCACTCAGCACGCCATTGTTCACGCCAGCCTGCGGGCCTTCGGGCAGGTCGAGGGCGGAGCACCCGCGCTGCTCGGCGAACTGATGCGCCGCACCGCCACCCTTAGCGCACCTTCGTTTACTTACGCGACTTTGCTACGTGCGCCGACCTCGACCATTTACGCCCATTTTAGCCGCGAAAGCCGGGTCAGCCGCGACATCGGGCGGCTGCCGCAACTGCTCGTCGAGCGGCCCGACGCGCTGCGCTCTTTTCATCCGGCGTTGAGTTTCGTAGCGGTGGGCCAAGAAGCCCGCGCCGTCGTGGAAGCGCAGTCGCTGCTCAGTCCATATGGCCCGATTGGAGCGCTCTACGACCTCGACGCGGTGGCGCTGCTGCTCGGCGTGGATCATTCCAGCAACACCACTTTGCATTACGGCGAGTATTTGGCGGGCGTGCCGCTGCTGACGCGCTACGTGCCGCTCAGCGGCCAAGTGGTGCCGACGGCTTTTCCCAATTGCTCAGCAGATTTTGAAAATATCGCGCCGCACGTGCAGGGCCGCCACGTCACGGTGGGCCGCGCCCAGCTCAGTGCTTACCGCGTGCGCGACCTGGTGGACGGCGTACAGGCGTTTTTGGCCCGGCATCCCGAGGGTATGCTCTGTACTTATCCGTCTTGCCGCTGCCAAGAAGTGCGCCGGATGATCCGCGCTGACGGGTTGACGCCCAGAACACAACTGGGACGGGCAACCGGAACACTCGAAAGAGCGGGAGACTGAATCACGGGAGGAGAAGGTGAACTGGACGCTTGAAGTGGTGGTATTGCCGGTAACTGACATAAACCGTGCTAAAGCTTTTTATGCCGAGCAGCTCGGCTTTAAGGTGGATCACGACACCCAAATCAGCCCGACTTCGCGCATTGTGCAACTCACACCACCGGGGTCAGGTTGTTCGGTTGTGTTTGGAACGTCGCTGAACCAAATGGCGGCTGGCTCACTCAAGGGATTACAACTGGTTGTCAAAGATATTCGGGCTGCCCATGCCGAACTGGCCCTGCGCGGTGTGAAGGTCAGTGAAGTGAGTGTCATGAGCGCGGGTGGGCGTAGAACTGCTGATGCCAATGAGTCGCTCAACTACGTCGGCTTCATCTTCTTTAGCGATCCAGACGGCAATGCTTGGGCAGTTCAGCAAATAGATTCGCGGCAATGAAGTCGGCAGCGCTGCCCAGCGCTCTAAATCTCGCCCGAATCGATCAGTGCTTTGGCCCGCTGAACGTGGGTTTCGAGGTCGCCGCCTTCCACCGCGACTTGGTCGGTCACGTCTACGCCGTCCACCTTGATCCAGCCCTGCGGCCCGTCGTCTCTGCCGCCCCACGAGGAGGGCAGCGCCACATCCACTTGATCGGCTTGAATCAGACGGCCTTTGTATTCAGTTTGCATAACCCCAGCCTAGCGTGAGCGCCCTGACCAGACCTAAAAAAAGATTGGCCCAGCATTTACCAACGGCCCCCGACTCGTTTTGCCTCCCCCACCGGCCCTCAGCTTGAACTCACCCTTATACTGCTGAAATGATTTCATCTTCCCCCACGTCTCAAGTGCCGGTACCGGGAGCGGGCGGCGTGGTGCTGCGCGGCCGCCGGGTACTGCTGGTGCGCTACAAAAGCGGCGACTGGGCTTTTCCCAAAGGCCACCTCGAAGCGGGCGAAAGCGCCCAGCAAGCCGCCGTGCGTGAGGTGCAAGAAGAAACCGGCGTGCAGGCCAGCATCGCTGGCGAGTTGCCCACCACCCACTACACCAATGACCGGGGCGAGGCCAGAGCCATCAGTTGGTTTTTGATGGAGGCCAGCACCGAAGCAGGCGAACTCGAAAGCACGTTTATCGAGGGCGGTTTCGTAAGCGCCGACGAAGCGCTGACCACGCTGAGCTTCGGTGAAGACCGCGAGCTGCTCCGCGCCGCTCTCAAGCAAGCTGAGCGTGAAGGATGAGCCTGCACAGTTTGGAAGGCTTTGCGCCTCAGATTGACGACTCGGCGTTTATTGCCCCCAGCGCCGACGTGATCGGGAACGTGGTGATCGGCCAAAACGCCTCGGTGTGGTTTGGCGCGGTGCTGCGTGGCGACCTGGAAGCCATCACGGTGGGAGAAGGCAGCAACGTGCAAGACGGCGCGGTGCTGCACACCGACCCCGGCTTTCCCTGCACCCTCGGCCAGAACGTGACGGTAGGCCACCGCGCCATCGTTCACGGCGCGGTCTGCGCAGACGGCAGCTTGGTGGGAATGGGCGCGGTGATGCTCAACGGCAGCCGCCTCGGCAAGGGCGCGGTGCTGGGCGCGGGGGCGCTGCTCCCCGAAGGCCGCGAAGTGCCGGACGGAATGCTGGCAGTGGGCGTGCCGGCCAAAGTCATCAAGGCCGTGGACGCGGCAGGCAACGCCGCCAACTACGTCGCCAACGCGGCCCGCTACCGTGCCGAACTCAAGAGTGCTGGCCCAGCCAAAGCCCAAGGAGACGGCTCCCGTGACCAATAATCCTCAGCCTGAAGGCGAAGGCAAAGACGCCAAGCGCCGCGCGGCCCCGCGCCGCAACGTGCCCGAACAACCCCTCACCGAAAAAACACCGCAGCCTGAGGCAGAAAGCGGCGACAGCAGCCTCGCGGGCCTGCTCGACGGTTTGATTTTGCCGGAAGACCTGCTGGTGGAAGGCCGTGAAAGCAGCGCCAAGTCCTCTGTGGACACGGACGGCAAAACGGAGCTGCACCTCAGCGTCTCGCCGCAGGCGCAAGTGGGGAGCGCGAGCACCATGATGGTCACGGCGCTCACACCGATGTTTCCCGGCACCACGCCGTTTCTGGCCCGCTTTCTGCCTGCCGTGACGCCGAGCCACACCGGCATCCAAACAGGATTTTGCAACTTACACGACTTCCTGCGCTTTTTGCACGACCAGAATTGGTACGGCTTTTTGCACGCGGGCCTCGGTGAGCAGGCCGCTTACGTGCTGGTCTACGAAGGCCGCACCGTGGCGGCGGCGGGCCTGAGCAGTACCGGAGAGCAGGCGCTGGGCGAGCTGCTGCACCTCTACGACCAGGGTGCGCCGCTCTCGGCTTACCCGCTCGATCAGCGCCTCGCTCACATTCTCAGTGGGGTGGGCAGCCGGGCGTGGAAATTCAACCTTACCGACGATTTTACCGGGCTGCACTCGCGCCCCGGCGAAGCGGTGTTTTACGATCAGGGGCAAGTGGTGGCGACCTTGCCCGCCGGCCTGTCGTATGAGGGGGCTTTTCCCGCGCCGCTGCGCCCACAGACGCTCATTTTGCCGCGCAGCTTGGCGGGCTGGGCGCATCACGGCTACGTCGCGACTTTGCGCGGACGCGACGCGGTCAACGCCATTACCGCCGCTTACCAGAGCTTCCGCGCCCGCTACGGCCAAGACGGGTTGAGTTTCCAAAAAGCCCTAGTGGACGGCCTGACTCCCGCCGAATACGCCCTGCGCCGTGACGTTGCCCTGCACGATCTGGAAGCCCTCCTCAAAGAACTCATCGGCGCGGGGTACTTGAAAGAGGACTGAATAAGGCGCTGCATGTTCTTAACCAAAAGCACTCACCGAAGGCCCCAAACCAAATGAACTTATCTTCTGCCCCCATTACCCTTGCCATCGAAACGGCCACGCCTTATCTGGCGCTGGGCTTGCTGACGCCGCACGGCGAATTTTACGAAGTGCGTCAAGTCGGGCGTGCCCATGCCGAGCAGCTTCCTGCCGCTCTGGAAGCGCTGCTTACGGCCGCCAATCTGCCCAAAAGCGCCGTGCAGCAAATCGTGATCGGCACTGGGCCGGGGTCCTATACCGGCGTGCGGGTGGGGGCCAGCTACGCGCTGGGACTGGGCCGCGCCATCGGTGCGCCCGTGCTGGGCGTCGGCACCTTGGAGAGTCTGATCGACGTCCAGCATGAAGGTGAGCAGGCCGTCTCGCTGGACGCCCGCAAAGGCCAGCTTTACGGCGCGGTGTACCGGGTCAGCGGCGGCAGCATCATTCAAACGCTGCTGCCTGCCGCCAAGTACGACCAAGCCGACTTTGCCGAGCGGGTCAGCGCTTACCTGTGGCGGCAAGACCCCGCTCCCGACGCTGCGGCTTTGGCCCGCGCCGGAAGACTGAGCGGCGCGGCGAAATGGACTCTACAGTATTTGTGAAAGCCGACTTATTCGAGTCCATTCTTTCTGATGAGGCTGTGAGTATGAGGCGCACTCGGCTCATCACGCAGACCTTAGAATGAGCGCTGTGATTCTGCGCCGCCTCGCTCAAATTTTTGCTGTGTTGCTGGTGGCGGCGCTCCTGCTGATCGCGTTTGGCCCAGCCCTCTACGGCCCAGCCCTGCTCACCAGAGTGGGCGGCCCTTATCAGCTTTCGGCGGCGTCCGTCAGCGGGCCGCTGTGGAATGTCTCGGCGCACGGCCTGAGTGTCAAGGGGCCGGGCGTGAGTGTGCGGGCCGAGCAAGCCCAAGTGGGCCTCGCGACGCTGAGCCTCGGCGACAAAACAGTGCGGCTGAATCTGGGCCTCAGCGGCGGCGTCATCAATTTGACCCTCAAAGACCTTTTCAAGAAAAGCGCGGGATCAGCGCCCAGCTTGCCGCTGACCATTTTGCCGGGAAACGTCTCCATCAAAGAGATGCGCCTCAACTTGAACGGCAAAGGAATGGAGATTCCCAACGGGCACTTCGCCGTGTCGGGCAGCAGCACCGGCGACCATCAGGGCCAACTCGAACTCAGCGGGCAAACCGACTACGGCGATGTGAGCGCGGCCCTGAAGTACGCCGAGAAAAACGGCGAGCTGAGCGGCAAAGCCGACTTTTCGGCCGACGCCCGCCTGATCAACTTTTACTGGCGACCCGGCGGCGTTACGGCGGGACAGGTCACGGGGCAGTACCGGCTCAGCGGCGGCCAGCTGGAAGGCGATTTCAAGCTGGTCGGCGGCGCGGTGCGGGTTCCTGAAGCCAAGTTTGTGGAGATTGAGCCAGTCTCAGGCCAGTTTACCCACCGGGGGGACGTGATTCAGGGGCAAGTCAGCGGGCAAGGCTTGGGCGGCCCCGTCACGGCACAGGCCAAAGTGGATCTGGCCGCCCAGCGCTTTGAGGTCAGGGCCCAGGCCAGCCCGACCTTGACCGCTTTGGGCAAAGCCCTTAAGTTGCCTGCCAGCGGCGCGGTGCAGCTCTCGGCGCACATCAGCGGCTGGAAGACCGTGAAGGCCAGCGCCCAGCTTAAAAGCGCTCAGGGCCAATTCGTCAATATTCCTTACCGTGAGTTGGGGGCCGACTACGCTTTCGCCTTTGCCAAAGGGCACATTCAGCAAAATACCTTGCGGTTCGGAGCGCAGGCCCGTTTGCTGGGTGAACGCCAGCAGATCGCGGGCAACTGGACCTTCAACAAAAGCGGCGCAGTCACGCTGAGCGGCCAACTGCTTCGAAAGCCGCTGAACTTGAGCGGCCAGATCAACGCCAAAAACAAACTGACAGTGGCGGGCACGGGCCTCGGCGGGCCGGTAGAAGCCAGTTATCAACTCACCCAGCGCGAGCTGAGCGCGACGCTGCGCCCCGACGTTTACACCCTGACGGGCCGGCTCTCGGTGGCGGGCAAGATCAACGATCTAGCACTGAGCGCTTCGCAACTCAAAGTCGGGCCGCTGACGTTCAGTGGGCGGGGCCGCTTAAACGAAAGAGGCTTACAGGCCAGTTTGGATGAAGCGGCGGGCGGCTCCGTCTCGGTGGAGACTGATCGCCGCTTCGTTGGAACGTGGCAGGCTGACGGGTTGGGCTTAGCGGGCATCAGCGCCAACGGCAGCGGCGCGATTGACCTCACCAAGGGACTCAGCGGGCAACTCAGCGCTCAGGTGCCCAGGATCTCCAGTTCGCTCAGCGGCCCCGTCAAGCTCAATTGGCTGACCCGCACAGGCACTTGGCAAGCCGGTCAGCAACGCCTGAGCTGGAACGGCGAAACGTTTGGCGTGGTTGCCAGCAATTTGAAAGCGGCAGGCCTGACGGTCAATGGCGCGGCCGATTACCGCACCGACACCCGCCAAGCCAGCGTGCAGGCCACCACCAACTTGCTGGGCGAAGTGCAGACGCTGGCGGGCCAATGGACGGCGAATCAAGGAGGACGTTTTAGCCTCGGCGGGCAACTTCTCAAGGAACCTTTGAATTTGAGTGGGAAGCTCGACGCGCAAAACCAAGTGAGCTTGCAAGGTCGGGCCGTTGGCGGGCCAGTTCAGGCCAACTTCAATCCGACCAGCTTGCAGCTCAGCGCTCAGCTTGAACTCAGCCTTTACGGCGTCACCGGCAAAGTCGCGGTCAGCGGCCAGCCGAACGACCTGGCGATTAAGGCCCAAGCGGTTAAGGTCGGGCCACTCACCCTGAGCGGTCAAGGGCAGTTCAAGCAAGGCCGGGTGCAGGCCAATTTCAGCGAAACGGGCGGCGGCGTGCTGGGTGTGAGCGGGCCGCTCAACGATCTGGCGTTCAAGGCTCAGGGCGTCAAAATCGGGCCGCTGACGTTAGCGGCGCAGGGCAAGCTGAATGATTCAGGCTTACAGGCCAGTGTGAACGAAGCGGGAGGCGGCACGCTCTCGGTGAGCACCAACCGGCAATTTGTGGGAACGTGGCGAGCTGACGCGTTGGGCTTGGCGGGCATCAGCGCCAACGGCAGTGGGGCGGTTGATCTCACCAAAGGGCTCAGCGGGCAACTCAGCGCTCAGGTGCCCAGCGTCTCCAGTTCACTCAGCGGCCCGTTTAAGCTCAATTGGCTGACCCGCACAGGCACTTGGCAAGCCGGTCAGCAGCGCCTGAGCTGGAACGGGGATACCTTTAGCCTCAAAGCCGACCACCTGAAGGTGCAGGAGTTCAGCATTGACGGCCAAGCGGCTTATCGCCTGACCGACCGCCGCGTAACGGGGCGACTGACCGCCAGCGGCAACGGCGTCAACGTGATGGCGACGGGCCAAGGGCAGCAGGCCAGCCTCAGCGGCACTGTGCGCGGTGTGGAGGTGCAGGCGCTCAGCGATTTGCAAGCGCCCTTCACTACGCGGGTTCAGGTCAAGGGAGCCGACCTCGCGGGCAAGCTGAGCCTGAGCAGCACAAACGGCATCAACTTCAATTTACAATCCGGTAAGCAGAGCGCTCAGGGCAGCTTCGAGGGTCAAAACTGGAACGTCACCGGCGGAGTGGATTTGGCGGCGCTGCGCCCGCTGCTCGGCGTGGACACGCCCGCACTCAGCGGCAATCTCCAGCTCAATCTGGCCGGACTCGGTGGCACGGCCAAACTGCAAGCCAGCGTCGCGGGCGCTCAGGTCGGCGGTACTCTGACCCGGCAAAACGGTGCGGTGTCGGCCAACTTGAGCGGCCAGCTCAGCGACCTCGCGGCGCAGCTCAGCGGCCAAGTGTATCCGCAAGTCCAGCTTTCCGGCCCCGTGACTTGGCGCGGCGTGGGCGGCCCGCAAACCGTGAGCGCCCAGCTCAGTGGTTCTTACGGCGACCTGCGGGTGCGGGCCTCCGGTCAAACCAGTTCCATCGACACTGGCAGCGTGGCCCTGCCGTCTCAGGCGCTGCGGTTAGAAGGCAGCCTGACCCCCACGCTGGCCCTCAACGGCAGTTGGGGCGACCTCGGCCTGATGTACAAGGGCGGCGAAGTCTCGGCGCGGGGTCAGCAGACGCTGAGCGCGGCGGGGCAGGCCGGGCAAGTTAGCGTCGACGCCACTTGGAAACCGGATTACAGCGGCAACCTCAGCGCGGCGGGCCAGCTCGGCGAGTACGCCTTCAGCGCCTCCGGCCCTTGGACGGCCCTGAAGGTCAACCTCAGCGGCGCGGGCCTGACGGCCACGGGCCGCGCCAACGCCCGCACCCTCGATTACGTTTTAGATGTCGGCGGTTTGTTAAGCGGCGTGAATGTCAGCGGCCAAGTGCGCGGCCAAAAAGCAGCCCTGAGCGGCACCCTCAAAGCCAGCGACGGGCAGGGCGGGCAGGCCGATATCAAAGTCAACTCGCTGAGCAGCTTCACGCTGGACGCCCAAAACTTCAAAGTGGCGGGCCAGACTTTACAGGGCAAACTGAGTGCCAGAAACGGCCAGCTCAGCGGCTCGGCCAAGCTGGGGCCGCTTGATGTGGAGGCAAAAAACGGGCGATTCACGGCCTCCGGCACGCTGTATCAGCACCAAATCAAGGCCAGTGGGCGGCTGAACTTGCCCACAGCGCTCAGCGATCTCAAGCTCAAGGTGGACGGGCCTTATCTCAGCGCACAGGCCAGCGGCAGCGGCAACAAATTGCTGGGAAGCGTGCGGCTCAAGGCCCAGCAGTACGGCAGCGGAGCGCTCAGCGCCCAACTTCCAGCGCAGGACTTGCCGCTGGAAGCGTCGCTCTCTCCCTTGTCGGTCAAGGTGGGCGGGCTGCGTTACGCGGGCGGCAACTGGAGCGGCGACACCCGCGTGCGCTACTCCGTCAATAAAAAGCCCAGTTCTTTGCGCTTGATCGGCAATGGAAAGACGCTCAGCGCCGCGCCGCAGGACACGCTTTTGGCGGGCCAAGTCAAGGTCTTGCCAGAATTTGGTGGCACACTCAAAGTCAATTTGGCCGAGTTGGAAGCCGCACTGCCGCCCACATTGTTGCCTGCCAGCGTCAAAACCAATCTGGTGCCGGGCGTACTGAGCGCCCAACTCTCCCTCAGCGGTGCGGCGCTGAGCCTCAGCGGTGGGCGCTGGCAAGGCGAAATACTGGGCCTGAGCGGACAAGTTGGCTGGAGCGGCAAGCTCACCGCCAAAGCGCTGCTGACCCTGCCGACTTCGCGTCTGCCGATCAGTTACGACGGGCAAGACCTGCGCCTGCAAAACGCGGTGCTGGACGCTCAAGCCCTCAGGCCGGTGTTAGCAACCTTGAACGCCTCTTTGGCCGACTTAGAAGGCCAGTTCCGCGCCGACGTGACCGTACCCAGCCTTGACTTTGCGCGGGCCAGCGGACAGGCCCAAGTGGATTTGAGCCTCAATCAGCAGGCCGCACGGGGCCAGCTCAACCTGCGTGGGGGCCAGCTCAGCGCCGCGCTTCGCAGCACCTTGGGCGGGCAAGCGCTCTCGGTGACAGGGTCGCTGTACCCGCAGGCCGACGCCGCTTTTGAATTTGGTGGCGTGCGCGGCACGGTTACAGGAGACGCCCGCAGCTTGGACGCCAACACCAGTTGGACGGCCCAAGCCGCCGGAACGTTTACCGCCGGCCCCCTTCAGGGCCGTTCGGTAACGGCAAGAGCCAGCCTTAGCCCCCAGATTGCCAGTCTTAGCGGCGTACTGGACGGCCTGAATCTCGATTTAAGTGCTCAGAAGGCGGCGAGCGAGTGGACGGTGGACGGCACCTTCAACGCCGCCGATCTCAAGCCCCTGACCGGACAAGTCGGCCAGGTGGCCGGAACGCTTTCCGGCACGCTCAGCAAGCTCACAGCGCAGGTCAGCGGCGACTTGGCGGGCGCGGCTTTTGAAATTCCAGCCATGTATCAGAGCGGCGTCGTCACTCTTCAAGACGCCCAACTGAGCTACCCACTCGGTGACGGCTCGGCGCAGGCCAGCCTCAGCGGGCAAGCTTATCCGGCGCTTGATTTGAGCGGCAGCGCCACCCTGACGGCCTATGCTCCCGGCACCTACAGCCTCAGCGCGTCGGGGGCTTACGCGGCTCCCCGACTGGCGCTCGGCGGCGTGCTGACTTCGGACGTGCTGGGCTTCGGCCTGACCAGGACGCGCTTGGATGCGGTGTTAAAAGGCCAAGACTTCATGGTGACGGCGCAGGGCGGGCCGCTGGCCGGAGTGGCGCGGGGCCGCACCGACGCGCCCAATTACCTTCAGACCGCCAATCTGACTCTGCATGCACCGTACCGAAACGGCGACACCAACTTGCAACTCGATGGCCCGCTGAGTTGGAACGCCAAGACCGGTTGGGGCGGAGCGCTGAAGGTGGTGGGCAACGCGCCGGGCGGAGCTTTGAGCGCCCAGCTCAGCGGCAACGGCCCACTGAAGGTGCAGGCCAGCCTCGGCCCGGCCCAGCTCAGCGGCCAGTTCTCGGCCAGTTTGCCCACTTCGCCAAACGGCAGCCTCAAACTGGCTTCTCTGGACATCGGCGCGTTTTGGCAGCGGCCACAACTCCTACGCCTCAGCGGAACCGCCGACTTGGGCGGCTCCAGTTGGGCCGACCTCAGCGCTCAGTTCAGCGGGCAACTCAGCGACGCCGACGGGCAACTCAGCGGCGACCTCAGCGGCGAGTACGCGGCGGGGCAAGCCAAACTCAGCTTGAACGGCCAAGCCCTTCAGGGTTCGGCAAAGCTAAGCGGCGCTGCGTTCACCGCCTCGCTGAACGCGGCTGGGGTCACGCTCTCACGCTTGCTGCCGCCCTCGCTGGGGGTCGGCTCGCTACGCTTGTCCGGTACGGCGCAGGCCAGCGGTTCCACTTCGGCGGGCCTGATCAGCCTGAGCGCTCAAAACCTCTCGCTCAGCGGCCAGCAAAGCACCATTGGAGATTTCAGCGTCAGCGGCTCGGCCCGCTACAGCGGCGGAGTGGCGCGGGCGGATTTGACCGGGCGGGCTTACGGCGGCGACCTCAGCGCGACCGGCAGCTTTCAAAACGGCCTGCGCATCAAAGCCAGCGGCCTGACTTTCAAACAGTACGGCGTCACGGCGGCCAGCGGCGACCTCGTTTTGCGCGGCGACTACGCCAATCCCACGCTCAGCGGCATGCTGAGGGCCACGCGGCCCGAGGGCGAGGCGACGGCCAGCGTGTCGGGCCAGTTGCAAGACCCGCAAATTCACCTCAAAGCTGCTCTGACTGGCCCTTACAGCGGCACGGTGTATGCCGACGCGGCGCAGCTCAACCTTGCCCAGCAAACAGCGCAGCTTCACCTCTACGGCAATGTGACGCAGACCAAAACGGACAGTGCCCAAAAAGGCAGCAACTGGCTCAATCTTGATCTGCGCGGCGTTTGGCCCAAGCTCAGCGGAGAGGCCACCGCCCGCCTCGTCAGTCTGCGCCAACTCGGGTTTAACGAACCGATTAAGCTGATCGGCAGCGGCAACGGCTCGTACCAAATCAGCGCCGGAACCCTTGGCAGCGGGCAGCTTAGCCTTACTGGCCTCAACCCTATGGTGAAGGCCAGCGCCACCCTGACACCGCTCGCCCTGATCGGCGCAGAGGGCAGTGGACAGCTGAATGCCAGCTTGAGCGGGCCGCTGACCGATTTGCGCTTGGCAGCCAGCGGCACCTTCAGCAAGCTCAGCCGCAGCGGGGTGAGCCTGCCCACCACCTCGCTGAGCCTTTCCGGTTCGCTCACTGCACTCCGGGGCGAGATGCGCCAAAACGGTGCGGCGGTCGGCAGTTTCGACGGCCAGCAACTGCGGTTCACCAATCTCAAGGCGGCGGCAGCGGGCCTTGATTTGACCGCCAGCGGTAGCGCGAGTCTGAGCGGAGAAAACAGCGGCGAAATCAGCGCCCAAGTCAGCGCAGCGGGCGCGGCCAGCGGCTCGGCCAAGCTGACCTACGGCGCAGCGGGCCTCAAGGCGACGGGGCAACTGACGGCGGCAGGCTTTGACGGAGCGTTCGATGGAGCGGCCACGCAAAAAAGCGGTTGGAGCGGTCAGGTCTCGCTCAGCGGCGGGCCGGTCATCAGCGGAGTGGGAGCCGTGCTGAGCGCGGGCACGCCGCTGAACCTCTCGGGGCCATTCGCCGCGCCGAGACTCAGCGGCACACTGGGTCTGGTGGGCGCACAGGCTCAACTGACGGCCAGCAGCAGCGGCGCACGCCTGACCCTTCAGGACGGCCCCGCCACGCGGGCCAGTGGCAGCCTGAGCCTGCTCAAAATAGGAAGTGGTTACGTCTGGGAAGGCGAAGGCCGCCTTATCCGGCCCGAAGGTGAACTGGACTTGGGCCTGAGCGGAGAAGCGGCCAACCCGCAAGCCCAGCTCAGCTTCCGGCGCGGTGAGTGGACGGCGCACGGCAAGGGCAACTTGAAAGGTGCTCAACTCCAGTTATCAGACGGCGTAAAGAGTGGGGATTTGAGGTATGACGGCAAGACGTTCAGCGTCACTGCCGAGCAGCTCGACCTCGCCCGCCTGCACATTGGCGACCTCAGCGGGCAAGTCAGCGCGGTGGCAGCACTCGACAACAAACTCAGCGGCTCGGCCAGCCTCAGCTTCAGCAACCTCAGCAGCGGAGCGGTTTTGCCTTATTTTGAGTTGCCGCTCACCGGCTCCGGCTCTGCCCAGGTCAGATTCACCAACGGCAAAGGGCAAGTACAGGCCAATGTCACCGCGCCTTACGGCCAGGTTGCGCTCAGCGCCGAGCAAAGTGCGGCGGGTGGGCGCTGGAGCGGCAGCCTCAAAGGCGAACTCACCAAAGATCAGGGCCGAATTCTGGCAGATGTCACTCTAGATGACAGCGGCGCAGGCGGGCAGCTCAAGCTGGAAAACTTGCCGCTGAACGTCTCCAATTTGCCCGTCAACTTGAACGGCACAGTGACGCTGGCGGGCCAGAACTTCACGCTGGACGGAGAGGCGGTCACAGACATGGGCCGCGCCGATGTGAGCGGTGACGGCGGCATCGCCGATCTCGCGCCCATTTTGAGCAGTTACACTGTCCTTAAACCCAGCGAAGCGGGCTACCGAATTCAGGTGGGCGTTTCCAACTTCGATTTGGCGCAGCTCAAACTCGCTCAGGGCATCAGCGGGGCCATCAGCGGACAACTGATACTCAGCGCAGACAGCGGCAGCTTCGCGGTTTCGTCCAAAGCCCTGAAGCTGGGCAACGCCAGCTTTCCAGCGCGGATCGACGGCACGCTGGCGGGCGGCGACTGGCGTCTGCGCGGCTACGTGGGCAGCTCCACCCTTTTCGGGGCCGTCACGAATGGGCAGCTCAGCGTTCGCAGCCAACTCGAAGCGCTGCCGCTGGGCAACATCATTTCCGGCTTTACCGGCAAACTGCCCGGCAACGGCATCGTGACCGGCATCGCCCGCCTCGACGCGCCGCTCTCGGACGTGTTGTCGGGCAGCCTGAATGTGGTGGCCGAACGGGTGCGGGTCACGGCAGGCACAGACACGCTCATCGGCTCCGGCACAATAGATTTCCGCAACCGCGAACTGCGCCAGTTCAATTTGCAGCTCGACGGCGCAGGTCAGTGGCGCGTTTCTGGAGAATACACCCGTCAGAAGGTCAATTTGCAAGCGGCTTTCATCAACACCACCTTCACGCCGGTGCTGGCCTTCGTGCCCAGCCTCAGCGGCGTCGCTCCGGCACTAAAAGGCAGCTTGACGCTGAATGTGGGCGGCACTTATGAGCAGCCCACCGCTACCCTCAGCGGCTCGAATTTGCTGGGCAGCGTTTCCGGCATCAGCGTGCAGGTGCCCAGCCTCAGCGGACAACTCGGCAACGACGGTCAGTTTACGGCGCAGGCCGCCGTGCAGGCGTCGGGCAACTTGGGTACGGTGGGTACGCTACGGGCCTCGGGACAGTTTGCCAGCAGCCAGCTCAGCGCCACCGTGCTGCGCTACCAAGGCACCCTGAGCGCCGACCTGCTCGGCAACCTCGGCACCCTGGACGCCAGCTTGACGCAGGGCCAGAACGCCCAGAATCAGGGCACTTGGACGGCTACCGCCGCTGCTCAGCAAGGCGGAACGCTGAGCCTGAGCGGACAAGTCAGCCCCAGCATTGATGTCAAGGTGATCGCCCAAAATTACAACTTGCCGATCCGCAGCATTTACGCCCGAGAAAGCAGTCTCAATGCCGCGCTAAGTGCCAAAACGCTGGGCGAGCAGATTGTCATCAGCGGCCAAGCCAGCTTTGATCGGCTGATTTTGGGGCGGGTCGGTGCGGCCAGCTTGCCCGGCACCGTCAGCAGCACCCCCGGCAACGACCCTCTAAGCAACTTCGTCAGCCCGCTGCCCGACGAACTCACCGTCTTCCCCAGCAAAACCGGCGAGAAGCCAGTCAGCCCCTTTCTTCAGCGCGTCGTCTTGCAAGACATTCCCATCACCGCCCCCAACGGCATTCGGGTAGATGAAAATCTGGCCCAAGCCGAACTCTCGGCCGCGCTCACCTTGTCCGGCACGGGCGCTTCGCCGAGACTGAGCGGCAACGTCAAGAGTTTGCGCGGCAATTTGCTGCTGCGCGACAACAACTTCAATTTGCAAAACGCCTCAGCCAATTTCGACGGCAGCAGCCTCTATCCAGTCTTCAGTCTCACCGCCCAGGGCCGCGTGCCAGATCAGAGCGGTAAACCTATCGGCGTGCAGCTCCAGGCCGACGGCTCCTTCGTGGTGCAGTCGGGAGCGCGGGCGCTGAAACTCGACACCGAGCTGAGCTGCACCACCTGCGCCAGTGCAAGCGATTACTCGCAGGCCGAACTTTATTCGCTCTTGGCCCTCGGCACGCCCGATATCACCACGGTGGGCAGCAACATCGGCTCACTTGGCCAGAGCGCCATCAGCACCGCCCTGAACCTGTTCGTGCTGAGCGAACTCCAGCGCAACATCGCCCGCGCTCTGGGCGTAGACGTCTTCCGCATTTCCAGCAACCTGATTACCCCGGAGGGCAACCTCGACGCCAAATTCACGGTGGGCACTTACCTCTCCAAGCAGTTTTATATTCAGTATCAGGTGGACTTGACCGGCAAGGGTCTGTTTGACGCCACCTACACCACCGACGACAACCGCTTTACCTTCCGGGTCAGCACCCCGATCAGCGGCCTTGATCTGCAAACCGTGCGCCCCTCACTGACGGTCGGCTACAACTTCAACGCCAACAACAGTCTGACTCTCGGCGTGCAGTCGGGCCTCGGCACCAGATTTTCAGTGGGATATTTGTACAAATGGTGAGCGGGCAAAATTTCCGACCTTCACTGTTCTGACCACTCGAAATAAAAAAAGCCCAGTACGTTGACTGGGCTTAAAACCTTACACCGAACTTAGCTCGGCCCGTTGCCTCCACGGCGGCCACGACGGCGGCGGCGGCGGCGGGCTTCGTCGGCAGCACTCTCGGCAGTATCGCCGGTAGCACCGGCGGCAGTGGCACTGGCAGCAGGCTGGAGGCGCTGGCTTTGGGCTTCGTTACGCGGCTGGCGGGTGTTGCGCGGGGTGTCGCTGCGCGGGCCTGCACCAGCGCCGCTTTGGCTACGGCCCCGAAACTGCTGAGCGCCGCCGCTGCGGTAGCTGCCTTGCTCGCGGCCCGGCCCCTCGTCGGGCGGCATGTTCTCCAGCGTCCAATCACCGAAGTACATCCGCTGAACCGTGACGTTCACGGGGCGCAAATGCTCGTTGCGGGGGCGGTCTAGGGTGACGACTCGGCGGCGGTAACCGCCAGTGCGCGGGCCGCTGGAATTCTGAGTGCCGCTTTGCACACCGCCTTGACGTGGACGCTCCGAGCGGGTGTCGGTGCGGGCGCTGTCACTCCGAGGGCTGTCACTGCGGGAGGTATCGTTGCGCGAGGTGTCATTCCGGGGGCTGTCACGACGCGGGCCACTGCCCTGCTCGCGGCGGGCCGACTGCATAGGCTGGCTCGGCTGCACAGACTGAGTGGATCGGGACTGCGCCGATTGAGCTTGGTCTTGCGGCTCCTGCACATCGTCGGGGGCGGCTTGGGGCTCTGCCTCGCCATTTTTACGTGGCAAGAAGCTGCTGAGTTTCTCGCGCTTTTGCGTTTCGCGGTCTTCGCGGCGGCGAGCGCGGGGGCGGTTGTCGTTGCCGTCCATACTGTTCTCCTGAGTTTGTTCTGCTTGAGTGAAGTCAATTTGGCGGGCCAGCGGATTCACGCCGCTGATGGTCACGTCGATGTTCTCGCCTATACGGTAGATGCGGCCCGAAGTGCGGCCTTTGAGGATGCTGGCGTCTTCGATATAAAAGTAGTAGTCGTCGCCGAGGTTGGAGATGTGCAGGCGGCCTTCCACTCCGTTTTCCAAGACCACGAACAGGCCCGAAGCGATCACGCCTGAGACGCGGCCCTCAAAGCTTTCGTCTAAGTGCTCCTGCGCCCACTTGGCTTGGTAATACTTGGTCAAATCGCGCTCAGCGTCGCTGGCATTACGCTCGCGCTCGGAAGTGTGACGGCCCTGCTCGGTCAGCGGCGCGGCGAGCTCGGCCCGCACCCGGTCGGTGACAGGGCCGCTCAGCGCCGCTTTAAGTGCCCGGTGAACCAGCAAGTCGGGATAGCGGCGAATCGGGGAGGTAAAGTGCAAGTACTCCTCAAAGGCTAGGCCGAAGTGACCCAGGTTTTCCTCGGCGTACTTGGCCTGCTGCATACTCCTGAGCAGCAAGGTATTGACCACACTTTCCTGACTGGTGCCGCGCACGGCCTTGAGCACCGATTGGTAGGCCTGCGGAGTTGGTTCGCCGCCGGGGAAAGCCAGCCCCATGCGGCCAATCGCGGCGCTGACTTCTTGAAAGCGGGCCATCGTCGGCTCTTCGTGGATGCGGAACAGCGTCGGCGCATTTTTTTCGAGGAGGAAATGCGCCACCGCTTTGTTGGCCAGCAGCATCAAATCCTCGATCATGCCGCGTGCGGTTTCCTCGCGCAGCGGAATAAGCTGCATATGACCGTCTTTGTCCACGTCCACTTTGACTTCGCGCAATTTGAAATCGAGGCTGCCTTCCCGCAGCCGCTTTTGACGCAGCTTGGCGGTGATTTTGAGCAGCAGATGCAAATCGCCTTCCAAGATGCGGGCGCTGCCCTGCAAGGTCGCCACCGCTTCCGAGTAGGCCTGCACCTCGTCGTAAGTCAGGCGAGCTTTGCTGCGAATCACGCTGGGCGTAAACGCGGTGCTGAGAACCTCGCCGTCGCCGGACAGCTCGATCATGGCGCTCATGGTCAGGCGGTCTTCGCCTTCCACCAAGCTGCACACCCCGTTGCTGAGGTGTTCGGGCAGCATCGGCAGCACCGCGCCGGGGAGGTAGACGCTGGTGGCGCGGGCGTAGGCTTCTTCGTCAATCGCCGTGCCGGGCTGCACGTAATGGCTCACGTCAGCGATATGAATGCCCACCACGAAGGTACCTTCCGGCGTCGCCTGAATGTGAATGGCGTCGTCGAAGTCTTTGGCGTCGCTGCCGTCCACCGTGAAGATGTGGTAGTCGCGCAAATCCAGCCGCTCACGCAGGGCCGAGTCGGGCAGCTTGAGGGGAATGCGTTCGGCTTCCTCCAAAACTTCCGGAGGAAATTCGTCGCGCAGACCGTATTTGACGATCACGGCTTGGGTTTCGGTGGCAGGATCATCCTCGTTGCCCAGCACCCGCACGATTTCGCCGTACACTTCGTCTTCGCCGGTGTCTTCGGGCCAAAACAGTTGCGTCACGACTCTCGCCCCGTTGGGAAGCCCCTCGGTGCCGTCCGGCATCAGCATGATGCGGTGGCGGGCGCGGTGGTCGTCGGGCTTGAGGAAAGCGTAGGTGGCCTGATGGTCGAGCGAGCCGACAAGCTGCGAGTAAGCGCGGCTGACGATGCGAACCACGGCGGCGCGGGGCGAACTGTCGCGGCGACTGCGGTTTCCGCCACCGCCGCGCTCATAACGGTCGTTGCCGCCATTGCGGCCTTCGGGGCGAATCAGCACGATGTCGCCGTTCCAGGCTTCGAGCGTTTCACCTTCCCGAATATAAAAGTCGTCGCCGCCCGAATCGGGAATGACAAAACCGAACCCGCCAGTCGACGCTTGAAAGCGGCCCCGCACCAAATTCATGGCTTCGGGCAGTCCGTAGGTGTGGCGGCGGGTGCGAATCACGTCGCCGCTGAGGGTCAGGTCTTCTAAGAGGCCCGCGAGGTCGCGCCGCACGCCCAATCTCTCACGGCCCTGACGGGTAAAGGTGCGCTCGAAATCACGGACATGCACCGGACGGCCCAGTTTGCGGAGCTGCTCGATGATCAGTTCTTTGGCCTCGGGGCTGACAGCGTGAGCCGCCGAAACTTGAACAAGCTGGCTGGTTTCAGCGTGTTGGGGCTGGGTAACTTGGGCGTCTGACTCGGGTAGCGCGTCGACCACTGCCACTGCTGGCCGCTCTCCCCTCTTCAGGCGGGTGCCTTTGGGGGTGCGCTCACGCCTGCGAATTTGGGCCGCGTCGAGATCTGGTTCGCCGGGAGCCCCCTCGGCTGGCGGCTGCGCTTCCAGAGCAGGTTCGGCGGCCACAGGTTCGGCTTCTTCGCTTGGAGCGGCTTCCAGCGTTTCAAGAATGGGCTGGATGGTGGATGCGGCGTCGAGTTGGGCTTCAGGCGCTGACTCGGCGACCTTACGGCGCTTCCCACGTTTGGGCGGGCTGGACTGCTCGTCAGCTGACATGGGGAGCGGCTCAGGCTCGGCCAATTGAGGCAGGGACACAGCCGCCTGAGCAGCGCCCAATTCTATCTCAGGCGCAACAGCAGATTTCGCGGTGCGGCGTTGACGGTTGGCCGCCTTGGGTTTGGGCGTCCCGGCTGTCACGGGCATTTGAGCAGGTTCAGGCTCTGGTGGCGCGTCCGCAGTTACGGGTTCGACCAGCACCGGCTCAGGCAAAAGCTGCGCTTGAACCGTTTGCGCGGGCTGCTCTGGGAGTTTAGCCTGTACTTCCGCTTTTTGGCGGCCTTTTCTTTGCAGCGCGGCGCTCAGCTTGGGCTCAGCGGGCGTGACTTCAGACTCGCTGACCACTGCACTCGGAAGCACTTCTGCACTTTCACTGCGCTTGGTTGGGGAGCGCTTGGAGGCTTTGGCTGGCTTACTTTGCACGATCGGGGCAGCTTCAATTCGGTTTTCTAGAACTTGACTCTCTGGCTCCTGCACCTTGCTTTTACGGCCCTTTGACTGGGGCTTTGGCGAAGGTGCGGCGGTAAGCTCAGGCCGCAGCTCGGCGGGGAGCGGCTCAACCTGCGTCGTCGGTTTGGTTCGGGCGGATTTGATTTTAGATGAATTGGTTTTAGGGATGCTCGGCACCTTTTTGCTTGGCCCACTGGAGTTGCTGGACGCTGCTTGCTGGAGGGCTTGTGGGGGAATCACTTCGGCACTCGGCTTGGAAGTGGCGTTGCTCCTCCGGCGCGGCGCGGCTTGTTGAAGGCTGCGGCTGGCGGCTTCGGCGCTCTTTTCGTCCACGGCGATCGGAACGGGCAAAGCAGCAACTTGACTGTCGGTGGGCGCTGGGCGCTCCTGTTTCTTTCTCGGCACTTTGCACCTGTTCAGGACGGAGCGTAGCCTCAGCGCAGTGCGGCGTCGGTCATCAAGTGACAGGGCCTGCATTTGCGGGGGCCTACGCGGTTCTTTCGCTTGTCTAGGGCTCTACGCTCTTACGGCGCGTCCTGTAGCCCAGAAGCATTCCTAGTTTAGCACAAGGCCACAGGCCTGCGGCGGCTTTTGGCGCTCAGGTGAACACGCTTCATTTGAGCGTTTGTTATGACAGCAGGGGGTAAATCATTGAAGGGAATGGTGGCGCGAAACTCACCGGTCACCTAAGGCTGAGCTCGCACCTCCTACCCCTTACCCGACTGACCGGTCAATAAGGACGGTGAAAAGAAGGCGGGAATTATAAGGTCAGGAAACTGACAGGCATAGTGCTCTAGAGTGGTTCCATGAAGGCCAATAAAGTTGTGGCCGGTGTCATCGCCTCGCTGGTCATGAGCCTGATCTGGTCTCTCGCCACTCCAAAGGACACGCACCCTCAAACTATGGCTGACCTCATTTCCTTACGCACTCCTGTTGCCTTGACTCTGGCAACTGGAGAGCGCGTACAGGGCGAATTGCAGGGGGTAGACTCGCTGTGTGATGACTGGCAAGCAGCTTTCCAAACTGACCCTGACACTGCCGTATCGTTGCCAGATGGCCGCTCGCTTCACGCCCGCAACGTGACGAGTCTCGCGGTTGGTCGGTCATCCGCAGGAGCACTCAAGGCTCTAGGGAGCGTTGGTGCTTGCCCATCCATCATGACAGTTCTTGCTCCAGGCAGCGCTCCCGTCCCCTTGAATCTCTCGGCGCTGACAGGCAGTACTACCAGGATGAATCAAGAAATGAAGACCTTGACCAATCCGTGATTGACAGGTGCTTTTGCCTCCGCTGGAGAAGTGAAGCCAGGTCGTGGGCGAAGACTTCCGTTTGAAACGTAGGTCTTCCAGGGCAGTGAGAAGCGCCGCCGGTCATAGGGTCAAGCTGCTGAGCGCTCACCTCCGCCGTCTCATCGTCTGGAAGATTGTCCAGCATAACCCCAACAGGACAAGCACCGCGCCGCCCCCTTGCGTGGCTGTGCCGCTGTCCCCGTCTAAGGCCGCTTCCACTGACAGAGCAGCCAGCGCCAGAACGAAGACGAAGAGCAGCGCCAGCAACGTCCACGCGAAAGACGGCTTCATTTCACCTCTATACCAGTTTTAAATACCCGCCGCACCCGATCATGATACTCAGTGGCCCGCGTTGGAAGTGCCCATAAGCTTGACAAGATCATGGGCCGGGTCTGGCTACCCAGCGTTATTTTCTTCAGAAATACAGGAGAGGTCTGCAGGCAAACACAAACCACACAGCCATTCACCGTCTGCGCCGCGCACGCCGGACAGATACTAATCTGAGAGCACAGCCCGGACGACTTGTGGATTGCTGAGAGCGAAGAAGAGGCCTAGCGCTTCGGCGCAAACCCGCCCGAGGTAAGTGCAGCGGCTCAGGCCAGCTATTGGATACGCTACGGCTAACCTCGCTGAAGGCGGCGTACAAAAGCCGCTCACCTTCAGAGATACCCAGTTGTCAGATTGCAGAAGTATCCGAACGAGTACAGTGCCGCTCATGACCGCTGCGCCACTTCCACCCGACGAGTACGCCCGGCTGCTCGATCTGGCCCGCTACGAGGTTCTCGATACACCCCCGGAAGAAGCGTTTGACCGTATCACCCGGCTCGCCGCCCGCCTGCTGAACGCCCCGGTGGCTTTCATCAACTTCGTGGATCAGTACCGCCAGTGGAGCAAGGCCACCAGCGGTCCGGGCGACACCACCGCGCCGCGCCGGGACTCCGTATGTGCCTGGACAATCCTGGGAGCGGAGCCGATGGTGATCGAGAACGCCCACACCGATCCGCGCTTCATCCACAACCCGATGGTCACGGGCGAGCCGCACATCCATATGTACGCGGGCGCTCCCCTAACCACCCCGGCAGGTCACCGCATCGGCACGCTCTGCGTTACCGACCACCAGCCCCACCCACTGACTGCTGACGACCTTCACTCCCTGCAAGACCTGGCAGCGTTGGTGGTCGGCGAGTTGGAGCTGCGGGCACGCAACCTGGAGCTGAGCCGCGAGCTGAATGCCCAAGCCCACCGCAACGCCGACCTCCAGCGAGGTCTGGATCACGCCCGGGTGTTGGAGGGGATCGCTGCGCTGATGGACTTGGATCTGACCCCGGAAGAGATGACGCTGAGTGCCTCCGCCCTGCTGGCCGAAGCACTCAGCGCCGACTACATCGGCTTGCTGATCTTTGAGGAGGAAGGCCTGCGGGTAGAGGCCGCGCACCTCAATCCCCGACTTCCCCAGACAACCACTGATCTTCCCGCCCAACGACCTGACTGGCCCAATTCAATCACCTGGTCTCTGAAAACACTCGGTCAACCGCTCTATCTGAACGACTACCCAAGTCACCCAGATGCTTTGGCAACTGGCGTGGAAGGTGGCGTTCAGCAAATCGCTTGGTTGCCGCTCGGCACGCGCAGTGGCGTCACCTCGCTCTTGATGGCCGTGCGGCTGCGAACCAACTTGGTGCCCCGCTGGCGCGGCAGTGACCGTGCCCTGCTCGAAGCGGCGGGGCGCAGTGTGCGCGGCACCCTGAACCAGAGGCTCGAAGTTGAGCTGAGTCGCCAGGAAGCCCGCCATGACGCGCTCACCGGGTCGCTCAACCGCCGAGCGTATGAAGAAGACCTGATCCGGCGGCAAACAGACGTAGCGCCCTTCATGCTGGCGGGGCTGGACTTGGACGGCCTCAAAGCGCTCAACGACCAGGAGGGCCACGCCCAGGGTGACAAGCTTCTTCAGGTGTTTGCCCAAACCCTTAAAGTGACCCTGGGCGATGCAGGCGAGGTCTACCGGCTGGGCGGCGACGAGTTCGTGGTGCTGAGTAACGCAGACGAGGAAACCGTCCTTGAGGCCGTGGACACGGCGGTACTGGCTGCACGTCAGGTGGGGGCGCTGCGGGGAGCCAGCGTGGGAACGGCTTACAGCAGCGAGGCGGCGGGAGAGGGACTACTCGCCTTGGCAGATGAGCGCATGTACGCAGTCAAACGGCGGCGCTCACTCCAGAACTCCACTCCGAAACTGCACTGAGCGCTGACCTGAAACAACACAAACGCCTCCAGCATCAGTCAGGTCAGCGCTTTTTAGTTGTCTTGTCCTCGGCCCTTGCAGCGCAGGCGGTGTAAGGGCCGGACAGATGCTGGTCTGGGAGCGCAGCCCAGATAACCTGCAGATGACTGAGAATGAAGAAGAAGTCTACCCTGACGAGACTGATCCGCCGGAATGCTCTTGCTATCATCACCGCATGACGCCACCGGAAGCGAGATCATCAGCTGTTATAGGAGTGCTGTTTCGTCTTGACGGCAGTGCGGTCACGCTTGCGGATCACGAAGCGTTATGGGAAGTGATGACGACCGCAGCAGCCGAGCGGGGACTTCAATTCTCAGGCAAGGTGGTGCCTGTCGACTTGGATCACCTTACACGTGAGGATTTCGAGAGCCTGCTCCAACCGCTCTTCCAGGAGCACGATCCTCTTTAAGCGTGATTACCGCTGACCTTTGGAGCATTTGTCAAAAAAGAAGCTCCTTTTTGATCGAGCGGGCAGGCCCGGTAGGTGCCTCTTTGTCCAAGATAGCGGATAGGCCCAGCAGGTACGGCCAAGCGTCGTTATCTGCGCTGCTCTGGTCAAGAAGCCGCTTTGCCCAACGACCAACGGGAGTGGAATAAAGCATTGGGGAGCTGTCCATTCCTCTTCTAAGCAACTGTGGAGTGTTCATACGACAAGAAACGCCTCCACTCCCAGATTCGGCCAAGGCGGAGGCTTCGGTGTTGTGTACAGAGTGCTTGACCAGCGTTCCGCTCCAAATTCAGCAGCGGCCAAGCGGTAACATCCAAACCCAACACAGAGGCGCAGAAACACTTTTTTGGACGCATTGATGCGCTTACCTTGAGCCTGAGCAACGAGGAAGAAGAGGGATTGGGATTCGTGATTACCGCTAAGAGTGTCAAGACGCGAGAGATGAAAGGCTAAAAGCCGCCAGCAATGTTTTCCCAACCCGCGCTCTTTTTCGTTTACTGCCAAGCCAGCGGAACACTCCCGAACTTAGGGTATCCCACTGAATTTTTAGACGCTATTTCTTGGCGGGTGTCACGTATCCGGTTCGCTCAAAGATTAGACGGGACTGTTTGGAAAAAAGCACCAAGTGAGTGCGGCTCAGGGTGTACTGGGTTGCGGCGTTCATGGCGTTATGGAATTCGCCCTTGACTGCGAAAACGCAGCGGACATTTGCCTTGGGCGGCAACGGCTCGATACGGATTCGCGCCGTACTGAGTGCGGCCTCCAAAGTGCCCTTGAAGGTGCCGCAACCATACGAGCCGCTCAGTTGCCCATTGACGATGAAAAGCTGCGCGTCCGGCTTGAAGCCCGTCTCTGACTTCGGCGCGGCGCTGCTGAACTGGGTCAGTTTCCAGATGCCGTTGAGCGGCGCGGGATTCCCTGCCTGGGCAGCAGACCAAGGCAAGAGTACAAAGGACAGGAAAATGATTGGACGCATGGGCTGAATCTGCCTGCTGTAAGTGACCCAGGTCTGATCTATCAGGGGCCAGCGTCGCCCAGGCGGCTTGTGAACCGCCGAGCGTGAAGAGGCCCACCCTGTGAAGACTGACCTCTCTGAGCCATCAAGGTAAAAGTTTTCGCTCTGGTGTGCACCATGCAGTCATCTGGGCTGCTGAGTCCTAAACTCCCTTATGCGTCCTCTCGTTATTTTGCTCATGCTGGCCCTGGGATCGGCCAGCGCGGCCCCCAGTCTGCTCACGCCGCAGGAACTGGCGACTGCGCTCAAGCACAAATCGTTTACCTTGATCAACGTTCATGTGCCGTTCGAGGGTGCAATTCCGGGGACTGACGCCTTCATTCCCTTCGACGCAATCAAGGGCAGCGCCCAGTTGCCGCGCGACCATACGGCCCAGATCGTCCTTTACTGCCGTTCTGGAAGCATGAGCGCTATTGCCCACGCCACCCTGAATAAACAGGGCTACTCGAACGTTCGCGAATTACAGGGCGGCTTCAACGCTTGGAAACAGGCGGGCTTTCCGCTCACCCAGCGCTGAGGGCAAGCGACCCAAAAACCTCCGCTCAAAACATCAACTTGGGCGGAGGTTTTGGTTTACTTCAGGATGCCTGCTCGGCAGCTCACTCCAGATCCCGTGCCGGTAGCCGCAACTGAATAGACAGGCGGGGATCAGCCGAAAGACTTGTCTTGAGTCTGAATCGTCTTCCTACACAGGTGCGGCGGCGATACCGAAGTATCACTTCAAGTCAGCAGCATTGACCGTCTGGATTTTGATCATCTTGGCTTGGTACATCTCGTCGTACTTCATAATCAGCAGCCGCGAACGTACGCGCTCTCCAGAAGAAGTGAACGCCAGAGCGCCTGTAATGGTTAGGCAATCAGTTTTGTCGCTCGCAAAGCAGGCGGGCAAATCAATCTTACGCACCGCTGCACTTACCACCGCTCGGCTCGGCAAAGTCGTACCGGTAATACTGCTTTTCAGGGCGGATATCATCACATTCGCCGCATCATAAGCGTATACCGCCACGCCGCTCGGTTCAGTCTTGTAAGCAGCACGGAACTTCCCAGTAAAATCGAGATAATTCGAGAAGGTATTCACCGGGCCGCTCACACTGGTGTAAAGCACGCCCACAGTGCCTTTGCCCGCACGTTGAATGAAGCTCGGAGAATCGAGCCCGTCGCCACCCATGAACTGCGCGGTTACCCCCGCTGCCCTGAGATCTCTGACGAATTGCCCGCCGACATCATCTGTGCCGCCGAAATAAACCAGGGGAGTACCACTGGCTTTGATCTTTTTGATGACGTTAGCAATTTGAGCAGGCGTCGATACCCCAACGTAACCCGCGACAGGAATTTTGGCGGCTTTCAGACCCTCAATGAGTCCCCGGGTGAGGCCGTTGCCATAGGCAGTGTTGTCTGACACGACATAAACCGAAGTGGAGTGAAGCGTCTCGGCAATATAATTGGCAGCGGCGACAACTTGAGCAGCATTGGGGGAAACAACCCGATTAAAATTTGACCAGTTGTGTGTACTGAGCGCGTCGTTGGTGCTGTTGGGGGATATGAAAGCGAGCTTCTCAGAAGCGAACGCTTCGCCGAGGACGTTGGTAACGCTGGAGTTGTTGGCACCGACCACACCAAGAATGCTCTTGGTGGCGAGAATCGTCTTGGCGATCTGTTCGCCTCTGGTCGCAGAGGCCTGGTCATCGAAGGGAACGAGTGTAAGGTCAATGCCCGCTGTTTTCAGCTCCGCCATACGTGCGTTCACGGCGAGTTCGACGCCTCTCCGGAGATCAATGCCGGTGGGGCTCTGGTCTCCAGTCAGTGGACTGACAGTAGCAATACTGACGCTCACCGCTTGCGCGGCACTCAGGGCGACGAGGAGACTGAGGGCCGCAGGAACAACCAACCGGTGGGGGCGTTTCATGCGTCAGGGTAAATGGGCGGACTTCACGTCTTTCTTACAACGCATTTGAAGTGCTGAAAATGCCCAGGAAACAAATCTACGTTTTCACTGTGATCAGCCCCGTTTCATTTCAACTCACCCTGTTCAAGGCTGCTGTCGTCTGTGACTGACAGGTGACACGGCCCCGCCGGCGTATTCGCCCACCAGTTCGTCGTCTATCAAGGTGTCTTTGGGTTCCAGCCTGTTCGCGGTGGCCTGGGCCATATTTGGTAACGATGTTAGCCTGTGCTTTCTTGGCCGAACCGATCAATTTGATGCCGGTTTGTGCCAGCGCGGTGGCTTGGCTCTCCACCTCCAGCAAAACTTTGAGGGCGAGGCCAGAAGAGAGTAGAGGCTGGAGACGTGTCGGCCCCCAAGACGGCGGGCAGCAAACGGACGGTTCACCAGCCACCGGATACCATGCCGCTTCTTACCAGCCACCGTGAGCGCCAGAATCTGAACCACAAGGCGCTGAGCGCGAAAGAGCAGGAGTCAGGCTAGGTGTTTACCAGCGTACTCGGCGACAGGCGGCACCCTGCTCTCAAACAACACGAAGCGCGGTATACACCACATCTGCAAGGCGGCTGATATGCGGCAGTTGCCGGTTCAACGCCTGCGTCACACCTACGCCTCGCTGAGCTTCCGGCGCAGTATTTCGGCGGTACGCACACAACTTGGGCATTCCTCAGTGGCCTTCACGTTGCGTCAGTTCCAGACAGTATATGTCGGGGAGCGGGGAGCCTGGGCGACATGCTTGGCTAAATCTCCGGTTACGCACGTAGTACGCACAAACGCCATTTTGAGTTTATTCTCGCCAGTGGCCAGAAACGAAAAAACCCGCACTGGGCGGGCATTTCCTTGTGTTGGGCGGTGAGGGACTTGAACCCCCGACCCGTCGCGTGTAAAGCCAAAGCCCGCACTCCCTCTAACAAATCTTTACCGACGCTATCACCACTTTCCGGCTTATCTCCTGCGTTCGACACCCTTATTCAGACCCTGCCGCGCTACACGATCGCTACACGAGATCAGCCACCATCTGCCCCGCTTCGTCCAGTTCGTCCTCAAAAATCTGCCGGTACACCCGCATGGTGATGATCGGTGAGGAGTGCCCCACCATGCGGGCCACCACTTCAGGCTTGACTCCCCGGCGCAGGGCCAACGAGATAAAGGTCACGCGCAGGTCGTGAATCCGGATGGGCGGCACGTCTACTCGGCGCAGGGCGGCGGCCCAACGTTTGCGGGCATTGTCGTAACCGTAGAGCGTCCCCACTTCAGATGGGTACAGCCAGCGTTCGGCGTGCCACTGCGGGCCAGCCTCAGTTTGCAGCCGCTCACGGCGCTCAAGCATGGCGTTCACAGTGGCCATACCGTCAGGAGGGAGCCGGAAGGTGCGGCGGCTGCGCTCGGTTTTGGGCGGGCCGACGCTCCGGCGCGTCTTCTCCCCTGCCCCGAGGGTCACGGTGCGTTCAATCCGCAAGCTGGCCCGCTCCACATCAACGTCATCTACTTGCAGGGCCAGCAGCTCGCCGATTCGGGCTCCGGTTTGCAGGGCCAGCTTCCAAAGGAGGTAATGCGGCGTGTCTTCGTTTGCGTCGAGGAAGGCCCGAGCTTGCGGCTGTGTCCAACTGGTGCCGACCCGCTTGGCTGGACGCTTTTCAAGCCGCGCGACTCCTGCGACGTTGCGGGTCAGGTGCCCGAGCGCCACCGCCTCGGCAAGTGCACCCTTGAGGAGCTGCAAGCTCTTGAGTCGGGTGCGGTGACTGTCTTCTAACCCGTCCAGCCAGCTTTGTACCGAGCGGGCGTCAGGCTGGGCAGCATTACCTTGCCGAGCTTGCCAGTGATCTTGCGGGCGAGGTACATCCGGTCTCGGATGGTGGCCTGAGCGCGGCCCCGACTGGTGCGCTGAAGGTGCCGATCCAACCAATCGGCCAGTGTCATGCGTGAAGGTGTGATGTCCTCACCTGCTGCCGCTTCGGTAATCAGCTTGGCAAGCAGCTCGTGCGCGGCTTTCTCAGGGTTTGGCGTGTCGGGCTTGAGGTAGCGCGTCACCCGGCGACCATCGCTGAGCGTCACAGCGGCAGCCCAGCGACCATCCTGCTTGCGCTGGAACACAGAGCCGAGCTTGCGCTTGGGAACTGACTGGGGAGCGGGGCAGCGAGTCATGGTTTGGTTCTATCCTCGTTTGTGCTTGGGAGTGGTGATGAGGGTTATGCATATACTTTTGCCACGGGCGCGAAAGGATTTAGTATGAAATGGGAACAGCCGATTCCTTTACCTGATCCCTTCCCTGTTGCCGATAGCTGGCCTCTACCTTTGCCGGAAGGGCCGCGCAGTCTTACCCGGCCTCTGCCCCTGCCGGAGTCTGTATTCCCAAACGAACAGCAATATGACGAATCAGTGCTTTCACTTCCCGAGCCTTGACGTAATAACCGAGATGGATTGGGATATTGGTTTCGGCGATACCATGTAGATGCATTGGAACTTCTTCCACTTCAACGTAGCCGTCGGCATTGTGTTGGGGCCCTGCAAAGAGAACACCCAGTAATTTTAACTTTGACGTTTCTGGATGACGGATATAAATTGGTGAGCCTGAAGAGCCTGGAAAAGCTGCGATATCCACGACGCCAATAGGTTTACCATTATAATCCACGTTGGGGATTGTGGCAGCTACGCCACTTCTGGCAATAGGCATATAATTGAATTTGTCCGATAAACCAGTAGGATACCCGATCATAATTACTTGATCTAATGTATTGCAATCTAAACAATCATCTTGGACGAACGAGTCACCACTCAAGCTAATTTTAAGCAAGGCGTAGTCTTCCGGGATTAATTTGTATGCCGCACTCATATCATATGCTGCCAGATCTATATTAGGATTTGGATGGTAAATTATCTTTTCTTGGAGTTCGGTTACCTCAATAGTGATTGATGCTAATGTAACCGCAGTGCCGGATGGAATAACATTCTCAGAATCGTTTGAGGCAATCTTTTTTACTACATGAAATTGAAATTCCATCGAATTCTGTTCAACAAAAACATGTCTATTGCTGATGAGCAACGGAAGTGTAGTTGTCCCATTCTTACCAAAATAGAAGAACCCTGTCCCACTCCCTCCGTCACCAGCAACAATTTTTGTAGTTGTTAGCATCAGCTGATCAAAAATGCCTCTTATAGATATTATTGACACAATTCATCTCCTTGATATTCAGATATTCCTTTTCCATTTCAGCTTCACCAACTCACCGTACCCAACGCCTACCGCTCCCCTAGCTTGAGCAACTCGGCATTCGGCACCCGCACTAGCCAGAGCGTGGGTTATACCGCCAGAGCGGGACGGTGGGGGCGGCGCGGTGGGAAGCGGCAGCTTACAGGACTTCATCAGCAGTCTGGAACCCACCCGCATGGCACTTGAGCAGCTTGTTCGCTGGGTCATCAACACAGTGCTGAGATTGGGCCTGCACTTCATTGGTCGACGCCCGGATTACGACGCTTTCCACGCGACGGTGCAGGCCCGCATGAGCGCTGTGCAGCCGACGCCTGCCGAAGTGGACACGGCACTGAAGCTGCACGAAGGGGGCGTGATAAGCCTCGAATCAATCCATGCTCGGATCGGCATTGAAGAAAGTCAGGCAGAAAAAGAGCGCATGGCCCTTGAGGGCATCACACCCGCCCTTGCCCTGAAGATTCTGGCAGCGGCCCCGGCCTGGGTTGGGCTGAAAGCCCTGCAACTGGCTTTTCCTGCCTTGCTTATCTCGGACAGCCAGGTGGAAGAACAGCGGCAGGCGGATCTCGGCGGCGCTCCCCCGGTCAACCCGGCAGACCTGAACGCGCTAGACGGCGCGGCTTTGGACAATGCCCCAAACCCCTGAAGCCCGCCGCCTCATCGCCCTCGCCCGCAAGCGAGAGGACGCCCACCTGCAAGCCGCACGGGGCGCAGTGCTCCGCCAGTTCCGCAAAGTGGCACTCAAGGCCGCTGAAGCTGAGTTGACCCGCGTGCTGGCCTTGCCACCCGGCAGACGCCGCGCAAGCTTGCCGCTGGTGCTGCGCCGCATCGACGAGGCCATGACCGCCACGAGGACGCCGCCCGCTGAACTGACAGGGCTGCTGAAGCGAGCCGTGCGGGACAGGGTACTTACGTCTGACGATCTGGTGAAGCTGCTTGATTCCAGCTTGAAACTGAACGATCCGGCCAGCTTGCAGGTGAAGGCCGTGGACAAGCAGAGAAAAGCCATGAACGGTTACTGGGAATCAGAGGGCAGGCGCTTCAGAGACGACGCCGCTCGGACGGTCAGAGAAGCCCTACGGCTGGGCCTCACACCCGAGAAGGCGGCTGACTTACTGCAAGCCCACCTAGGCGTTCACAGAAGCCGGGCAGTGCTGATTGCCCAGGACCAGATGCTGACGGCTGCGAGTCGCGCGGGCATAGACCGGTTGAAGGCTTTGGGCGTCAAGCAGTTTCAGTGGGAAACCCAGCAGGATTCCAGAGTGCGCCCGGTTCATCAGGCATTGCAGGGGCGGGTGTTCACTTGGCGGAGTGCGCCGGAACTGCCGGGACAGGCGGTGTTGTGTCGGTGCTGGGCAGCGCCTGCTCGATAGCCGACAACTTCAGTTCAAAACGCTCTCAGCGCTAACCACTTTGTCAGCGCTGATGGGCAATAATGGATAGCCTCCTTGACTACTGCTTGCTCCCGTTTTGAGGGGCAGTCCACAGGTCGACATCTCAGCCTTGCAAGTAACGATCAGGAAGCTTAAATCGACAACACGTCAGAGGGCTTACACTATGAGCACGTTATGAAATTATCTTTCATCTACTCGGCGATGATTGCGCCGCTGCTTTTCGTGACAGCCTGTGGTCCCACATCGACAAGTACCCCTCCTCCTGGCAGTGGTGCTGCTAAGGTCAAGGTCAAGGTTGCGTACGATAGCCCTGAAGAAATTAACGTCGCACCAGATCCGGCGAGTTACGGGAAAGCGTATTTTAAACTTAACGTCAGTGCTGATAGGCCATCAGTACTCTTCTTCAGTTTGAATGGGGACTCAGATCAGGACTTCACGCTCCTCACTCCTCGAACTCCATTCGATGTCCCAGGAACGCAATCTGTGCTTTTGAGTCTTTACGCTAAATCTACAGCCACCTTAGGAAAACATTCTATGGAAATGGTTGTTCTAGATTACACCAATTTCGTTACAACTGAGATCGCACGAGTTCCAATCCAATTCAATGTTATTGGATACGACGCATATTTGTATTCGAGCCTTCTTAAATCTGGCGAAACTAATCTACTACCTCTAGTCATAACTGGCTTCAAGAATTATAGCGGGCCGATGGAGATTAAAGCCGTTGATCTGCCCGAAGGCATCACTGCCAAACCCCTCCTCATTCAATTCAAGGGTGGTGTAATGAACGTCGACTATCCAGTTGAAGTGGAGCGTAAAGCCGCGATCTCCCGTCAGCAACTAACTCTGACTTTCAAAAGTGGGGGTATGAATTTTAAGATAAAGGACGAAATCGTCATCACCCCATATGAAAAATAAGACTCTGCTTATGCCATAGAACAAAGTCGGCCATCCCCAATTCAGAATACAGAGCAAAATCTAAGAGATGACAGAGAATTTACAGTATTTCTCCCTTTAGTACAACTTCAAACTAAAGTCTTCAGGTGCTGAGCCAATTCTTCATAACTCACCGTATCCCAGCCGCCCCCTCACCGGGCGGTTTTCCTTTTCCTCGGGTGTCACGCGCTTTTGCAGACTGCTTGCATGACCAGCAAGGCTGTCAAAACCCACACCAACCCACAAGGCGGGGCCACCCTCTCCATGCTCTACGACACGGGCAGCTTTGGCCGTTTCGGGCCGGGGCCGACACTCTGGAACGGTGGAACGCCACACGAGCCAGGGGAGCACCCCGCGCCACCTGCCAATGCCAACCCGCCTGCGCCCGCTCCGGTTCCCGACATTTCGCGCAGCCTGCAAAACCTGATTGACCGCTCCGGCGGCGCAGACCGGACAGCAGAGCTGCTTTTCGGGGAAAACCGCGAGCACCGCGCCCGCATCCGCGAACTCGAAGGTCAGCTCCCCGCGCAAGGCGCAACTGTCCTGACCCCCGAGCAAACCCAGCAGTGGACAGCTTACCAAGCCATCAACGCTGACCCCACCGCTCTCCGCACGCAGCTCGATCTTGGCTCAGCGGCAGTGCAGCGCGAAACGGGCCGCACCCTGGCCGACGCTTCCGGCGCAAACCCCGACGTTCTCTCTGACCGCCTCCGCGCTGCTGGCCTGCGGGCCGAAGTGCGCGACATCCCGGCTGAAGGCGCGAACCCCGCACGGCGGGAAGTGCGCGTCCTGAACACCGAGGGAGCCGATCAGGGCGAACTCCGCACCTACGCCCAGCAGAACTGGACGGCCTTCATGCCCGCACTGTTTCCAGCGAGTCAAACCGCGCAAGGCACGGTCATCACTGGACAGTCCGGCGCAGGAAGCCAGCCAGCCCCCACCGGCAACGCCATCACCGACGCTCTAGGCCGCCGCGCCCCGAGTGCTGAGCGCGTGGTCGTTGACCCCTTCGCTACACCCTCCACAGGAGCTAAACCGTGAGTAGAACTGTTACCACCTACGGCCTCGGCGTGAAGTTCACTGCCGACGAACAGAGCCTCCAGCGCATTGCTATGGGCGGCACCATCAAGCTCGCCAGCTTTACGGACGCCAAGTTCGGCACGGCGGGCAACCGCGTGATTCCGGCTGGAACGGTCGTGATCCGCGACACCGACAAGAGCCTGATTCCCGCTGCTGGCACCGAAGCAGCTGGCAAGGCGTTCCTGATGGCCTCGGACATCGTGGAAGCGCCCGTGCCCGGCACGTCACGCGGCTCTGATCTGACCACCGGCCTGTACGCGGGCGGCGTGATCTACGAAGACCAACTGCCTGACGCGACCGGCACGCCCAAAGTGCTCAGCGCAGGGCTGAAGACCGCGCTCGGCTCCAACTTCATCTTCCAAGCCAGTCAGGGCAGCCTGATTGTGACGGTCTAAGGGACAAATTGTGAACCCATTTGCGCTCGCCCTGGCCCGCATTTCTGCCGGTCTGAATCAGTACATCGCCACCCGTCCCATCGCGCTGGCCAACCTGTACCTTGCCAATTTCCTGCCGCCGGTCAGCAGCACGCTCGCCGAAATCCAGACAGGCAGCTTCCGCATCGTCACCGAACCCGCCGCGCTCACCGCAGTGGACAGCCCTTACGCCAAGATCGGCAGCTTGCAGATGGTCAGCTTCACCGGCACCACCTTCAAGATCACGGCAGAAAGCAAGCTGAACGAATCCATGCAGGACGCCATGCACGCCCTGGCTTCCTTCATGCGTCGCTCGATGGCCAGGATGCCGCCGTGCCACGCGCCCCACAGAATGAACGTCCAATTGGCCCCGTGCCACAACCCACCCAGCACCATCGTCAGCGCCAGATTGATGTAGGTACGGGCCCGACCCTTACGGTTGCCACCCAATCCAATGTAGAGATATTCGCGCAGCCACGAACTTAAGCTCATGTGCCACCTGCGCCAGAACTCGGTGATGCTGCGGGAGATATAGGGGTGGTTGAAGTTCTCGGGGAATTTGAAGCCCATTATGGCCGCCAACCCAATAGCCATATCCGAGTACCCCGAGAAGTCGAAGTAGAGCTGCAAGGTATAGGCAAAAGCGCCAAGCCAACTATCAAAAAAGCTGGGACTGGGTTGATTGAAGCTGGCGGTCACGAGCGGCGCGATGGTGTCGGCGATCAGCACCTTCTTGGCAAAGCCGGTCATGAAACGGGTGGCCCCGTAGCTGAACTTCTCAAGCGTATGGGTGCGGCTCAGGAACTGATCGGCCAGCAGGTTGTATTTCAAGACTGGCCCAGCGATCAGGTGAGGGAAGAGGGCGATAAAAGCCGCGAAGTCCAGCAGATTGCGGGTGGGCGGCTCTTCCTTGCGGTAGATGTCCACCAGATAGGAGATGGCATGAAAGATAAAGAAGCTCAGGCCAATCGGCAGCAAAATCGGTGCCCAAGCGAATGGCGCGAAGCCCAAACCGGTCATGGCGGCGTTGAAACTGCTGATGCCGAAGTTGGCGTACTTGAAGTACGCCAAAGCACACAGGTTAAGCGTCACCGCCACGGTCAGCAGCTGAAAACGGCGTGGCCCGTTGGAGCGGTCTATCGCCAAGGCAAAGAAATAAGCTGCCAACGTCACGCCAGCCAGCAGCCACAAGAAATCCAGTCGCCACCACGAGTACAGCGCGTAACTGCCGATGAGAATCCACGCGCTCCGCCCTTTGAACGGCAGGAGGTAGTAGATGATTAGGAAGACTGGTAGGAACAAGAACAGGAAGACGTTGCTGCTGAAGACCACGCCCGCCCCCTGTTTACTTGGTCTTGGTGCTGCTGGTGGTCAGGGTCAGGCCGCTATCAGTAAGCACCAGAGCGTAGGCGCTGCCACGCTCCAACTTGACGCCTTTGAGGGTACCCAGCGGCTTGCTGCCGCTGAAGGCCGCCAGATCCACGGTGATGCCGTTGACCGCGCGGCTGCCGCTCTCGCCGGGCTTGACGCCGCTCACCACCGCTGTTTTGCCGTCGGCGGTTTTGAGATCGACGCTGGCGGCTTTGCTGAGGTTGTAAATCACCAAGAGCGCCTTAGCGCGGTTCTCAGCTGACGGGTCGGTAAGCAGGTTGAGTTTGGCTCCGTCGGCGACCACGCTATAGAACTTGCCGGCCTCGACCTTCAGCTTGCCGCTAACGCTGCCGATTTTGGCGGTGAAGTCGCCCTGCGGAACGACGACGTAGACGCTGGCCGCAGCCTTGTCTGCGGTCACGGCTTTGTCGCCGAGGGTGGCCGCAGGGGCGTTCAAGACACGCACGAAGGCACTGTTGGCGGGCGGAGCCGCATCGTAGAGGCCGTCCTGAGCGAAGGCGAAGCTGCTGAGGGCCATGAGGAGGAACGAGAGCTTTTTCATCGTCCACACTTTAGCGAGTCTAGCTGACCTCTTCCTGAGATCCGATTTCGGCAGCTATCGGGGAGTGATGGCGTTTTGCAGCTTGGGCAAGAACGCGGAGAAATTGTCTAGGATCGGAGGCGCGTATGGACACAGGGGCAGAAACCATATTGGAATGATTCGATCAGTTCCAACAGCACTGGGAGGGCTATGACTCGCACGTGCTTGTTGAGGTTGAGCGCGGCAAGGTGTGGCTTTAGTATGAGGCATGAGCAAGCAGCCACCTCGGACGATCAATAGAAAGAGCTTATTCAGAAACGCCGAATCCTATCTGGAAGCGGCGTTTGCTTTGGGCGCAGTCATGAACCATCGCTTGGAGACGATGCCTCCCAATAAGGCAGACGAAGCATTGAAAATACTCGAGCCGACGATCCTCTGCGAGGCTTTGGCTTGCGAGCTGTACTTCAAGCTATACATCAATCTAACTGGTGGACATTTTGATCGCGTGCACGGCTTGCATGATCTCTATAAAGCGCTCTCGATGCCTAATCGGGAAAAGCTTGGAATGAACCCCCTAGAGAGGACCAACGGCCAAGCCACTTTGCCCCGACCAGCCGTTAGGCTGATCACAGCGCGAAGGAGCATTCATGCCAGGACGCAATCACAGCCGTGAATTCAAGCTTCAGGTCGTCAACCAAATCAATTCAAGCCAGCGAACGACCGCTCAACTCAGCCGGGAACATGGTTTAGTGCCCAGCCTGATCCACCGTTGGCGCAAAGAGGTCGAGGCGCGCGGAGAAGCCGCCTTCACCGACGGCGTGGCCACAGATCGCAGCGCCGAGCTGCGGATTGCTGAGCTGGAGCGGTATTGCGGCCAACTTGCCTTAGAAAACACCATCTTGAAAAAATCGCTGGCGACGTACCGCTTGAACAAAGGCACCAAATGATCTCGGATGCGCGACACGCGCATCCCACGGTGTCGGTGCGTCGCCTGTGTGAGCTGCATGCGGTCAGTCGGTCGTGGTACCTCCGTCAACGAAACCGCGCAGTCATCGACCAAGATCAACGACTCGCTACTGACATTGAAGCAGTGGTGCTGAAGTGGAACGGCTATGGGTATCGGCGGGTCACTCGCGAACTGGCACGCAGCGGGCAGTCCATCAATCACAAACGCGTTCTGCGGGTCATGCGGGAACATCGCTTATTGTGTCGACCCAAGCGGCGTTACCAGCGCACCACCGATTCCACTCACAGCGAGAAACGCTTCCCCAATCTGCTCCCACAAGTGATTCCAACCCAACCAGATCAGGTCTGGCAAGCTGATCTGACGTATGTGAGGGTGAAGCAGGGTTTCGTCTACTTGGCATGCGTGCTGGACAGTTTCACGCGTGAGATCGTGGGCTGGTCAATGTCAAAGTTTATCGACGCCGACCTATCACTGGCCGCGCTGAATAACGCGCTTGCTGCTCGCAATCCAGCACCTGGACTCCTTCATCACTCTGATCAAGGTGTCCAATATGCCAGCCGGCTCTATATCGCCCGCCTGCGGGCGATGGGTATCACGCCAAGTATGTCCAGAAGAGGCAATCCCTACGACAACGCTCGCATGGAAAGTTTCTACAAAACTCTCAAAACAGAGGAGGTTGATCTTCAAGATTATGCTGATCTGGACGATGCACAGCGCCATGTGAACCACTTCATCGGTAAGCTTTACAACCAAGAACGCCTGCATTCCAGTCTCGGCTACGTCCCACCTGCCGAGTTCGCCGCCCGCTATCATCCAGCCTAGAAGTGACTTGCCTGCTGGTCCTGCGCTTTGGGTTCACTCCAAGCTCGGGCATGCTTACGCGATGGTGCTGGCTCAACAGCAAAATCTTTCGGCTGAATGGTCAGTGGGCGTTGACCCCCGGCGCTGGTTAGAAAATGTTCTTGAGCGCAGCAGCGGTGCCTTCGTGCAGGTGCGGTATTGGCATGAAAAACTGCCAACCGACGCCAATTCGACTTGGCCCATCGCTCTTACCCTACGGCAGTGCATCCTCGATCTTGATTCCGATCTCATAAATACGCATTCTTAGTGGCCCAACTTCACCCCCGCATTAGCGTGCGCGGGGTGTTCTCATGAGCATAGCGGCTGAGCGCTTATCAGAGATATCGGGTAGCGGATACCTTGACCGGCACGTGAAGAATTTTATCTTGTGAAGATTTATCGAAGGTATGCTGAGATGTGACAAGAGCTGATTACTTCCGAGCGGTGATCTTGAAGAGCCTCAAAAAGCGCTGGAGCTGGCTCTTTGGACTTCCAGTGCTGGTGTTGATTGGGTTGCTGATTGTGGAGCAACCACTCTGGGTAGCCGTTGCCCTCGCGGTTGTATCGCACGTTCTGCTGGCAGGTTACACCGCCTGGGGTTCCTACCAGCGGCACAAGTACGAATACACGAACTGAGCACAAAGCGCAGCCTAATCCACCCACTTCCAGCCGCCTTCGGGCGGCTCTTTCATTCCAGGAGTCTCACCCCTTGAAACGTATCCTTGCCCTCGCAGCCCTGCTTCTGATCCACCCTCCAAAAAGGTGGTGACTCGGTCATGCAAAACATTCAATATTGGAAGAATGATACGGCGCGAATACATGCTGGCCTGCTTGCTGAAAAGTCTACGCAACCGCCTCTGGATGATCGTTCTCCCCACGCTCGTTGTGGGCCTGCTGCTGACTTTTCTCAAAGTGCCGTGGGGTTGGAGCATCGGTATTGAGGCTCTCACCCTGTTGAGCTTGATTACCACCATCACACGCTCCTCCTATCTGCGGCATCGCCATGAATTTGATCACTACCCACTCAAGCGGGCTGATCCGTGTAAAAGCTAGCCTGATTCTCAGAGCCACCAACCACCAAATCCCACCCTTAGCCCGCCTCTGCGCGGGCTTCTGCTTTGCCGCGCTCGGGTGTCAGGGGCGCGGCGAGACTTTAAGCATGTCGGAGGCCACTTGAAACTTACTTTTCTGCTGCTCGTGCCAGCGCTGATCGGCGGGGCGCTGCTCACTCAGACCACGCCTTGCACGCTCACTGTGACGCCGGATGAGGTACGCGGCGCGGCCTACCATGTGCGCTTTACCGTTGCGGCGTCCTGCTCTGCCGACACGGTGTTCAGGGTTCGCAAGTCCTCGACCATCAGCACCAAGCGGAGGGGCGCACCGTACCAACCCATCAAGCCTTTGACTGGGGCGTGGGAGATCAGCAAGACCAAAACCACGCTGCCGACAGGTGAGCTGTGGACTTCAATCCTCTGGCGCTGGGAGCAGTTCGACCCCAGCCAACTGAACACCGTCACGGGCGAGGCGGGCCGCTGGCGGGGCGTGCCTGTGGAGCGTGGGCCATGAGCGATCTTGATACCGCTCAGCGCCTCAGCAACATTGAGAACAACATCAACGCCGCCGCTCGGACACTTGAAAAACTTGACAGGGCCGTAAGTGGTGATCCCGAAAGCGGTACTGAGTCTATGCGGAAAACCATCCAGCAACTCAGCTTGCGGCTTGAAGTGATGGAGAAGACGGCTGAGCTGCAAGCGGCACGGTTTGGCGTGGTGATGCTGCTGTTCAAGTGGCTCGGCGGCACGTCGCTTATCACTGTGCTGACCGCTGTTGGGTTGGTTCTCAAGTTCGCCGGGGTGAAGCCATGAACGCGCAATTCGCTCATATCATGCCGCGCTGGGTGAAGCCCTTTCTGTGGGTGCTGGGAACGTGTGTAGCGCTGTTGCTCGGCTTGCTTGCTGTCCAGCTCTGGGGGAGCTTGCAGCGGCCTTCGCCTTTCACTTACTCGGCCGATGTGTACCTGCCCAGTAAGGCAGACATGTGCCCCGGTGAGACGGTGACGTGGCAATCTCAGCTCACCGTCAACAAGACACCGACGCTGCTGATGGTGGTTCGCACCCTCTGGGACGCCTCAGAAGACAAGAGCCTGACGCCAGAGGTGCAGCCGAAATACTTCATCTGGACGAACGCGCAGCAAGGCAAAACCATTACGAGCGGCTTTGGCAGGTACAAGCTGCCCGCCGATCTGGAGCCGGGGTTCTACGAGGTTCGTAGCGCGGCCACATCGCTCAACTCGGATGCAGCAGCCTACCGGGTGCCGTTCGTCATACCGGAGAGCTGCTTTAAGGGAGGCAAGAAGTGAACGGATTTAACGAGGCGTTTGAAATCGTCATCGGCCATGAAGGCGGTTTGAGCCTTGACCCACGCGACAGAGGAAATTGGTCTGATGGTGCATTCGGCCAAAAGGGTGGGATTCTCAAGGGCACAAAGTACGGTGTGGCGGCACACGCTTACCCGACGCTTGACATTCGTAACCTCACGCTTGCCGACGCTCGCGCCATCTATAAACAGAACTACTGGGACAGAGCGGCCTGTGACCATCTTCCGGCTCCGCTTGCCCTAGTGGTCTTTGACACCGCCATCAACAGCGGCGTTTCGCGTGCGCTGGGCTTTCTCGCGCAAACAAAAGACTGGCGGCGGTACTTGGATTTGCGCTTGCAATTCTTGCAGAGCCTCAGCTCTTGGAAAACATTCGGACGAGGTTGGACACGGCGGGTCGACACGCTCAGAACTCAGGCGCAGCAGTGGCAGGATGCCGCAGCCACCCCCATTACGCGGCCCTCGGCACCTGCGCCCCCTGTCCTCTACCTCTACTCGCAGAATCGTGACCCAAACGGCACGCTGCGCCCGGACTGGACGAGCATCGCCGTTGATGCCGAGGGCCGGGTGCTGCTGGGAGCCGACAAGCGCCCGCGCACCGTCTACATGCCACCTGAACTCGCGGCGGCGAAGGGGTTGAAATGACCGAACTTCTCTTGCCCTACCTTGGCCAACTTGGACTGGCAGGCATCGTGTTCGTGCTGCTGCTGGCCTCCGCCCAGCTCGGGCTGACTCAGTTCTTCAAAGTGCTCGCGCAGACTATCCTCAAGAACAGCAAATACGACTTCACTGGCCTCTGGGTGTTGGGCCTCTCGCTGGTGCTGGGCGGCATTCTCGGCGGCGTGATGCTGGCTCAAGTCGCTCCGGCGCTGGGCATTCGAGCGCCGGAGCCGTGGGGCGGCGTGCTGGCGGGCGTGGTGCTGGCCGCAGTGGTGAGCGGCTTGGTGAGCTACCAGCAGCAGCGCACGGCAGAGAAGGCCCTAAGCAAAGTAGACGCGGTGACGGCAGTGCTGGGCCAGCTTGCCGCGCAGCAGCCGACGCCAATTGCCAGCCCCTTGCCTGCTGCCCTTCCTGACCCGCTGCCGGAAACCTTGACACCGATCACGCCGGAGGAAGCTAGTCACATGACCCGCACCGATTGGGCCGCTGTGGTTGGTGACGACGCGCCACTTGTACAGGAGGCTCCATGAAAAAGAATCTGATGTTGCTGGCTCTCGCTGGAATCTTCTCCCTCGCCGCCTGCTCACCACCATCCGTCCCGGCTGCACAAGTTCAGCAGCTCACCGACTTGGCTCCGGTCATCGTCAAGGCCGCTGAGCCTGCGCCGCTCACTCCACCACTCTTCCCTGCGCAGCCGCCCGTGACATTCGGTGGGCCGGAGCAGAGCTGGCTTGAAGTCACCACCTACCAGGCCGAGCAGCCACTCACCGGCGATTCCTGCACAGCCACCGCTTCTAGACTCGACACCGGCCAGGTGAGCGTGATCTCGGTGGGCTGCGCGGGTGTCAGTTTCGCCACGGTGCATGTGATTGAGGCCAGCGGGCGGGATACGCCGCAGCTCGTGGGGCCGCAGAACTTGGTCATCACCCAGCGGGCGCAAGGCGTGAAGATTGCTGAGCCGACCTTCAGGGTGCTGATTGAGGGCAAGCAGATCTGGCCGAAGTAAACGCCACAAGTCCGCAACGAGAAAGCCCCCTGCACTACCGCAAACGCGGGCGCAGGGGGCTTTCCAGTCAGCTAGCTCAGCTAACCTGCGAGCTTCTGTACTCCTCAAGTTGCTGAGCTACATACGCTTGTGTAACCTCGAAGAAGTAGCAAAAGAAGTCCCCGTTTTGGCCGAGTGCCGAGAGTAAGTGCGTTTTCGGTTGGTATAAGATTTTCCACATTCAGCATAGGCAGGATGTTCCCTCTTGTCAGGAAAGAGTACGCGAGGGTTTCGTAGCGTACGTCCATGACCTCCCCCCATGACCTCCGTCCCGCCGCTTGGTTTTCGGTGGGCTTACTGGTGGCCGAAGATGACGCCGGGCGCGTAAGTCTTGGTGACATTGAAGGCTTCTGGAATGATCTCACCGACATCCTCGAAAAGCGTCATCTGCGACTCTCTGGAACACAGATAACGCCGATCACTCAGGAGGAGTTTCAGAGCTCTGATCTGGCCGGTATCCTCAAAGCCCGGACACCTTGGCCAGATCCGCTATGACCCGCCACTGAGGGAGTCCTGCCGCTGTGCGATGAACTTCACGCCGCCCACCCGCCGACCATCAGGCCCATCTGTCCGTAGGCGTACTCGCGCACCTGATCACGCTCAGCGGTGCTCAGGGCGGCGAGGCTGCTCAAGGGACGGCCTTAATCATCCGACACAAGCACCGGACATCCGACATAGGAGGCTCCGATCTTCCGACACAAAAGTTATCCACAGGGCTGCGTTAAGCCTGTGGATAACTCTTTTTTAACTGTATATCCTTCTGCATAACACTCTGATCGCTACACGCTGCGCTACAAAAGCAAAAAACGCACTCCTTAGAGTGCGTCTACGTTGGTGGGCGGTGAGGGACTTGAACCCCCGACCCGTCGCGTGTAAAGCGAAAGCTCTACCACTGAGCTAACCGCCCGGTTCCCGTTGCTGCAATCACGCACTCAAACAGGCAAGGGGTAGTTTAAGGGCCAGCGGCGGTCAGGTCAAGCGTTTATCTGGCCTGCGCCGCCAATTCGTCGAGGTAAGTTTTGTCTTCCACGCGCCGCACCTGCTTGCCGAGCAGCGCAGACACAATGGCCAGCACCGCTACCACACCGAAAACTACCACCACCGGCCCCGGCACGAAGCGGGCTGACAAAACGCTGAACACGACCACCCCCAGCGGAATAGACGACTGCCCCACCACCCGCCGCACGCTGAAGACACGCCCCTGCAACTCACGCGGCACCTGCGACATCCAAATGGCCGCCGAGTGCGCTCCGCCCAGCGGATAGGACAGCCCGAAGATCAGCAGCGCCGCGCAGGTCAGCGGCAGTGAGCGCGATAAGCCCATCGTTAAAACGGCCAGCGACTGAACCAGCAGCGGAATCAGCAGACCAAAAATGCGGTTGCGCTTGAGGCCGCCCCAACTGCTGATGATCAGGCCGCCGAGCAGCGTACCCACGCCGGTCACGGTGGTCATGATGGCGTACCCCGATTCAAAGCTCAGCCCGCGCTGGACAAAGTCGGCGTCAAGGTTAAAGCGGGCCAGCAAGGTTTCGTAAAGATTGACGCCCGCCAAAGCAAAGTTGGTCACGCCCACCAGTAGCACCAGCAGCAGCATCGGGCGGCGGCGGCTGATGTAGTGCCAGCCCAGCTTGAAATCTGCTCGGAAATCAGTCTTTGCGCCGGGAGCGGGGCGCTCCTGTGGACTGGGGATGTGGAGCCAGAAAAGAACGAGAGCCGCCACCACAAAGCTGAGCGTGTCGAGCACCATCACCAGTCCGGTGCCGTTGCCCAGTCCCCACAAGCCGCCACTGAGATGTTGCGGAAACGCGATAATCAGCGCCGCCAGCGCGGGCGCGAGAATAGCCCCAGCGCTGTAGCTCGTCTGCATCAGGCCGTTGGCGCGGGCCAGTTGCGATTCGGGCAGCAGCATGGCGTAGCTGGCTTCAAACGCGCTTTCGTGAAACACTGCCGCAACCCGCCCCAGCAGCACGCCCAGCAGCAGCAGCGGCACATTCAGCGAACCGCTCCAAACCACCAGTGTAACCATCAAGGCCACCAAAGCGCTGACCGAGTCGCAAATCAGCATGATGCTGCGCCGGCTGTAGCGGTCGGTGAGAGAACCGGCGAGGGGAGCCAAGACGATTTGCGGCCCGGAAGTGAGCAGGCCCAGTGCCCCGACCATCAGCGCGAGTTGCGGGCGCTGCGAGTCGGCAGCGTAGACCACAGTGGTGAAATAGATAGTGATGGCAAACCAAGCGACATTGGTGGCCAATAAACTGAGCGACTGCGACGCCCACAATGTAAGGAAAGTGCGCCAGCCTCTCGGCGGCGCGAGCTCAGGGGTACCAGTTATCATGCTGAACAGCAGTATAATCAAAAGTCTGTACTCAGAAAAGCGAGTCTCTGTATGACGCTTGGGTTTTGCCGCATGATTGTGCGTGCAGCCCCATTTGTGTCGTGGTGGCTTTTATAGCCAGTCAAATACCGACCGAAGCTCCAACGGGTCGACAAGTACAGCCTTCAAGCCGTATGGGTGCAGCCACCTAAGCTTAGATCTACGCTCTTCCGGAATCAGACACGGGGCATGTCGGCTTGCGGGCACTGTAAGCCGGAGGAAACGAAAAAGGGCCACCTCATTTCTGAAATGGCCCTTTATAAAAAGAATTTGTTTAGTGCGTGCCGCGCTGACTGGCCAGAGCGCCGCTGCCGCGCACCTGCGACAAATCCACCGCGCCGCTGCGCTTGAGGATGTTCAGGGCTTCGTCGGACTTGCTACCGCGCTCGCTCCGGGCCACCACCAGCACGTGACCGGAACGGATGCCCGCGTCGTAAGCCTCAGCGTCGGCAGCAGGGATGCCGAATTGCCGCAGCAACTTGACGTAATCGCCGTGATCGGTTCCGGCCAGCGCTCCGAAGATGCCGCCCATGCCGCCGCCGCCCAATACCCCGAACAGCGCCGTATACGCGCCGCCCATCGAGTAGATTCGGGTTTCGGGAAACACCCAGATGAGAAACCAGACGGGCAAGGCAATGGCCAGACCCGCCAAGATGCCTATACCCGTGCCGCGCAGCACGCCGCTGACGCCCGCAGGAGCGCCCTGCTCCGGCGAGATGCCGGTGTCTTGGGCAATATCGTTTTCAGCCACCGGATCATTGATGCTGAAACCCAAGTTGTCGCGGTTAAAGCCGCGTGCTTCTAAGGTTTGCAGAGCTGACTTGGCCTGTGCAGGTTCACTAAAGAGGGCAACGACGCTTTCCATAGAGGAGTTTTATCACGCCCAGCGGGTCAAAGGCGAGGGTCAAAGCGGCAGTGGGGGCGTAGAAACGCATCGAAGGTGTGAATGCCTCAAGCGAGCAATACCGTCAAGGCTTAAAAGTCACCAAAACCAGCGACATTCAGCATGAGGAGCACGTCGGCTCGGTGCTGAGCATGTGCGCCAATCAGGTGATCTGGCAAGGGTTCGAGATATAACGGCGCTTCGTCCCAGATGAAATAGATCGTCGCAGGACGCGTCAGGCCTATTTTGTCTGTGCCAGACGAATGCAATGAAACAAAGCGGCACCCACTATATTTTTATTCACTCCCACTCGATCGTCGCGGGCGGCTTGCCAGTGATGTCGTAAACCACCCGGTTAACCTCATGCACCTGGTTGACGATGCGGCTGCTCATGGCGGCCAGAAAGTCATACGGCAGCCGCGCCCACTCGGCGGTCATAAAGTCGCCGGTGGTCACGGCCCGCAGAGCGACGGTGTAGCTGTAAGTCCGCTCGTCGCCCATTACGCCGACACTCTGAATCGGCGTCAGCACCGCCAGCGCCTGCGAGCAGGTGTCGTAGAGGCCAAACTCGCGCAGACCCGAAATGAAAATGTCGTCCACCCGCTTGAGAATATCCAGCTTCTCGGGCGTCACCTCACCCAGAATACGAATGCCGAGGCCAGGGCCGGGAAAAGGATGGCGCATCCGCACGGGGTCAGGCAGGCCCAGCAGGGCGGCAATCTCGCGCACCTCGTCTTTAAATAAGGTGCGGAACGGCTCGACCAGCTTGAAGGCCAGATCGTCCGGTAGGCCGCCGACGTTGTGATGGCTCTTGATGTTGGCCGCGCCGGATTTGTCGCTGCTCAGCCCGCCCGCCGACTCGATCACGTCCGGGTAGAGGGTGCCCTGCGCCAGAAAATCAAACGGGCCGTACTCGCGGGCCTCACGTTCGAAGGCCCGGATAAACTCGCGGCCGATGATCTTGCGCTTTTGTTCAGGGTCAGACACGCCTGCCAGAGCGCCCAGAAATTCCTTTGTGGCGTCCACCGTCACCAGATGCACCCCCAGCGGCGTCAGGGCGGCTTCTACCTGTTCGCGCTCACCGAGGCGCAGCAGGCCGTGATCGATAAAGACGGCCGTCAACTTATCGCCGATGGCGCGGGCCAGCAGCAGACCCAGCGTAGAGCTGTCCACCCCGCCGGAAATGGCGAGCAGCACCCGCCCGTCTCCGACTTGAGCCTGCACTCCAGCGATCAGGTCTTCGACGATGTGCTGGGCCGTCCAGTCGCGGGACGCGCCGCAGATGGTCAGAAAGTTGGCGAGGAGTTGCCCACCTTTGGGGGTATGCACCACTTCAGGGTGAAACTGCACGCCGTAGCGGCGGGTCACGCTGTTCTCGATGGCGGTGACAGGCGTGTCCTCCGTTTCGGCCACCACTTCGTAGCCCTGCGGCAACTGGGTCACACTGTCGGAGTGGCTCATCCAGGCCACGAACTCGCCCTGAATCCCCTCGAAGAGTTGCCCGCCGTAGCGCGTCAGATCGGCCTTGCCGTACTCGCGCTTGCCTGCCCGCTTGACTTCGCCGCCGACTTGGTGGGCAAGGTACTGCATGCCGTAACAGACGCCCAGAATGGGAATATCAAGGTCAAGCACGCCTTCGGCAGGGCGCGGGGCGGCTTCGTCATAGACGCTGCTGGGGCCACCCGAGAGCACCAAGCCGGCAGGATTTTCTTGTTGGATACGCTCTAGCGAAGCGTTCCCGGGCAAAATGACGCTGTAGGTGCCGAGTTCACGGAAACGCCGGGCGATCAGGCGGGTGTACTGGCTGCCGAAATCAAGAATGACAATGCTCACGCTTCCATTCTCTCATACCCGCATCTGGCTAAAGCCGCTCCCTTATCACCATCCCCACCACCCGGCTTGGTTTTGCGGCTTTTTCCTCTCCACTCGGGGGCAAGCAGGTGCCACAATGCACAGCAGGCCGCCCAAGCACGCGGGCCGACCAGTCAGCAGCAAGCAGGCCACAGGAGACGGGAATGGATCAGCAACGGGAGAACCGGAGCGGACTGAGAGCAGCGCTGCCGCCCGCTACCGACCAGCGGCAACTCACTTTCATCGAAGGGCAACTGACCTACGACATCTTGGAAGATTTGTTTTTGTACTTGTGCCGCCGCCAAGAGACGCTGGTGTGGCAGCTCACGACCTTGGCGGGTGAGTTCAGCGTGGTGTTCGATCAGGGTCAGCCCGCCGACTGCATGTTCCGGCCCAGCCGTCCTATCGGCGCTTATGTGGGCCTCAAGGCCCTGCGCACCCTCTTTCAGCAGCAGGGCGGACAGTTTAGCGTCAGCCGGAGCGCGGCTCCCATCCGGCGGCGCAGTTTGTCGGGCAGCGGTGAGAACCTGCTGATGGCGCTGGCGGCGCAGGGCGACGAGCGCAGCGCCCCCGCTGTCCTCTCCGGCACCACCTTTGACAGCTCAGCGGAGTTGGCTTCGGTGCAAGACCTGCAGCCGGACGCCCACCGCACCGCGTTTTTGACTTCTTCGGCGGAGATGCCTCTGGCCGATGTCTTGCAACTGTTTTCGGTGAGCCGCCGGAGTTACCGGGTGAAACTTTCTGATCTCAGCGTTCATCCCTCTGCGCCCCGCTGGCTCGGAGAAATAGAACTCAGCGCCCATCAGATCATCAGTGCAGACATGGGCAGTGAGCGAGGTCAATCTGCTTTCAACAAACTCCTGAACTTTGCAGGTGCCCTACAGATTGAAGTCAGTCCAAGTTCGGTTTCTCTGCCTACAGGTCATGACTTGCCACCAAATGAGCCGCCGCCGGATAAGTCACCGCTGGGCAAACTCGACAAGCTGCTGCTGAGCGCGGTGATGGCAGGCGAACTCGGGTCGGCATCTGAAACGGGCGCAGAGAAGCCAAGCGCTGCTGAAACACCGTCAGCCTTACAGCGCTTGGGAACATTCTTGCGGCGCAAGTAAACAAAACCAGCCCTACGCTTCACTTCAAAAATACTCCCGCCGATGGGCAAAGCTCTTGCAGTACGCACTCGCCGCACTTGGGCCGCTGGGCTTTGCAGGTTTCGCGCCCGTGCCGAATAGCCGAGACGTGAAAGGTGTAGCGCTCAGCCCAAGTCGCGGGCAAGACTTCGTCATACCAACGCTCGACTTTCACCGCATTCCACTGGGCGGGCAGCCACTCCAAGCGGCGGGTGATCCGCAGGATGTGGGTGTCCACCGGCATGGCGGGACGGGCCAGATCGAACAGCAGCACGCACGAAGCGGTTTTCATGCCCACACCGGGCAAGCTTTCCAGGAGCGTGCGAACCTCGGCGTCGTTCATCTGGCGGGTGTCTTTTAAGCTGAGTTCGCCGCGTGTGGTTTCGAGTTGGTCAAGCACATTCCAGATGTAGTTGGCCTTAATGCGCGATAGGCCGCCGCCCGCCGCCTTCAGCACCGTTTCAATGCCGTCGGGGCCGTCGGCCAGTGCCATCTCCCAACTCGGATATGCCGCCTTGAGCCCCCCGAACTGCCGCCGGGTGATCGGCGCGGTGTTTTGTTGCGACAAAATGGTGCTGATCAGGCCGTCGAGGGGCTCAGCCGCCCTGCGGGGTGTGGGCGGCGTGGGCAGATAGCGCTTTGCCAGACGGCGGGCCACTTCCGGCAGCTCGGCGGGCGACGGCGCTTGCTCAGCGAGGCTGGGTTTGGAGCGCGGTGTTCGGGTCGGCTGCTGTTCAGTGGGTTGCTGCTCAGAGAGATATCGCTGCGCTGGACGGGTTTGAGGCGGCAAGCTCACTGCGCACCGCTCTTATCTGGCCCGCAGTTGAGCAACATTACCCGCGCCGTCTTTGGCCTCAATGTCCGCATAAGTTCCTGTCGTTTCAGCATAAAACTCGGTGCTGTTGCCCGGCGTAATATTGAGTACGCTGCCGTCCACCGAGACTTGGGCCACGCTGGTGTTGTCGGTAACAACGCCGCTGACCCGGATGATTTTGTTGTCACGCTCGAACTTGGTCACGCGAATGACCGGCGGGGTGTTGTCTACCCGCAGCGGCAACTCCAAAGTGGTTTTGTTGCCGGAGCTGTCGAGGGCCAGCAAGCTCAGGGTAGTGGTATCACCCTTGATACTGGTCTGATAGCTGAACGGCGCGATTTTGCTGCCCGCTTTGATCGGCACTTTCTCGCCTTGCACCTTGAGCAGCGCCACTGCTTTGTCGTCGAGGACGTAGCCCTTGAGGGTAAAGCTTTTGTTGGCGCTGACTGCGCCGCCTTCAGGACTGGTGATGATGATGTGCGGCTTAAACTGATCGCTTTCGCGGGCGCAGCTGAGGAGCGCCGCCGGAAGGATGAGCAGCAAGGCGAAACGGAGGCGCGGCATAGGCCCGGAGTATAGGGCAGCCCGCGTGAGAAGGCGGCGCTCTCCGGCCCACACACTCGGGGCGGCGCTATCATGCCCGGCGATGCTTGCTCTCCTTTTTTCCTTCTCCCCCACCCACACCCCATGACCCTTCCCGAAGGCACCCGCGACGTGTTGCCGCCCGAATGGGCCTGGCGCGAATACCTGCGCTCCAAACTTTCAGCCCACTTTGCCCAGCACGGCTACCGGGGCGTGGACGTGCCCACGCTGGAATTTCAAAACCACGACCACCCGCAAGACGCCACCGCCTTCAAGCTGATTGATGTAGGCGGCTCGGTGCTGGCGCTGCGCAGCGAATTCACCACCGCCATTACCCAACTCGCCCGCAGACGCTTTCCGGCTGGCCCCTTTCCACTGCGGCTGCAATACGCCGGGCGGCTGTGGCTGCGCGGTCAGACCAGCGAACTCGGCCACCTGCGCGAATTTACCCAAGTCGGGGTGGAACTGCTGGGCGTCCGCAGCCCACAGGCCGACGCCGAGCTGCTGGAAGTGGCGCTGTCGGCCCTCTCGGCGGTGGGGGTCGCTGCCCACTTGGAAGTCGGCCACCCCGGCTTCGTGGACGGCCTCCTCGAAGACGCAGGCATTACTGGCGCGGCCCGCGACACGCTCCACGACGCGATGGATAGAAAAAGTGGCCCTGATCTGGCAGCGGGCCTGAGCGCCCACGCTTTGCCCGCCGAGCTGGGCCACCTGCTTTACCGGGTGATGGACTTGTACGGCGGCCCGGACGTGCTGAGTGCAGCCAGCGCCCTGCCTCTGGGTGAGCGGGCACGGCAAGCGCTTGATGATCTCTTGGCCATCGCTGCCGCGTTCGGGCCAGAACGGTTGCTGTTCGATCTGGGCATGAGCCGCCGCTACGGCTATTACAGCGGCTACACCTTCCGGGCTTACGTGGCGGGCCACGCGCAGCCGGTCTTGGGCGGCGGGCGCTACGGCGGGCGCGGCGAGACGCTTCCCGGCGCGGGCTTCGCGGTGGGCTTAGAGCGCCTCACCGAAGTGGCCGCCCGCCACCTTCCCCCCGAGCGCGAAGCGGTGCTGGCGCTCGACGAAGCCGGAGTGAACTACGCCCAAACGCTGGGCTTGGTGGCAGAGCGGGCCTGGACAAACGACCCAGCCGACTGGCAACGCTACGCGGCGGCGCGGGGCATCGTGCGGATGGTGCGCGGCGAGCAACTGATTGAGGTGAAGGCGTGAATCCGGCTCCCGAGTTCAGCGCGGCGGGCTTGACGCTGGCCCTGCCCAAAGGCCGCATTTTTGAAGAGGCCATAGACCTGCTCTCGCGGGCAGGCTTGCCGCTGTATCTGCCACAAAAAAGCCGCGCCCTGCGCTTTGACATGAACGGCGTGCAGGTTTTGGAGCTGCGAAATCAGGACGTGCCGGTGTACGTGGATCTGGGCGTGGCCGACGCGGGTGTGGTCGGCAAAGACGTGCTGGCCGAGAGCGGGCGCAGCGTCTACGAGCCGGTGGACTTGAAGTTCAGCGCTTGCCGCCTGAGCCTCATCCGCGAAGTGGGCGCGGCGGGGCCGCTTGGCCGGGTTGCCAGCAAGTACCCACGCCTGACCCGCGAATATCTGGCACAGCGGGGGCTGAGTGCCGAGGTCATCAAGCTCAGCGGCAATATCGAGCTGGCCTGCCTCACCGGACTGGCTGACGCGGTGGTGGACTTGGTGCAGACCGGCAGCACTCTGGCGGCCAACAACCTAGAGGAGCGCGACGTGGTGATGCACTCGACCGCCCGTTTGGTGGTCAACCGCACGGCGCTCAAACTCAAGCGCGAGATGCTGCGGCCTTTGATTGCCCGACTGCGCGAGCTGACCGAGGAGGGCAACGGAATTTAAGGAAACGCCCCCTTCCCTGCTTCCCAGCCGCCTTCCGGCCCGCCTTGCCAGTGCCACACGCCAGCAGGCCGGGTCTCCAAGCAGCGCCGCACTTCACTAAGCGGCACGCGGCGGGCAAAACGGGTTCGGACATGCCACTCGTCAAGTGCCGCTTCCCGCCCAGTGGTGGGCAGGCCGCGCAGGGTATTGGCGGCGCGGTTGATCGCCAAATCAAACAGGGCATAGGGAGCGCTCACAGAGAGCTGGCAAGCGCCGCCAGTTGACCCGCGTGCCAGACCGTATGACGCGCACTCTGGCGCAGCAAACCCGACACGTCAAAGGTTCGGCCCGCGTGAACGGCGTTTGTTCCGAGTTCGACGGCACTCAATGAGCGGGCGCTTTCCACCTCCCAGCGGCACAACTCCAGTAGCGACAGGGAGGCGGGCGGGGCGGGCCTGTCCGTTGCAGCCAGACAGAGCGCCCAGATTTCCAGCTTGGTTTCGCGCAGATGCTCCAGCAACCAGACAGAGCGCTCGGATGGCGGCTCAAGACTGTTCAGAACCGCGCCCAGCGATTCCCAGGCGTCGAAATTGGCTTCGGTGAGCAGCAGCGCTTCGGTGTTCATCTCTTCCGTGTTCATCTCTTCGGTGTTCATTCTTCTGGGGTCATCTCAAGCCTTCAGGCGGTACGTCTCGCCCTCGCGGCTCAGGCGGCCCGCTTCCAAGAGTTTTTCCACCACCTGACGGGCCTGCTCGGCGCTGAGCGGCGACTGGGTTTCCAGCTCGGGCAAGGTGAATGCTCCGCCCCGGCGGTGGGCAAAACGGTAGACCATCCGTTCCTGAATGTCGCCGCGCGGCGCGGCAGCTTGGCGGCGGCCAAACAACCCGTACACCAGCCAGCCGATGAGTAGACCGACCAGCAGTTCCAGCGGGATCATCTTAAAGGCCAGCTCAGCGTCGGGGACGCGGTTGTGGTAGGGAAAGGGCCGTCCATCCGACAAAAAGACGCCGTAGAGAATCAGGGCGCTGGCGAGACCCGCCACCAGCGAGGCGATCAGACGGGGAGCAGCGGTCTTCATCCTTTAAGTTTAGCGGCTGAGCCGCGCTCAGAAAGGGGGTAAACGTCACCCCGGCAACGCGAAGCGCACCTGCGTGCCCTGCCCAGCGCTGCTTTCCACGCTCAGTTCCCCGCCGGAAAGTGCGACCCGCTCACGCAAACCCAGCAGCCCCATGTGACCCGCTTGGGTTTGCCGCTCCGCTTCGGCCCGGTCTAAGCCGCGCCCGTCGTCGCTGACGCTGACATCCACTTCACCGGCCTGAAACATCACCCTGACGGCGGCGCTACTGGCCTGCGCGTGCTTGTCCACGTTGCCCAGCGCTTCTTGGACTGCCCTGTACACCGTCAGCTCGGCAAAGCCGCTGAGCCGCCTCTCCGCGCCCTGCACCTCCAAGCGGGTGGGGGTGCGGGACTGCGACACCAGCCATTCCAGCGCGGGCAGCAAACCCAGATCGTCCAGCACACTGGGGCGCAAATTGCGGGCAAAGCGGCGCACGCTCTCGATGGCCGAGTTGAGATCAGCCCGGATGTCGGCGGCCCGCTCGCGGCTCTCGCCGGTCAAATCGCGGCCAAGGCGGTCGATTCTGCGGCCCAGCGCCACCAACACCTGCGCGGTGTCGTCGTGCAACTCACGGCTGATGCGCCGGCGTTCTTCTTCTTGCGCCTGAGTAAACAGCGAAAGAAATTGCCGCAACTCGCCTTGCCGGGCCGACACCGCCTCCAGCTCTTGGCCGCGCCGCTGGATTTCGGCGGCGAGGGTTTGAAGTTCGCTGAGGTCGCGGGCCACCAGCAGCATGCCCTGTACGCCCGCCGCGCCACCCCCCGTCACGGCAGACAGGCGCACTTCCAAGCGCAATTCGCGCTCCAGACCGCTGACGGCGATCTCGCACCTTCCCCCGCTTTCCGGCTCGGCCAAGCAGAGTTGCCACGCCGTCAAAAAAGCCGGGGCGCTCATCAGCGGCCACAGGTCGCGGCCCTCAACTGGCCCCAGCAGGCGCTGACTGGCCGGATTGGCGTAGGTCACACGTCCGGCAGGGTCGGCGGCGAGAATCAGGTCGTGGGCGCTGTGGGCCAGCAAGCGGTAGCGGGCTTCCTCGCGGGCCAGAGCGCTGAGCAGCCGCTCCCGGCTCAGCGAGAGGGCCACCTGATCGGTCAGTGAGCGGGCCAAATGCAAGTGGCGCTCGCTGGGCGGGTCTTCGCGGGTGTGGTCGGCGTAAAAAAAGCCCAGCAAACTGCCCTGATGCTGCACGGGCGCGAGCAGGCCGCTGGACGCGCCGTCAAACAGGTGGCGGCGGGTCAGCGGGCGCGGCCCCTTGCCGAGTTGCGAGGCCAGCCAGTGCAGCGGCTCGGAGTCGGCGGCGTCTTGCAGCTCGGCTGCACTCAATTGAGCGGCTGAATTTGATTGAGCGGTTGAACTCGACTGGACATCTGGACTTGATTGAACAGCTGTGTGGAATTGAACAGCAGTGCTCGAGTAAACGGTTGTATTTGATTGAACAGCAGCGCTCAAATGGACGGTCGGCAAATGGACGGTGGCCAGCTCATGAAACCGCCCCGCGTCGTCCAAAGTCATGAGCAGGCCGCGCTCCGCGCCCAAAGCCTCCGTGAGTTCGCGGGCCACTTCACTCAGGGCGTCACGGGCCAGCGGCGACTGCAAGCGGGCAGCGACGCTCAGCAGCACAGCCCCTTCCCGCTCGCGGCGCACTTCGTCTTCGTAGAGGCGGGCATTCTCAATGGCCAGCGCGGCCTGCGCAGCAAACACTTCGGTGAGCGCCAAGTCTTCGGTATCGAGCGGCAAGGGGTCTTTGTAATACAAGGTCAGGCCGCCGAAGACGTGCCCGCGTGCCGAGAGTGCCAGCCCCACCACGCCCCGGTAAGGGTACTTGCCCGCCGCCAGCAGTTGACGGGTGTAGCGCGAGCCGCCGCCCTGTTTCTCGGCGCTCACGTCGCGGCTAAAAGTCAGTTGCCCCCTTTCTATGGCCCGCCCGGTTACACCCGCGCCGACTTTGGCCCGCGAGCGCAGCACGTACTCGCTGCTCAGCCCCACCGCGCTGCGAATGCTCAGCGTGCGCCCATCGGGTTGCAGCTCGTGAACAGCGCAGGCGTCGGCCCCAAACAGAGTGCGGGCGTAGCTCAGCACGCTGCCGAGGGTATCGGCGAGGTGCAGGCTGTGCGAAAGGGCCGCGCCCACTTCACGCAGCGACTCGGCCACGTGGCGCTTGCGGGTTTCGTCGGCGTAACGCCGGGCGTTGTCGATGGCGAGGCTGGCTTGCTCGGCCAGCGCCAGCAGCAAGGTGTCGTCTCCCTCGCTGAGCGGGCGGCGCACCCGCACATCGGCGTACAAAATCCCCAGCGCCCTGCCCCGCGCTTTGAGCGGCGCGATCAAGGCCAAGAGCGGCGCGAACTCGGCCAGTCCCCGGCTCAGCGGCGTCGCGTGGTCGCGCTCGTGGTCATACACGATCACCTCGCCGCGCTCCATCAAGCGCTCGAAGCTCTCCGGCCCCACCCCCACATCGCCGCTGAAACTCTGGTCAAAGCCGTGCGTGAAAACCTCGCGTGCCCGCGCTCCGCTCTCGTCCTGCTCGGTAAACAAGCCCACCAGCGCCCGCTCGAAGCCCAGCGAATGGGCGGCGCTGTGGGCCGTGGCGGTCAGCACCTCGGCCAAATCCAAGCTTCCGCCAATGCGGGTACTCAGCTGCGCCAGCGTCTCGGTGACGCGTCCGCGCCCGCGCCGCGCTTCCCTGGCCAGTGCGCCCTCAAAAGCGAGGCACAGCAGCGGCAGCGCGGTTTCCAGCTCAAGGAGGGCCGCCTCAGCGCCGCCGATGACTTCCAGCACTGCGCCGGAACCGCACAGCAGCGGCAAGGCACAGATCATGGCGCTGCGCTGCGGTGCGCCAGTGGTCAGGGCGAGGCGGGCCAAACTGCCGTCGCTGAGCCCCAGCCCGCGCCCCTCGGCGCAGATGACGCTGAGCGAGTCGCCCAGCCGCGCCTGTGCGCCGTGCGCTTTGGTCTGCTCGGCGGCAATGGCGGTCAGCGCCTGCAAAAATCCGCTGGCGTGCTGGGCTTGGCTGAGCTGGGCGAGGGCGGCGAGCATCACGGTGAAGTAAGCCTAGCAGCCAAACAGCTTAAACTCCCTCGTACGGATTCCGGTCATTCCGTTCTCTTTCGGAAAAGTACCGAAAGCCAACTCCATTCTGGAATCCGTATTGCTCCCACTCCCGCTGGTCGGGTCAACAGTTATTTCATAACTCACGCCGTTTAGGGGTGCGATGAGGTTGACTCCGGATGCACGTGGACAGCGAAAATGGGGACGGTATGTACAGATACCGTCCCCACCACAGTTTAACCCGTCGTTCGGTCATCCGCTTCTTTCATCGCTGGTCTCAACGTTACTTCTGGGATACGAAGCGCTGTAAACATCAAAAAATGACCGACGCGATGCTCGTCGCTTTGCTGTTGACGCGATTTGTTTTCAAGCATCCCTACGCTTCAGTATGGTGGAACATCTTGTGTGAAGACCGTCCCGGTCTTCCGTCTTACACCCAAGCCTACACACGTGGCGTCCGGCTCCTCGCGCAGTTGGAGGCCGTGGTCAGCCCACCACAGCAGTGTGCGGGGGTCATCATTGACTCCATGCCACTCCCAGTCTGTCGTCCCAAGCGGGCGAAGGGGTGTGCGTTTCCGGGTGCTCGCTGGGGGTACGGCACACAAGGCCATGTCTTCGGATACAAGCTTCACGCTTGGGTCAGCCCTCAAGGCCGGATTCTCCAATATCTCGTGAAACCTGCCAATCTCCACGACACGACGGTCGGTTTTGAACTCAACCAGCGTTGGCCGGACTTTGACGGCCCGAAGATCATTGGCGGTAAAGGCTATTGCTGCTTAGGGTTCGTCTTTCCACCCAAGAAAAACACTCGCTATGACACGGGGTGGCGGGTTTCCCGCCACCCCCAGCTCCGCAAACGTATTGAAACGGTCTTTTCTCAACTGGTCAACGCCCAAATTCGTTCGGCACAAACGAAAACCGTAGCCGCCTTACGGCTGCGTGTCGTGCTGGCCGTGCTTGCCCACAATCTCGCTCAGCCCTAAACGGCGTAACTCATTGACCGGAATCTTCATAAGTTGTTTGGCCGATGCGCCGCGCCGCCTTGAGGGCAAGACTGGAAAGATGAACAGTCCAGTGACCGACAAACAACTCTCTCACCAACTCTCGTATCTGCTCCGGCACGCACCGCACCAAGCGGGCCTGAGTTTAGAAGTGGGCAGCTGGGTGCCGTTAGCGCCGCTCCTGATGCATCTGGGCGTCAGCCGCCCGCAAGTGGAGCGGGTGGTGGCCCAGTCCGACAAACAGCGCTTTTCGCTGCACGGAGAGCGAATTCGCGCCAACCAAGGCCACAGCGTTCCGGTGGATTTGGAGCTGCTGCCCGCCGAGCCACCAAGCGTCCTGTATCACGGCACGGTGGCCACCGCGCTCGGCCGTATTCGGCTTAGCGGTCTACGGCCTATGCAGCGCCACCACGTTCACCTCTCGCCAGATGTGGAGACGGCCCACCGCGTGGGTGCGAGGCGCGGCCCAGCCGTGGTTCTGACGGTACGCTCCGGTTTGATGCACGCCAGAGGACACCTCTTTTACCGCTCCGAAAACGGCGTCTGGCTGGTGGACGAGGTGCCGGGTCAGTTTTTGGTCTTTCCTTAAATTGACTTGGGGAACTCCAGCATCACTCCCCTGCGCTCAGGTCAATCCAGCCGCGCTTGATGCCGTACAGCACAGCCTCGGTGCGGCTGCCCACGTCCAATTTGGAAAAGATATTGGCGAGGTGAACTTGCACGGTGCGCGGAGAGATATCGAGGTCGCGGGCAATTTCTTTGTTGGTGCGGCCCGAAGCGGCGATTCGCAAGACTTCGAGTTCACGCGGCGAGAGCGAGTCGTCCACCGGACTCGGGGTACTTTGGGCGCTGAAACGGGTCAGCACTTTGCGGGCCACCGCTGGCGTCAGAGCACTTTCACCCGCCGCCACCGCCCGCACCGCGCCGAGCAGTTCTTCCTCGCCCGCATTTTTGAGGATGTAGCCCGCCGCGCCCGCTTCCAGAAGGGCAAACACGTAAGCGTCGTCGTCGTAACTGGTCAGCACCAGCACGCCCACGCTGGGGCGCTCGGCTTTGATCAGCTTGGTGGCCTCGATGCCGTTCATGCCGGGCATCGAAACGTCCATCAAAATCACGTCGGGCAGCAGTTCGCGGGCCTGCCGCACAGCGCTTTCGCCGCTGTCGGCCTCACCCACCACTTGAAGATCGCTCTGGCCTTCAAAAAGTTCGCGGGTGCCCTTGCGCACCACCGGATGATCGTCGACGAGCAGCAGTGAAACAATACGCCCCCGCAGGGCAGGTTGGGCCTCATTTGAAACGTCCATGTCCGCCAGTTTAGAGCAAGGTGGAGGCGGCGGCTCAAACGAGCAAAGCGAAAGGGTCTGAGCACCTTTTCGCTCAGACCCTAGAACTCCAATTGCTCCTCAGCCACCTTCAAAGCTGCCCAGCACTGCTGTCGACACCTACACCAAAACGCTTACTTCTTGCGCTTGGTGGGCGTCGTCGGCTTTTTACCGCCTGCGGTGGTGCGCTCTTTGGCGTCGCGCATAAACGAGCGCAGCTTGGCTTCAAACTGCGGGCTTTGGCGGCCAATGGCGCGGGGGCGCGGAATTTCTTCCGGTTCCTCGAGCAGTTCCTTGATCGACAAATCAAGTCTGCCGCGTTCGTCTCGGCCCAAGACCTTGACGTCCACGGTGTCGCCCTCATGGACATGGTCGTGGATGTTGCGAACGAACGAATGGGCAATTTGGGAGATGTGAACCAACCCAGTTTCGCCATTGTCGAATTGTATGAACGCCCCGAAGTCAGTGACGCGGGTGACGCGGCCTTCAGCGACCGCGCCGGAATCAAGTTGCACGAAGAGTGCCCTCCAAAAGAAGCATGCGCCGATGATACACCATCGAGACGCACTGCGGATAGATGCACACTTTGGAGTGAGTGTAAACAAGCTTGCAAACTGTGCCAGGAGCCCAGCAGGACGCAGCCCACGCTCCCTCGGCCCCCACCTGCCTTGCCAACAAGCGACACGGAGGCGCGGCACAGCGCCCCCCGAAGCTGTAAAGTGAGATACATGAAGTTTCGCGGCACACTTGGCGGCCTGAATATCCAGCTCGACGACTCAGACACTCCGCAGTCGGTGGCGGGGCCGCTGGCTGCCCGCGCCGCGCTGCTGGCCAGCGAGGTGACGCTGGAAATAGACATTGAAGCCCACCTCGACACCCTCGACGCGGTGCGCGGCGCGGTGGCGGCGGCGGGCGGCAGCATCAGCCGAGTTCGCGCTCCCCGCGTGACGGCCCCCAGCCCCGCTCTGATCACCGAGCAAGGTTCAGCGCCGTCCTCTTCCAGCACCGCGCTGCCCACAGCGGCCCTGCCAGTGGGCAACATCACCCAGAGCCTGGACAACCACACCGTCGTGCTGCCCAACAGCGTGCGGGCAGGCTTCCGGGGCGAATACGGCGGCAGCGTGGTGGTGCTGGGCGACGTGAATCCCGGCTCGGAACTGGTGGCGGGCGGTGACGTGATCGTGCTGGGAGCGCTCAGGGGCGTCGTCCACGCCGGAGCCGACGGACGCGAGAGCGCGATTGTCTGGGGCAGACCGATTGCCAGCCCCCAGATCCGCATCGCCGGAGCGGTGGCCCGCGCTCCCGAGGGCAGCAGCCTGAGCAGCATGAGAAAACTCAGCAGCGGAGTGGAATCCGAAGTGGCGCGGCTGCAACACGGCCAGATCGTGATTGAAGCCAGCCACGTGCCGAGGTAGGAGCAATGGGGCAGTGGAACGGTCTTGTCCGCTCCACTGCCCCACACACCATCCGCTGGCCTCTCTCATTTTCCGGCGCAGCGTCCGGAATCTTGTCAAACCTTTTCTTACTCGGGCTTCGGCCACGCCCGCTGGTACTGCACCGGCACGTCTAGCGTTTGGCCAGATTGCCACGCCGCCCGCTGAACAAACTGCGGATCGCGCAGGAGTTCACGGGCCAGCGCCACCAAATCGGCTTGCTTGGCCTGCAAAATCTGCTCGGCTTGCTGCGGCTCGGTGATCATGCCCACCGCCATCACCGTCAGGTCGGTGTCCTGCTTGAGGCGCTCGGCAAACGGCACTTGGTAGCCGGGGCCGGCAGTAATTTGCTGATCTGGCGTCAGGCCGCCGCTTGAAACGTCAATGACGTTCACCCCTTCGCGGGAAAGCTGGCGGGAGATTTCTACGGTCTGCTCGATGTCCCAGCCACCGGGTGCCCAGTCGGTCGCCGACAGGCGCACGAACAGCGGCAAATGATCGGGCCAGACTCCGCGCACGGCTCTGGTGACTTCCAGCAGCAAGCGGGCGCGGTTCTCTAAAGTGCCGCCGTACTGATCGAGGCGGCTGTTGCTCAGCGGCGAGAGAAACTGGTGAAGCAAATAGCCGTGCGCGGCGTGAATTTCGAGGGTGTCGAATCCGGCGATCACAGCGCGGCGGGTGCTGGCGGTAAAGTCTTTGACCACCTGCGCGATGTCTTCGGGGCTCATGGCGTGCGGCGAGCCGTAGCGCGGCGAATAAGCGTGTACGTCTGGCCCCAGCACTGTCCAGCCGCCCTCTTCCGCAGGCACCAGTTCGCCGCCCTTCCAAGGCGCGGACATCCCGGCTTTGCGCCCAGCGTGCGCCAGCTGAATGCCGATCAGTGCGCCGTGCTGATGCACGAAGTCGGCAATGCGGGCCAGCGGGCCGATCTGCTGATCGTTCCACAGTCCCAAATCACCTGGGCTGATGCGGCCTTCTGGACTCACGGCGGCGGCCTCCGTGAAGATTAAAGCTGCGCCTCCCAGTGCAAATCGGCCCAGATGCACCAAATGAAAATCGTTGGCAAAGCCGTCTTCAGCGCTGTACATGCACATTGGCGAGACCACCACGCGGTTTTTGAGAGTCAGTTGGGCGATACGCAGCGGGCTGAGCAGCACAGGACTGGACGAGCCGTTGCCGGACAGCGTAAAGCCCTCAGCAGAGGAAGAAGTCATGGACGTATTGTGGCGGCTGCACTGCCCAGCTTTCTCAACTTGATTAAAGCCGAATTTAACTTTGCTTGGTGCTGCTTTCAGCTGGAGTTCGGTTCGGCACCCGTCAGCGCCGTCACTGGGCGCACCAGTACCGCGTCTCCAGCCCTCAGGCCAGTTCGGATCAGCAGTTCGGGACTGAGCTGCAAAGAAGTGCCGGCGTCGGCTGCCGCGCTGACAGGCATTTGATACACCTTGCCGCTGCGTTCCTCGCGCACCTGGATATATTCGATGTGACCGCCCACCGCCTCGCGCCAGCGCCGGAAGATCGTTTCGTCTATGGCCGCGCTGCTGCCTTGGCGACCGCCCGCTTGACGCTGAACTTGCACCACCAAGCGGGCCACCCGCGTGCGGCGCTCACCAATTAAGCGCAGGCGGGTCAGGCGGCCCAGCAGCGGCGCGGCCCTCGGATCACGGGCGGCAGCCAATTCTGAAAGGGGCTTGCCTTCGGCCACGCCGCGCAGGACTTCTTGTTCGTATAAGTCTAAAGTCAACTCTGCGAAGCGCTCCGGCGACTCCAGGCGGCCCGGGCCGTCAAATTTCAGCGGCGGAGGCGGCATCCGCTTGAGGGCAGCGTAAGCAAAGGCGTCGTGCGACTGATCGAGATTGGGAAAGGGAACCACTTCGTCCGCTTCAAAATGAAAGCGTCCGCTCGGGTCTTCAAGGAGCTGGGCCAAGACCGCTGCGCCCGTGTCAAAGCCCGCCCCGTCCATCCGGCGCACCCGCCCGCTCGAGAGCCATAAAGTAAAGATCTGCTGGCCCCGGTAGATGCGGAGCGCACCCGTTTTGGCTCCCTTTGCCAGCACCGAGAGCAGCTCGATGAGATCGAACGACTCCAGGTCATTGGACTGGCTCACGGCCTTCCCTGTGAGAAGCGAGTGGGCAGACCAACAAGCCAAACCAAATAAAACCAAAGCCGCCGCATCGTCTCTAGCCTAACCCAACAGCGCGGGAAAAGTGGGCTGAAACTCCTCCTTTCAGCAAGTGACCTCGATTTGATCAAGCACGGGAAGCGGCGGCCGCTCTCAGCGCCTTGACCGCTTCACCACCTCGGCTTGGCCGCGCCCAGCAGATGATACAGCAGGGCCTTTTGAGCGTGCAGGCGGTTCTCGGCTTGGTCAAACACACGGCTCTTGGGATGTTCGGTGGCTTCCGGCACGGTTTCTTCGCCGTAGTGGGCCGGTAAGCAGTGCAGAAAAATGCCGTCTGGGGCGATTGTCTCCAGCATCTGCGGCGTGACTTGGTAGCCCTGAAAAGCGCGGCGGCGAATGTCGGCTTCGGCTTCTTGGCCCATCGAAATCCAGACGTCGGTATACAGTACGTCCGCGCCTTCCACCGCTGCGAGGTCGTTGGTCAGCGTGACGGCCGCGCCCCGCTTGAGTGCGCCCTGAAGCACGCCGCCGTTGGGTTCGTAGCCCACCGGCGTCACGATGGTCACGTCGGAGCCGCTCAGCACGCCCATATGAATGTGGCTGTTGGCAAGGTTGTTGCCGTCGCCGATGTAGACCACCCGCTTGCCCGCCGCGCTCCCCAACTCCTCCTCGATGGTCTGGTAATCGGCCAGCAGCTGCACCGGATGGAGCATGTCCGACAGCCCGTTGATGACCGGAACGCAGGCGTGGTCGGCCAATTCGTGCAGGGTCTGCTGCAAATAAACCCGGCCCATGATTCCGTCTACCCAGCGCTCCAAGTTGCGGGCCACGTCGCTGACGCGCTCACGCTGGCCGAGGCCGATTTCTTGATTCGACAGGGTGATGGCGTGGCCGCCGAGTTGGTACATTCCCACATCAAAAGTGGTGCGGGTCCTCAAACTGGCTTTCTCAAAAACCAGCGCCAGCGACAGCCCCGCAAGCGGCTTGACACCGCGCCACTCACCGCGCTTCATCGAGGCGGCGGTGTCCAGAACGCTGCGGAGCTCGGCGCTGGTCATATCGAGGTTGGATAAAAAGTCGCGCCCCGCCATTACCGGAGCAGGCAAAGTGTCGGCGGTCAGCAGCGTCGGAGAAGGCAGAGAAGAAGTCAGCATCAGACGGTCAGTCTAACGGCCCGACGCATGAAGATGCAAGTTTACTGCATGAAGATGCAAATTACACGAATAGCTGTATACCGATTCTGCCTGATTCCAGCTCCACAACGCGGCATCAGTATTTTTCCTGCTCACATCGGCCGGATTAAAATGCGCCCAGCACACAGGCGCTGAACACACTTTCTTAAAAGCCGCGCCTCAGCTCCGCTCGATCCAAACGGGTTCCGGCTCGACTGTTTCGGCAGGAGTCTTGCCCGCTTCCAAGCCGCTGTTTTTCTCGGTCTGCACAGGCGTGAGCGTCATATCGTGCTGGCACAGAATTTGGCACGACAAGCGCACGCCGCTCAGGCCCTTTTCTTCGAGTTTGTCGTGTTCGGCCTGCGTCATTTGAAACGGCTCGCCCACACTGAACTCCACCTTGCAAGTCGTGCAGCGGGCCACGCCGCCGCAGCGGTGCAAAATGTCCACGCCGCTGCGCTCCAAAGCCAGCACCAAGCGCTCGTTGTCTTGAACTTGAAATTCTCCGTAGCCGTTTACTGTCAGTGTGATCATGCCCAGCATTGTCCCGCTTTGAAGCGGCAGAGAGCAAGCGAGCAAATCCAGCCGCGCAAGTCCGCTAGACTACGCGGATGAAAGTTGGTTTGTTGGACGTTCTGGGCGCACGCTACACGCGCTACTGGACTACTTTTTTGGAAGAACTTGGCCTCGAGGTGGTGACGCCCCATCTGCCCGCCGAGAGCGCTTTTGCCCTGGGCTTTGAGAGCTTGCCCGACGCGCCCGCTCAGGTGCAGTTGGTGCTGGGGCGCGTCATTGAACTCGGCCAAGTCGACCTGGTGCTGCTGCCGCAAACCCTAGCGGTGTGGCAAGACGCTTGGGCCAGCGACCTCACCGAGTTGTTGCCACGCCGGATCAGCGGGTTGCCGACGCTCAAGGCCGTACCGGACGGCGGCTCAGCCATGACCGACGCCGCGCTGGAACTCGGCCAGCAGCTCACCCACAACGCCGGGCAGGTTCGCTTGGCGCTCAGCAAAGCCAAGCCGCTCTCGCTGCCGGTGCGCGAACAAGTACCGACACTGAGCCGCGCTTCTCAGACCAGCGTGGCGGTGATCGGCCCGGCCAGTCTGCTGCGCGACGAATTTTTGATCGGGCCGCTGAGAGGCCAACTCGAAAGCGCCGGGCTGTTTGCGGTGTGGGCCAGCGACTTGCCGCGTGAGCAACTGCGTGAGCGCGGCCAGCGGTTCACCTTGCCCAGTGGCAAAGCGCTTCCGGCAGGCGAGGCTGACCTCTACGGCGCTCAGCAGTGGCTGGAAGGCAAAGGCGCGGTGCGCGGCCTGATTTACGCCTGCACCGTGCGCGACGCCGCCACCTTCAGCGCCCTGACCCGCCTTGAGCAGACGGCCCGCAAACCTGCTCTGCTGCTTGAGCTCGACCCTCAGCAGCCGCGCCACTTCCAGCCGCAGCTCAGCGCTTTTGCCGCCGAGTTGTTGGCTGTCTCCTCCACCCCTTCACAGGAGCTTTCATGAATCCTTGGACTTGGCTCACCACCGCCGACCCCGCTCCCGGCTTTAACCGCACCAAACTGCTCAAAATCCTGGCCCGCACCTTGCTGTTCGTGTTGGTGGTCACGCTGCTTCAGGCGCTGGTGTACGCAGTGGGACTGGGCGCATATCTCAAAACGTGGTGGGGCACCTTGCTGCTCATCACGGTGGTGTATATCCCCTTTTTCAAGTTGATGACGCTGGACACCTTGGTCGGCCAACCCGCGCCGCGCCCCGTCAAGCCCGGCCAAAAGCCGACGGCGGCGCAGGCCTCGCAAGTCCGGATTGCCAAACGCGCCGAGAAAAACCGCTTCGCCGGCGTCAAAAAAGGCCCGCCAAAGAACATGGGCGGGCGGCGCTGAAGCAGGTGGGTGTTCAGCCTTGATCTGAACAGGTGTTTGAAGCGCTCCTCAGCGGCTGACCTTGATGAGTTCCAAGCTGGAGTTCGGCGACACCTGTTTGACGACCCCGACGCCTTTGGCATACCAAGCGGTGGTTTGAACGTCCTTCATGCTTTTGGCCATTTCGGGCGGCACTTTTTGGCCTTTAAACATTTTGCTGATATCCATGCTGGTGCTGGACTGCACCTTGAGGGCTTGGAATGTTCCGGCAGGAGTGGTGACTTGCTCACTGCCCACGATGCGGTTGGTCGTCTGGCTGGTCATGCTGCCAATCGTCGCGGCCGACTTCCAAACAAAACCGTTTTTCCACTGACTGGCGGGCGGCACGCTGCTCATGATCATCGCGGTTTTTTGCTGGCTCCCGGCCCTGATGCTGATTTGGCCGCCTCTACAGTCGTAGACCACGTTGTAAGCCTGTCCCGAAGTTTCTCCATTTACCGTGACGGTGTTGCCGGAAAGCTTGATGGTGCTGGTGGTGGTGATGACTTGTCCTGCGGCTGTGGTGCGGTAAGTAAACGTGCCGGCGTTGGCAAAATAAGGATGGTCACAGGCTCCGGCAAAGGCGCTGCCCACCGACAAAAAGCCGAGTGCGCCCGCGCAGACAGCGCTTGCTCTGAGCACCAATGGGCGGGGCGATTGGGGGCGCTGAACAGGACATGACGGGGCATTCTCAAAACGCATGCGGGGCCTCCTGTGAATTGAGCTCGATGATACACCCCACCGTGCCCGGCTTACTGAGAGCCGCAGCGACCAAACCGCTTTTTTGGCGGCTGAGTTCTGCTAGCGTATAAAGCATGTTTGAGACCCTCGGCAACAAATTGCAAGACATTTTGGAACGCCTCCAGCGTGAAAAAACCCTGACCGACGCGCAAGTCAAAGTCGCCATGCGCGAAATTCGGATGGCCCTCCTGGAGGCCGACGTGAACTTCGGCGTGGCCAAAGAGTTCGTCTCACGCGTCAGCGAGAAGGCGGTGGGGCAAGAAGTGCTGGGCAGCCTCAACGCCGGTCAGATGGTGGTCAAGCTGGTTCACGATGAGCTGATTCAGACGCTTGGCGGCGAGTCCAAGCAGCCGACCCTCAAAAATGAAGGCAACGTGGTGTTTATGGTCGGCCTTCAGGGCGCGGGCAAAACCACCTCCACCGGCAAGCTGGCCAAGTTCTACAAGGAAAAAGGCCGCCGGGTGCTGCTGATTGCCGCCGATACCCAGCGCCCCGCCGCCCGCGAGCAACTCCGCACCCTCGGCAACCAAGTCGGTGTGCCGGTGCTGGAAGTCGCCAACGGCGAAACGCCCGCCCAGACCAGACAGCGCCTGAATGAATTTCAGCAGCAAGATTTCCGCGATCTGGTGATTGTGGATACGGCCGGCCGCCTGCAAATCGACGAAAATTTGATGACCCAGTTGGCCGACCTTCAGGCCGCCTTGCAGCCCACCGAGACGCTGCTGGTGGTGGACGCCATGACCGGGCAAGAGGCGCTGAGCGTGGCCAAAACCTTTGACGAGCGGGTGAACTTATCGGGCCTGATCATCACCAAAATGGACGGCGACGCACGCGGCGGGGCGGCGCTCTCGGCACGCTTCGTAACGGGCAAGCCGATTTATTTCGCGGGCACCTCCGAAAAGCTGACCGGTTTGGAACCATTTTATCCTGACCGCGTGGCGGGCCGCATTCTGGGAATGGGCGACGTGCTGGGCCTGATCGAGCGGGCGCAGCAAGCCGATTTGCAGAGCATGGAAACCAAGAAGGCCGAAGAATTCGACCTTGAAGACCTGCTCAATCAACTGCGCCAGATTCGCAAGATGGGGCCACTCGGCGACCTCATCAAGCTGATTCCGGGCATGAGCCGCGCCCTGCCGGAAGGATTTAGCATCGACGAGAAGCAGATTCACAAAATCGACTCGATGATCTCCAGCATGACGATGAAGGAGCGGCGCAATCCCAAGATTTTGAATGCCTCGCGCCGCAAGCGCGTTGCGGCGGGCGCGGGCACCCAGGTCAGCGAGATCAACAAACTGGTCAAAATGCACGAGCAGATGAAGGACATGATGAAAATGCTTCAGCGCATGAGCGGCGGCAAAGGCATGGGAGCGCTGGGGGGCGGCATGAAAGGAGCAGGCATGAAAGGCGGGCGGGCCCTGCAGCCCAATCAGGTTTTGCCGCCCAAGCTGCCGCGCCGCTGATTGTGCGCTCAGGTACGCGCCGCGTTTGACAATGGAGGGACTTGACCCCTATACTCCCTTTCGCCCGCTTACGAGCGCGGCCGCACCAGAAAGGGATGTTAGCTCAGTTGGTAGAGCAGATGACTTTTAATCATCGGGTCGTAGGTTCGAGCCCTACACGTCCCACCAAACAAACACCGTCTAGTGCGGTGTTTTTTGTTTTACCCCAGCGGCGTAAAGACCCGCACCGCCTCTTTTTCGAATCCCAAAGCCGTTTCTAAAGCGCTCACCGTACGTTCCAACTCGGCGAACAAAGTCAGCAAACGCGGGCGGGCGGCGACTTCGGGCCGCTGGGCGGCCATGCGGTAAGCGTCGGAGAGCAAGCGGTAATACTGCACTGTGCCGTTTTTCCCGGCGGTGAAGCGCTCAAACACACCTTCGCCATCGGTAAAGGTGTCCACCAAAATGCTGCGGCTGTTGTGGAGTTTGTCGGAGGCCGAGACGAGCAGCGCAGACACCGACACCTGAGGTAAGTGAACGAGGTAAGCGCGTTTGCGGGTGGCCCAATCGGGTTTGAGGCCGTGCGGATCGGGGGTCGCGTCGGTGGCGGCATCCACCAAGCGGGCCACCTCTTCGCCAAAACGCCGCACGATCTCAGCGCGGAGATCCTGGTGGCTGCGCCCGGTGTTGTGGGGGCCGTCTTCCAGCGCGTCGTGCAGGAGGGCGGCGATAGCCTCGGTTTCGTTCGCGCCGAATTCGAGGGCCAGCGAAGCCACGCCCAGAAGGTGCGAGAGGTAAGGCACGCCGCTGCCTTTGCGGGTTTGGGCGGCGTGCCACTGGGCAGCGAGCACCAGCGCTTCTTGAAATTTGGTGGTCAGGAGGGGAGCAGAAGTAGACATGCTTCAGTTTAATTCGCGCCGCAGCTTGCCCGCCATGCTGAACCACTCGCGCTCCTGGCCTTTATAAAGTCGGCTGGCCCGCTGCTCGGTTTTGGCCACAATGTCCAGTTCGCGCTTCGCGTCGGCGCTGCGGTTTTGGGCAATCAGAAAAGCGGCGTAACGCACGCGGGGTTCTTCGCTGGTCGCGCCGATAAGGGCTTGCTGATAGGTGGCCTCGGCTTCACTATTCAGGGTTTGTTCGGCCTGCGCCTGCGCCAGCAGCGTCAGTGTGCGTGTACGAATAGAGGCGCTGGTTTTGAGGTCGACCCGCTTCAAATGCGCCGCCGCCGCCGCTGGATCGCACCTTGCCATCGACAGCTCTGCGCTGGTCAGCAGCACCAACGGATCATCGGCGTAAATGCCGGTCAGCAGCGGCTCCAATACACCCTGCGCTTCATCCTCGCGACCAGCGCGGGCCAGCAAGGCGGCGAGGTCGGCGCGGTTTTGCAGGGTGTCACTCTCCTCGGTGCGCTCTCTCACTTCGCGGATGCGGCTCTCGAGTGGCCGCAGATTTTCTAGCGCGGGCTGCAAGGTGCTGGACACCCGCCGGGCGTTGCCGCGCATTCCGGGCAGCACTTCCAAAAAGAGGTAGGCCAGCACGCCGATATAACTGCCGAACAACAAGATAAAAAACCAATAGGTGGGGCGGCGGGTGGTGATGGCGTGAACCAGAAAGATCAGTTGTAGCGCACCTGACAAGTAGCCGAGCCAAGGGTAGTGACCAAGAAAGCCGAACAAATTCATAAGCTCATGCTAGAGGCTGGAGATGTGAAGACGGGCCGTGAGGCTACTCCCTGCTGGCTCCGTGAAAAAGCTTTACCGTAAGCGGGTGCGCCGTTTTTCTTCTCCCGCTCTCGGTTGGCTGATCGCGCTGCCCGCGCTCGGCTTTTTGGGTGTCTTTTTGGTGTGGCCGCTCATCAGCGTGATGCGGGTGGGCGGCATCAATCTCAGCATCTGGCGAGAGCCGTATTTTCTGGGCCGATTGGGTTGGACACTCAGCCAAGCGGGCCTCACCGTGCTGCTGGGAGCCGCCATCGCTTGGCCTCTGGCTTACTTGCTTTCGCGCTACGCCCTGAGGGGCAAACTGGGCCTGCTGCGGCTGCTGCTGTTGCCGTTTGTGACGCCGACGCTGGTGGCGGTGCTGGGCCTGACCGCTTTGCTGGGGCCGCGCGGATGGATCACCCAGCTGACTGGCCTAGACCTCTCGGACAGCCCGGCGCTGATTATTCTGGGCAATTTGTTTTTTAATTTACCGATTATGCTACGCCTCGCTTACGGCGGCTTTGCCCGCGTGCCGCCGAGCCTGACCGGAGCGGCCCGCACACTGGGAGCCAGTCACTGGCAAGCGGCCCTGACGGTGGCCCTCCCGCTGGCCCTACCGGGTTTGGCGGCGGGAGCAATTTTGGTGTTTTTGTATAGCGCTCTGTCATTCGGCTTGCCGCTGACGCTGGGCGGCGAGAAGTACGCCACGTTGGAAGTCGAGATTTATACCCTGACCGCTTACGAGCTGCGGCTGCCAGAGGCCAGCGCCCTGATTCTGGGACAGTTGGTGGTCACGCTGGCGGCCACATTGATCTACACCAGACTGACCACCGGAGCAGTGACCTCAGCCGCCCGCACCTTGCCGGGGGCGCGGGGCGCGGCAGCGCTGGCACTGTTCAGCTTATTGGCACTGACCTTGCTGATCTGCTTTTCACCGCTGCTGGCGGTGGTCATTCGCAGCTTTTCCGGCGTGGGCGGCCCGACGTTGGCGTTTTGGCGCGGCCTCGTCAGCCCCGATAACGACCCGCCGCTGAGCTTGATGCTGTACAACACGCTGCGCTTCGCGGGCTTTACCTTGCTGGGCGCGGTTGTCTTGGGCGCATCACACGCTTTGGGCGCGTACCTGAGCCGCTCACGTTCCCTCGACGCCCTTTCGCTGCTGCCGCTAATGCTCTCTCCAGTCAGTGTGGGGGTAGGCTATTTGCTGACGTATCCGGCTTGGGCGGCGCAACTCGGGCTGCTGATCGCCGCTTATACGCTGATCGCCTCGCCGCTGATTACCCGCAGTTTGTTGCCGGCCCTCCGCGCCCTGCCGCTCCGCGCATTGGAGGCCGCCCGCACGCTGGGAGCCAGCCCGTTGATGGCCAGCCGCACGGTGGCCCTGCCGCTGATCTGGCCCGCCCTGCGCGGCGGCGCAGCCCTCTCGCTCGCCACGGTGCTGGGCGAGTTCGGAGCGACATTGGTGCTGACCCGCCCCGAGTGGGCCACCCTCAGCACCGGCCTGTATGAGCGGCTCGGCAGGCCCGGCGCACAAAATTTAGGCGAGGCTTGTGCGCTGGCCACCATTTTGTTGGGCCTGGCGCTGGGGGCATTTACTGTGCTGGACGGAGGGGAAGGGGAAGTGGCTTGAGGAGGCGCTGTGTTCTTGGCTTAAGTTTTGGGCTTTTGCGTTGGCTTTCCCCGCCCCAGTGGGGACTGCTGGCCCTACGTTTGGGGGCGGCCCCTCACCTCAATTGGCTGCGTTCATGTGTCTTCACAACCTTGACGAAGAAGGAGGTCGCTGCGCTCGGCATGGAGCTTCCGGCATTTCAGTTGGTCAATTGCACCAACTTGCCAACCTGTGGGGCGGTCAAGTCGTGGGCGCTGTGCAAAAGATCTGCCCATACTAGGCGAGCTGGAAGGAGTTTCGTCTCAGGTAGAAGAAGCAAAAACCTGAGACGAAACGCCCTCCGCACAGTGTCCAAACTATTTTCCTAATGGGTTCGGATCCAAAGCCGCCGCGCTAAGCTGGCCACCTATGAAGCTCCCTGCGATGCTGCTCAGTCTCGTTGTTTTGTTCGGCGGCGCGGGGCGAGCAGATTCCGTTCCGGTGTTTGTCCGGATTCCGACGCCGCCCTTTACGCCTGAATCCGTTGCACCCAAGCCTGTTCAACCCAGCCCCATTTTCCCTAAGCCCGCGCCCGCCCAGCCAGTTTTCAATCCACCGCCCCTCAGCGCTCCGCTTGCCCCGACTTGTGGCGCAGCAGCGGCCAACCCCGCACCTGCTCAGCCGCTTCCCAGCGGAGTCAGCGGGCGGGTGGGCTTCTATGCGGCCATTTACGATAAGCAGTTGCAGCCCGTTAGGGCGCTGGCGCTCGGCCAGGTCAATACCCTCTTTCCGCTGGCAAGCGCTTTTAAGCCCCTGGTGGTGCGGGCCGCGCTGCAAGAAGTGGACGCGGGGCGGCTGAGCCTGCGGGCACTGATCACCACCACGCCCGCCAAGCGCAGCATTGAAGCCTACCCTGCCGGGCGCAACACGGTGGCGGCGCTGGCCCAGCGCTCTTTGGAGCGCAGCGACAACACCGCTTCCGATCTGCTGTATCTGGGCCTCGGGCCTGAAAAAATCGCTCGGGCGGTGCATGCGCTCAGCCCCTGCACCGCCCTGCTGCACACCACCAAAGCCTGGTGGGCGGCGCAGGCGGGCCTGATGCCTGATGTCTTCCCCGATTTGGTGCGGGGCGCGGTGAGCGCGGCCAGCTTGCCGTTCGACGAGCGGCTCAAGTGGGCAAGCCGTTTAAATGCCCGCGCTCAGCAACTGACTGGGCCGCAGGTGGAGGCCGCGCTGGACAGCTATTTTCACGGCCCTGCCTACGCCCCCGAACTGGAATTGGCGCTGCAGAACACCAGCACGCCGCAGAGCTACGCCGATCTTCTGGCCCGCACCCTGAGCGGAGACGACCTCAAAGCGCCGACGCGCAAGCTGTTTCGGAGCTGGCTGGCAAAGTCATGCTGCCAGCCCAAGCAGCCGCAACTCAAGGCCGTCTACTGGGGCCATAAAGCGGGCAGCGGCTGGCGGATGCTGACCCTGACCGGCTACGCCGAACTCGCGGGCGGACAGCGGATCGCTTACGCTTATTTCAATGACGGCTCGGGCACGCTGGAAGCCGAAGACATGGAGCGCCAGATTCCGGCGCTAATCAATTGGATCGACGCGGCCCTCTCGGAGCTTGCCCGCTCCCCTCTGCTAAAGTGAAACGATGAACGCCCAAGCGCTTTCGCTTCTTCTTCTTCTCAGTGGGGTTCGGAAGAGCTGAGTTCAGCACTTCACTCGGCCCCCACGCCCTGAGCGCTGGGGGCTTTTTTAGGCTCCGAAAAGGCCGCCGAGTTTCAACTTGACCCCTACGAACTTGAACCGAACGAAAAGGAGACACATGACCACCCCAACCCCCGATCACTGGAACGCCGAGCATTACCGTGACCGCCACGCTTTTGTCTATGAATCCAGCCGCGATCTGGTGGCCGACTGGCTGCGCCCCCAAGTGGGTGAGCGCGTCCTCGATCTGGGTTGCGGCAGCGGCGAACTCAGCGCCCAAATTGCCCAGACTGGCGCAACCGTCACGGGCGTGGACGCCTCGGAGGCCATGATCGCCGCCGCACGGGGCCAGCACCCCGCCGTGAACTTTGATGTTCAAGACGCCCAGACCCTCCCCTACCGCGCCGAGTTTGACGCGGTTTTCAGCAACGCCGCCCTGCACTGGATGAAGCCGCTGGACAACGTGCTCTCGGGCGTGTCGCTCTCCTTGGTCCCCGGCGGGCGATTGGCGCTGGAAATGGGCGGCGGCGCGAATGTGCTGGCGGTGCGGGAAGCCGTTGAGCAAGCCCTGAGCGATTTGAGTTTACCTGCGCTGGAGCATGTCTGGATTTTCCCGAGTCCGGCTCAGTTGGCCGCCCTCTTGGAAGAAGCAGGCTTTACGGTAGAGCGCCTGCACCTGTTCAAACGCCCCTCGCTTTTGGTCGGTGAGGACGGCTTTCGGGCGTGGCTGCACGGTTTCGGGGCCAGTTGGCTCGCGCCGCTGAGTGAGCCCGAGCGGGCCGCCGTGATCGCCAGAGCGGAGGAGTTGGCCCGCCCCAAGCTGCACACGGCTCAGGGCTGGGTGGCCGATTATGTGCGGCTGCGGGCCTTGGCAGTGAAGTAAGTCTGTGAGGCCGTAGCCGTTCAGTTGATCAGCGCATTGCTGCTTGCCCCCGCAGCGTCACCGCGCAGCAATTCAAAAAAGGCGCTGACCACTTGCGGGTCGAAATGATGGCCCGCTTGAGCGGCCAGCTCAGCGTGGGTTTCTTCCAACGTCCAGGCGCGTTTGTAGGGCCGCTCGCTGATGAGGGCGTCGTAGACATCGCACAAGCTAAAGATTCGGGCAAGCAGATGAATGTCGCTGCCTGCAAGCTGACGGGGATAGCCTTTGCCATTCCACTTTTCATGGTGGTGCAGCACCACTTCCAGGGATTCAGACGGCAAAAAGCCCAAAGAACTGGCAAAACGGTGGCCCACTTCCGCGTGGCTTCGCATCAGCTCAAACTCATCCTCGCTGAGCGAGCTGGGTTTATGCAAAATATGATCGGGAATGGAGATCTTGCCGATGTCATGCAGGTACGCGCCCCAGCGCAGCGCTTGGCACTGCTCTTCACCGAGGTGTAAGTGACGGGCCAAGCGCAGGGCCAGCGCAGTCACGCGGTCGGTGTGCCCCTGCGTTTCACGGTCACGGGCCTCCAAAGCCAGTCCCAGCGCCCGCAAAGCCGATTCGCGGGCGGCATTGACTTGCTCCTCGGCCGCCAACCGCGCCATCAGGGCGGCAATGGTGCCCACCACACTGCTAAACAACCGGACTTCTTCCTCCGTCCAGGTGTGGGCTTCAAAGGTGTGCATCAAAAACGCGCCGAGTAGCTCTCCCCGCTTGCCCATCACGGGCGCGGCGGCGAGACTCACCACCCCCAATTCAGGAAACCCGATCGTTTCCGGACGAACCGACGTGTTGTCAAAAAACATCGGTGTGCGGCGCGTCAGCAGCGCCTGCATGAGAGGCGTATCGGAGGGCAGGCCGTGCGCGGCCACGGCCTGCATTCCCGGCGTCGTGGGCATCTCGCCAGCGGCGGCCCGCACCTGATAGATCAGGGCCTGCGGCAGCGCAGCGCTTTGGACTTCACCGGAAGGCAGCTTGAGTTGAAAGTAAGCCGCGCCCACCGCAGCCGTGTGGTGAATCAACTCATCTAACGTCGGCACCACGCCGGTTCCCAGATCTTTAGCCTCCAGCGCAATGTGAACGAGGCGCAGAACGCTTTGTGCTGTTAAGTCACGGTTATCAGGTGCCGAAGCAGCAGTCATTGATGGATCAGTGAAATTCATTTTGACAGTCATCAGCTTTTGCTCCCTTAAGGTCATTTTGGTGGATAAATTGCAGTTCATGAGGCAATAAGCGAATCTTCATGAACTTTATATCGAATTTTGGGTCAAGTGAACTGTGCCAAGCATCAGAGACTCTTGAAACGAGCTTTCTTGCTTTAGTCTCACCTGTAGCCGCTTACAGTTCCCTCACACGTCCAACTTGAATCACGCGACCCAAAGTGTGAAAAACCGCACGAAAAAGGCAGAGCGCTACCGAAGGATCAGCAAAAAACCCCGCCGGAGGTGGCGAGGTTTCGTTGTCTCTAAAGGCGACACTCAAGAAGGGCAACTTAAATCGGCAGTCAAATGCCGCTTGAGCTTTCCACTTCCTGCAACCTCGCCAGCTTTTCCGGCGAAAAGATGTCGGCTTCTTTGCCGTAGCGCTTTTTGACGGCCAACTGAATCAGCCAGATGCCCACGCCCACCCCGATGACACTCAGCACCAAGCTGGGAATCCTCATCACGGCATTGGCCTGCGCCACCTGCGCGTTGAAATCGTCGCTGCCGAACTTGCCAACCACCAGACGAAGGTTCACGAAATAATTGATGACCGCCGAGACCAATTCCACGATGCCGTAGGAAACGGTAGCGGCCCGCACCGCTTGGTTGACTTGACTGTCGTGCAGGGCTTTTTGAGTGGCGGCGCGGTTTTCGGGGCTTTCGGTGAGGGTGGAGGCGTCGAGCACCACTCTGAAAATCGGCGTTTTGGTCAGCAGACTGCCCAGCGCCAACACGCCGAACAGCAGCGCGGGCACACTGTCTTTGAAAGCAAACAGCGGGCCGCCGTCTAAGTACCAAAACGCCAGCCCCCCGCGCACCAGCGCCACTGCGCCGCCGAGCAGGGCGATCCCGCTGACGGTGCGGTTGATCAGGAGGTCGGTCAGCACATACGCCACCGGAATCAGCGCGGCGAGGATATACGCCCGCACGTTGCCGGCGACGCCGCCGCCAAAGACCTGCTCGCTGATGCTGATGCCGCTGCCCAAGATGTTGGGGCTGAGAATGGCAATCGGAATAATGAGGGTAAACAGCAGATCCCAAACAGTTTTGGGAATGCCCGCTTTTTTGCGCGGCGGCTTGGTGGGAGGAGCAGTCATGAGCGCCATTGTCTCACGCGCAGAGAACGGCGAGTGAGACGCTCAGCTCGCCCTGTTCTTGCGGGCGTCGAGCGCCACCCAGCCCCAGCCGATCAGTTGCAGCACGCCGCCGATGGGCGTGATGGCCCCCAGCCATTTGGTGTCGGTCAGGGCCAAAACGTACAAGCTCCCCGAAAAAATAAGGGTGCCGCTTAGCAGCCAAGCCGCGCCGCGCCGCTGCTGCGGGTACGCGCCCAGCACCAACAGCGCGAGGCCGTGATACATCTGATAGCGTACGCCCGTTTCAAAAATCGCCAGGTTCTCAGCGCTGATGGCGGCCTTGAGGGCGTGAGCGCCGAACGCCCCGAGCGCCACCGCCGTGCCCGCCAGCACCGCGCCGCTGAGCGCCGAGTTGAGTTTGGGCGCAGCCGACGCCTGAGTCTTGAGGCTTCCAAGTTCAGTCATAGGCTGAGTTTAGGCGCGGGCAGTGGCAACGGATGTCCCAAAACCGACTCTTTCGCTGAGGAATTGAGTGGCGGTGTGGGAAAGAAGAAGCGCCTTAAGGCAGATTGGGACATAAAAGTGGGAAATGGTGGTAAAAGGTGGGACGCGGTGTTAGACTCACCCTATCCGGCGAGAAAACGCCGCTGTGGGCGCATGTTTTGGCACTGGGCGGCACATCAGTTCCTCAGCCGGATCAGGAGCAGCGGCTGTGCCATTCGGAGAATACCCTTACGCAGTAGATGACAAAGGCCGTGTGGTGATGCCACCGGCTTTTCGTGAATTTGTTGAGGACGGGGTCATTTTGACGCGCGGTATGGAAGGCTGCTTGTACCTCTTTCCGCTTTCAGGTTGGAAGCGCGTCGAGGAGCAGCTTGAAGGCTTGCCGCTCACCGACGCCCACAGCCGGGCCTTCGTGAGATTTTTTTATTCGGGGGCCAGCAAAGCCCGCTTAGATGCCCAGAGCCGTTTGATGGTGCCGCAACCGCTGCGAAGTTTCGCTGCTTTGGAAAGCGAAGTGGTGGTCGCCGGCGCACCGGGGCGCTTGGAGCTGTGGAATCCGCAGCGCTGGGACGCCGTGATTCAAGCGGTTCAAGACAATCCGCCGCATCCCGAACTCTTAATCAATTTCGTGGCCTAGCGCCGCGTCAGGAAAATTTGCCGTGCCCACGACCAAGACCAAATCCGCTTCCCGCAAAACCACCGCCGCTCCTCAACCAGAAATGGACGGTTCTTCAGACGCCCTGACCCACTTGCCGGTGCTGGCTGCCGAGGTCTTAGAAGCGCTCGACCCGCAGCCCGGCGAGGTGTTTGTCGACGGCACACTCGGCGGCGCGGGCCACACCCGCCTGCTGCTCAAAGCCGGAGCGCAGGTCTACGGCATCGACCAAGACCCTTACGCCCTTTCGCGGCTGGGCGAATTGGAAGGCCTGAGTATTTTGCAGGGCAATTACCGCGACATGGTGTCGCTGCTGGCCGAGCAAGGTGTGACGCAGGTCAGCGGCGTGCTGCTCGACATCGGCGTCAGCAGTTTTCAACTCGACGACGCCCAGCGGGGCTTCAGTTACCACACCGAAGCGCCGCTCGACATGCGGATGAGTCAGGAAGGCGAGAGCGCTTACGATGTCATCAACGAACTGCCCACCGAAGAACTCGCCGCCCTGATCTTTGAATACGGCGAGGAGCGCCACTCGCGCCGCATCGCCCGCGCCATTGAGGCAGAGCGCGAAAAAGCGCCGATTGCCACCACCACCCAACTCGCCGAGATCATCAAACGGGCTTATCCGGGCGGACACGCACGCGGCATTCACCCGGCAAGGCGCAGTTTCCAGGCACTCAGAATTTATGTCAACGACGAACTCGGCGCACTCCGGGGCGGCTTGGAAGCGGCGTCCACTCTCCTCGCGCCGGGCGGGCGGCTGGCAGTGATCAGTTTTCACAGCTTGGAAGACCGCATCGTCAAGCGCTTCCTCAAAACCAATTCGCAGCTCGAAGCGCTGACCAAGCGCCCTGTCGAGGCCAGCGAAGACGAGCAGAGCCGCAACCCCCGCGCCCGCAGCGCCAAATTGCGGGCCGCCCGCAAAGTCGAAACTCAGCTACCGGGCCAGCAACTGACCGAGCAGCAACCGGAGCAGCAGGCCAGTGAGTAGTCCTCTGCCCCTGCAAGCCAGTTTGGCCGTTTGGCGGGCGCGGGCGCTGCGCTACACCAGTCTTTACGTGCTGCTGGCCGCTGCGCTGCTGGGAATCCGCTACGCCACGCGCGAAACTTACCCGCAACTGCGCGATTTGCGGGCCAGCATCTTGACCCTGCAAACCCAGCGCGACCACCTCGAACTCGAAGTCCAGACGCTGACCACCGGCCCGCGCCTGCTCGATTGGGCCAACGCCCGGGGCATGGTGCCGTACGCCCAAGCCAAAAAAATCAGCAGCGACATTGCCGCTCTTCCCGCTCTGCCTGCCTTACCCCCCGAATCGACTTCGTTTCAAATCAGCACCCGTTGGAAATAGCTGCGCTTCTTCGGCGCGTCCGTGAGCTTCACCCGCTCTTGGATAATCCATTTCTTCTTTAACTAACCTTGAGCTTGTTCCTCACTCAGCTCCCAATTTTCCTTAAGGAATTGCCAATGGAAATCAAAATCCGCAACCGCTCCCGCATTATTCAGGCCATTGCCCTCTTGGCGTTTATGTCGTTGGTGTGGGCTTATGCCCAACTCGAATGGGGCCTGCCGCAAAACATCAAGCGGGCGGTGCTGCAAAGTCGCGGCAGCATCCTGACCGAATCCGGCACGACGCTGGCCCGCACCGTCGACGGCAAACGGGTTTATCCGCAGGGCAAACTGGCCGGTCAAGTCCTCGGCATGATGGGCATGACAGACGGTTTAGAGGGAATTGAGGCCGCTTACAACACCCAACTCTCCGCCGGACAAAACGTCACCGTGACTCTGGATCCTTCCTTGCAGGCCACCGCCGAGAGTGTGCTGGCCAAAGGCGTGCAGGCCCACCAAGGCGTCTACGGCTCCGTGGTGGTCATCGAAGTCCGCACCGGCAAGGTGCTGGTGGCGGCCAGCTACCCACCGTTTGATCCCAACAACTGGAAGACCTTCAGCGCCGAGGCGAGGCGCAACCGTCCATTTTTAGACCGCTTCGAGCCGGGTTCGACGGTCAAGGGCCTGACGGTGGCCGCCGCACTCAACGAGGGCCTGACCACCGCCGACACCACCTACCAGACCCCTATGCAGCGCTTTGTCGGTGGCCGGTGGGGCAGCATCATCCACGACGCGGTGGATCACCCCAAGACGCTGACCACTCAGGGCATTTTGCGCTATTCGAGCAACGTGGGCATGTCGCATATCGTCGAGAATTTCCCCAACGAAAAGCTCTACGCGTATCTGCACGCCTTCGGCTTCGGGCAGGACGTGGACTTGCCCACCATGATCACGGCAACCGGCAGTTTGCAGCCGGTGAGCAAATGGAACGATCTGGTGCGCATCACCAACGCCTTCGGGCAGGGCATGTCGTCTACACCGCTGCAACTCGCCGCCGCCTACAACACGCTGGCCAACGACGGGCGCTACGTCTCGCCCCGGCTGGTCGCCAGCGAACCGGCGGGGGAAAGCCGCAACGTGGTTCGGGTCAATTCGGCCCAAACCACCCGCACTCTCCTTCGCAACGTGATCCGCGACGGCATTCACGCCGCCGCCGGAATTCAGGGCTACGACTTGGCCGGCAAAACAGGAACGGCTCAAGTGGTGGTAGATGGCAAATACAGCGCCACCATTTACGACAGCGTGTTCGCGGGCTTTTATCCCGCCGATGAGCCGCGCATCACCATTGCAGTGATGGTTCACGGAGCCAAATACGATTATCACGGCTCGATGTTGGCCGCTCCAATTTACCGCGACATCACGGCGGCTTTTATCAGCAAAGCGGCTTCTTTGCCCGCTCCAGAGCCGGAAGTCAGCACTGGAAAATAAGCACCCCCTCTGCGGGCCGCTGCACTTCCCTTTTTAGTTTTCCATTCCACTCAGCGCTTCCGGCTGACCCATAAACAGATTGTTGATGGATTCGCACAGCGTCGGGTGGGCCAGCGTGGCGTTTCTCAGCGTTGTGGCCGTCAGCTTGCCCATCATGCCCAGTTGCAGGGCGCTCATCACTTCCCCGCCCTCCATGCCCAGCACCGTAACGCCCAGCAGTTCGTCGCTGGCATCGTCCACCACTGCCCGCATCAGTCCGGCGGTGGCGTTGGTTTCAATGGCGCGGGCCACATTTTTCATCGGCAGGGTGTAGACGCGGGTGGGGCGACCAAGTTTGAGGGCGGCTTGGCGGTCGATCCCGACGCGGCCCAGTTGCGGATCGGTGAAGAGGGTGTACGGCACATAGCGCCCGCTGATGCTGCGCTCCTTGCCGTGCAGCAGGGCGTCCCGAACGACGCGGTAATCGTCGTAGGAGATATGGGTAAATGCTGGCCCGCCTTTGATGTCGCCCAGCGCATACACCCGTTCGGCAGCCAGCAAGTGATCGTCCACGACAATAAACCCATGCTCATCTAAAGCCGCGCCCGTGGCTTCCACATTGAGAGCGTCAGTGTTGGGAACCCGCCCAATGGCGACCAACAGATGTGAGCCGCTAAGGGTTTGCTCTTGGCCGTCTTGCTCGATTGTCAGGTGAATTGCGCCGCCGACTTTCTCGGTCTTTCGCGCTTCCGCGCCCAGCATGAACGTCACACCCTCGTCTTCCAGCACCTGTTGAAGGGCGCTCACCACGTCCTGATCTTCATGAGGAATCAGGCGCGGGCCGTGTTCAACAACAGTCACGCGGCTGCCCAAGCGGGCGTAGAGCTGAGCAAACTCAAGGCTGATGTAACCACCGCCCAAAATGAGCAAATGCTCAGGCAATTCGCGCAGCAGCAAGATGTCCTTGGAGGTCATCGCGCCTACACTGCCCAGGCCCGCCAGCTCCGGCCAGCGGGGACGCGCTCCGGCGTTGATGAACACGTAATCGGCGCTGAGCTGCTGCACGGTGCCATCATTAAGGCTGACTTCCACCTCACGCACGCCGGTAAATTTGGCCTGCCCATCCAGCAACTTCACGCCCGCTTTGAGCACGCCCGCTTTGCTGCCTTCTCGGAATTCACTGACGATGCCCTGCACGCGGTCGACGATTTGATTCAGGTCAACCGTGACGCCCCCGGCCCGCACGCCTAGCGCCTGCGAGTGCCGGGACACGTGGGCGGCCTGAGCGCTGGCAATCATGGCTTTGGTGGGGGTGCAGCCTTCGTTGACGCAAGTACCGCCGACATGTTCGCGCTCGATCAGCGTGACCTGCCAGCCCGCTTTAGACAACGCGCCCGCCAGCGGCCCGCCCGCTTGCCCCGCGCCGATAACGATGGCCGAGGGAGAAGAAGACGAGGATGCGTTGGGGGTCGGTGAGGTCATGAAAACTCCTTGAGTGAGAGAAGCTGGAGGGTGACGGGAGCAAGAAAAGCAAAAGCCGAATTTCTTCCCCACTTCGTCACCAGTTTAATCGGCTGAAACAGAGAGCTGTCATTACCCTCAGCGCTGTACCACTTTCCACTGGGCGCAGCCGCAGGGCGCTGAGGAACATCTGACCTCTGCGGCTTGTTCATGTAGGCAAGCTTCCTCAGCAAGCGGGAAGTATGACGACAGCCGCGACTTCTGCCTTCGGTGCTCGGAAGCATCTTGCAGCAATCGGCAAAAACAGGCGCGGAGTAACCAAAAAGTCCATCAAAACAATGAAATTTTTATAGATATTATCGCTTCTTCATAAATAAGAAACGAGGTAACCAGAAAGGACTTCTCTCATCTAATTTTTTGTTCTCGAGCAGAAGCTAAAGACAATTTCACAGCAGGTGACTCTGGAAATTTGATGAGAGTTTTTACCTAAGTTCTTAAAATACTCACATCAACCCTCTCTACCTTGTGTTGTCCCGGGAGAGCGGACAATTTTGTCTCTTCCGTGTTGAAGGCAATTTTTGACTTCATCCCCACGTTGACCTCCAGTTGTAATGCAGTGGTCAAAAAAGAGCTTCTTTTTTGACTGAGCGGGCAGGCCCGAGAGGTGCCATTCTGCTCGAAAACCAACGGGAGCGAAGTAAATGGAGCATTTGGAAGGGCGGCCGGTTGCACTTTCGACTCAGCCCTATTAGTCGGACAAATGCTTCAAAGCGGTGGATCAGGCTTACCACAATCAGAGCAAGTTTTTTTCTGTTCGTTGAGCGCCGGGTTTTGCGTTTGGCGTCTCTCAAGGAGTTAACACATGGCGATATTCAATTCAGTCTTCAAATTCATCTCGGCCTTGACCAAATCTGCTCAACCCAAACCCCTCCAAACCGTGTCGACTGCGCGGCCTCTGGGCATGGTTCTGGGCTTAGTCGGCGCGGCAGCATTGGCGCTGGGGACTTTGGGCACGGCGCAGGTGACGGGCGACCTCATTTTGCCGCAGCTGCCAGAAGCGGGCCTGACCCAAACAGCGGTGCAAAGTGTACTGGGTCTTGGCGAGCCGACGCTGCCCGACGAAGTGGCGGCCAGCCGCACTCGGGGAGCAACGCGCACGGTCAAGGCCACCGCCTACAACAGCGAAGTCGGTCAGACGGACAACAGTCCGTTTATCACGGCGACTGGCACACGGGTACGCCCCGGCGTCATTGCGCTCAGCCGCGATTTGCTGCGCATTTTCCCTTACGGCAGCCGCGTCACCTTACAGGACAGCGCAGGGCTTCTCAACGGCCGAGTTTTCATCGTCGAAGACACCATGAATGTACGGATGGCCAATACCGTTGACATCTGGATGGGCAGCCGCGCTCAGGCGCTGGCCTGGGGTTCACGCACCGTCAAAATCACGGCACTGCGCTAAATTCTTCAATCAATCCCTAAAATTTCACAAAGTTATCTCCAGTCCCTCATGAGAAACCAAGCCCCCGTGCTTGGTTTTCTCTCATTGTTCGAGCGGCCAAGCAAGGCCCAGTTCGACAAGAGGAGCCAGAACTGCCGTTGAAGATGAGATTTGAGAGCATTTCTCTTATTTTTTGCACATCATACTTCTTTAGGCTTTGAAACGCTGCGGCTGAGCGACTTGGCTCCTCGGCCCGCTTATTGACCGTTCCAAGCTTGAGAGAGGCTGCTCAGGGCAGACGCTGAGCCGGATAAACAACGATTGACACAGCGCTCATCCAATTTAGGTTGAGTTGAGAATGCACAAAAAGAGTCAGCGGCACGGCAACAGGGAGTTGAATGCGGAAAAAAATGCAGTTGGTGAGCGCGGTGGCTTTTGGCTTGTATGGACTCGCAGCAGCGCAGAGCAGTGAACACACCACTCAAGCGTCCAAAGAGCAGGCTGCGCCCAAGCAGGCACTCAAAGCCGCCGCCACGCCGCTGCCCCTCAGCTTGAGCGGCAGCTTGACCCAGCAGCTCACCCGCGCCGCCCTGATCATTCACGGTCAAGCGCCGCTGTGGCCTGCTGAGCTAAAGCCAGAAGTCAAGGCCGCTCCAGCCGTTCCATCTGCGGCCACCAAAACTGCGGTTTCCAAGGGAACGCCGGGCGCTCCGCTCCCCGCCTTCAGTGTCGCCACGTTGCCGCAACTGCCCAGCGGCGCTTTGATTGGACAGGTGGTGAGTCAGGCCGCGGGGTCGGCAGAAAGTAAACCCGTGCAGACTTCACCCGTTCAGGCCAAGGCCGCCCCGACCAAACTGGCGACTCTGAACGCCGCTCCAGTCGTTCAAGAGCAGCTTCAGCGCCAGCTAGAGGTCAGTGCCGCTGTTACCCAAATTGCGGCGTTGGCAGCTCAGCCCGCGCCTCAAGTCAAAGCGCCTGTGGCTGCGCCCAAGCCGGAGGCCAAACTTCAAGTCAAGCCCCAGGTTGCCGCGCCCAAACCGCAACCCGTCAAAGCGCCCAGAGCCGTCAACACTCCGGCCAACTCGCCTGTCGTCAGCAGGCCGCAACAACGCGGCTACAGCCGAGTGGTCAAGGCCACCGCCTACAGCAGCGACGTGGGACAAACCGACAACAGCCCTTTTGTCACGGCGACCGGCACGCGGGTACGCCCCGGCGTGATTGCGCTCAGCCGCGATCTGCTGCGTATTTTCCCTTACGGCAGCCGCGTGACCTTGCAGGACAGTGCGGGCCTGCTCAACGGCCGCACCTTCATCGTCGAAGACACCATGAACGTGCGGATATCCAACACCATCGACATCTGGATGGGCAGCCGTGCCCAAGCCTACCAATGGGGTGTGCGTAGCGTGACGATTACCGCCGTTCGCTAGAGCAAGGCGCACCCACACGTCAACGTAAAGAGCGCTGCCGCTGCGAGTCTGCGGGCCAGCGCTCTTCTGCTATCCTCGCAGGACGTGCCCGCACCTTCCCGACCTCCTGCTCCCACTTCGCTGCCGTTGACGCTGGCCCGCGCCCATTTGCGGCGGCGGCGCACCCAAAACTTGAGCACGGTGCTGGGCATCGCCGTCGGCGTGATGGTGCTGATTGCGGCGCTGAGCCTAACCAACGGCTTTACCGGCGCTCTTATTCAGGCGACTTTGCGGGCCACGCCCCACCTGAGTCTGACCCGTTTCACGCCCGGCGGCGCTGATCCTGAAATGGAAAAAGCGCTGCGGCAAAACAAAGACGTCGTGGCCTTTATGCCGTTTCTGGCCGATAAAGGCTTACTGACCCGGCCGGCCTCAGACGGACGCGGCGCGGGGCTGGATTTTGCCACGCTGTTTGGCGTCAGTGCCGAAGCGGGTAAAGTGCTGGGCCTCCCGCCCGAGGAAAGTCAGTTGCTGGCGACCCTCAAGCCCAATGAAGTGCTGCTGGGAAGCGCCCTTGCCCAGAGCCTCGGCGCTTTTCAGGGTCAGGAGTTGCGCTTGCTGGCGGGCAGCACCCAGCGCCGCAGCGCCCTTAAGGTGGCGGGCATTTTCCGCAGCGGCAATTACCTGATCGACAGCGCTTACGCCTTCGTGCCGCTGGGCACCTTGCAGCAAATTCAGGGCAACACCCATATCAGCGGCTACCAAGCCCGCCTCAAAGACCCCGACCTCGCGCCGCAGGTGGGTCAAACGATCAGTCGCGCCCTGCCGTACAGCAGCTTGCCCTGGCAAAATCTCTACGGCTCGCTGCTCGACCAGCTCAAGTTACAAAAGCAGGTCATCGGCTTCGTGGTGTTTTTGATCGTAATCGTGGCGGCGTTCGGCATCGCCAACGTGCTGACGCTGACCGTCTTTGAAAAAACGCCGGAGATCGCCATTTTGCGGGCGATGGGCGCGTCGCGCCGGCAGATCATCTGGGCGTTTGTCTGGCAGGGAGCAGCCCTCGGCGCGGCGGGCTTGCTGCTGGGCAATGTGCTGGGCCTGGCCATCAGCTTGTATTTTACCTGGCGGCCTTTTCAAATTCCCGGCGACCTTTATTTCATTACCGCGCTGCCGGTACAGGTGCGCCTGAGTGATCTGCTGTGGGTCAATGCACTGGGCATCAGCACCACGCTGCTGGCGGCGCTGCTTCCAGCACGGCGGGCAGCGGGCATCGAGCCGGCACGGATTATTCGCTAAAAGGGCAGCGCTCTTCCCAAGGCCGGAACAAAAAAGCTGCCTGCCGATGAAAGCGTTTTGCCTACTCTCAGAGCGTGCTGGCCTGATCGCCGTAGAGGTAGCCCAGATCCATCACCCGTTCCAAAAACAAGCGCACCAAGTCGCCCTCGAAGGCGCGGCCCGATTCGCGGATCAGGTACTCGCCGGCAGCGGCGGGTGTCCAAGCCGTTTTGTAGGAGCGGTCACTGGTCAGCGCGTCAAAAACGTCGGCGATCATCACGATGCGGGCGAGAAGAGGAATCTGGTCTTCCCGCAGTCCGGCGGGATAACCTTGGCCGTCCCAGCGCTCATGGTGGTGAAGCACGGCGTCACGGGCAGCGTCGGGCAAAAAGTCAAGCTGCCCCAAAATTTCTGCGCCCCACTGCGGATGCTGGAGAACCACGCCGAATTCCTCAGCGCTCAGCGGCCCAGTTTTGATCAGGATGTGTTGAGGAACGCGCACTTTGCCCACGTCGTGCAGCGTCGCGCCCCAGCGCAGCGCACTCAGGTCTTGTTCGCTCAGGCCATAAGCCTGACCCAGCCGAACGGCATACGACACCATCCGCTTGACGTGGTGGCTCTGGAACGTATCGAGGGTGGTGCCCAAGCAGGTGATGGTCTGCTCCAAAGCAACCTCGGCGCGGCGCAACTTCTCGCTGCGCTCATAGATCTCGCGCTCTCTGGGGCCGGGCAGCTCCAGACTGCCGCCGGTGCCGCCCTCGCCGCGCTGCCAAACGAGTCGAACCCGCTTCGACAAGCCGCCGCGCCCAATCGACGCTTCCTCGCAAACACCGCTCTGTGCATACAAGCCCTGGGGGTGGCTGCTGGGCGGCAACTTGACAAATTGGTGCAGCGGGCGGCCCAGCACCTGCTCGGGCCGCAGGCCGGTGACACCTTGCCAATTGCCGCCGAGCCGAATCAGGATGCCCGCTTGATCGAGCAAAAACAGCGCCGATGGCTGCAAGGCCAGGAGCTCGGCGTCATTGGCCTCGATGTCTGGTTGCTGGCCTTGCACCGACGGACGCTCTGGAAGACTCGCCTGTTCGGTCGCGCCGAGATCGTCAAAAGGGTAGCGGCTGAAGGGCCCGCTCAACCCTCATCACGCCTTGGCCGTGGTGCTGATTTGTTGTCGGGCCAGACGTTCATGGCCTTATTCTATGTCAATTTATTTGACAGAATTCTGACTGAATCCGACTCTTGGTGTTTGGCCTGCTCCAAACGCAACCCAGAGCGGCGTAAACAAACCTGCCGTGGCCGGTACGCTTTGCCGCTAAAGTGCGGGGCATGTTGCGTGTGTTTTTTGTAGGAGACGTCTACGGCAAGCCCGGCAGGCGGGTGCTGGCCGAGCAGCTACCCAAGCTGCGCTCCAACTTTGATTTCATCATCGTCAACGGCGAAAACGCGGCGGGCGGTTTTGGCCTCAACCGCGAATCGTTTGAACTCATCACGGGCGCGGGCGCGGACGCGGTGACGCTGGGCAACCACGCTTGGCACCATAAGGAAGTCTACGGGCTGCTCGACGACCCACGCCTGATTCGCCCACTGAATATGCCCTCCGGCACGCCCGGACGCGGCTGGAGCACTTTTGAGGTCGGCAGTGAGCGCGTCACGGTGGTCAATCTGCTGGGACGGGTCTTTATGGAAGCTGTTCACAATCCCTTTTTGGTGATGGATAGACTGCTGGGACAGCCCGATCTGGGCAGCGTGTTTGTGGATTTTCACGCCGAGGCCACCAGCGAAAAAGCCGCGCTGGCTTGGCACTTAGATGGGCGGGTTGCCGCCGTGATCGGCACCCATACCCACGTGCCCACCGCCGACAGCCGAATTTTGCCGCGCGGCACCGCCTTTCAGACTGACGCCGGATTCACTGGCCCAGCACACAGCATCATCGGCGCTGACCCGGAAGGCCCCATCCAAAAATTCCTGACCGAGCGCCCCCACCGCTTCGGCGTCAAAGAAGGCCCAGCCGAACTCAACGGCGTGATGCTTGAATTGGAGAACGGCAAAGCCCTGACGATTGAGCGCTACCACTACGAAGAGTGAGTAGTCCCTGAGTAAAGCTGAAGTTCGTGGTTCTTCTTTACCGTCCCCCTTCTCTCTCAATCCTCAACACCTACGGAGAAACGCATGGGCATTCGTGACGACGTCAATTTACTGGGCCGCACCCTTGGACAAGTTCTCAAAGAGCAAGAAGGCGAAGGCTTTTACAACTTGGTGGAACAAGTTCGGGCGCTGGTGCGCCGGGCCCGCAGTGGTGAAGGTTCAGCCGAATTACAAACGCTGATCGCCGATCTCAAGGTCGGAGACGCCGAAAACTTGGTGCGGGCTTTTACCTGGTACTTCCAACTGGTCAATTTGGCCGAGGAATACGAACGGGTACGGGCCTTATCAGAGCGCAAAGGCGTGCGTTCACAGAGTTTGGAGCAGGCCTTGACCGATCTCAAGGAGCTGGGCCTCAGCGCCGAGCAAACCGAAGCCTTGATCGAGCGCGTCGATTTGGGCCTGACCTTTACCGCCCATCCCACCGAGATGCGGCGGCGCACGGTTCGCAACCACTTGGTCGAAGTCGCCGAAACCATTCCCGATTTGGGCGACAGTGACAGCGCTGAGGAAGCCACCGCCCGCGTTGCGGCACACATTGAAGCGATGTGGGCCACGCCCGAGCTGCGCCGCCTCAAGCCCACCGTCCAAGACGAAGTCAAGGGCGGGCTGAGCTACCTGCCCACCATTGCTCAGGCGCTACCGAGGTTGCAACGCGATTTGGAGCGGGCTTTTGTGCATGTATACGGCCAGCGCAGCGACGCTAAATTGCCGCTGAGTTTCAGCTCGTGGATGGGCGGCGACCGCGACGGCAACCCGTTCGTGACGCCGGAAGCCACCCGCGAAACGCTCTCTCTGCACCGCGAACGCGCCCGTGAGTTGCTGCTGACTCACATTCGTCAGGCCTATACCGACCTCAGCCAAGCCGATCATCTTCAGGATGAGGGCGGCGAAGAACCGTACCGCCAGACCCTGCGCGACCTCCACGACGCGGTGCGCGGCGGAGAGCCGGTGGAACTGCTGCCCACTTTGGAAGCTTTGGACGCCAGACTGCGCCAAGACGGTCAAGCCCGCAGCGCCGACCAACTGCTGACTCCGCTGCTGACAGTGGCCCGCACCTTCGGGCAGCATCTGGTGAGCTTGGACGTGCGCGAACACAGCCAACTGACCGGCGCGGCGGTGGCCGAACTCCTTAAAGAAGCGGGCGTGTCAGAAAACTACACCGGCCTCCCTGAACACACCAAGTTGGAAGTGCTGGCCGCCGAACTCAGGTCGCGCCGCCCCCTCTGGCCTGCCAATTGCCCCTTTCCCGACGAGCTGGAGCGCACCATCGGCCCAATCCGCGAGGTGCAGCAGGCCGTCGCGCTGGTCGGCCCCCGCGCTTTTGGCCGCTACATCATCAGCATGAGCGAGTCGGTCAGCGACATTTTGGAGCCGCTGCTGCTGGCCCGCGAAGTCGGCTTTAGGATTTTACCGGTGCCGCTATTTGAAACGCTGGGCGATTTGGAACGCGCTCCCAGCGTGATGTGGGAGCTGCTCTCGCTGCCGGAATACCGGGCGGTGCTGGCAGGAGACGTGCAAGAAATTATGCTGGGCTACTCGGATTCCAACAAAGACGCCGGATTTCTGGCGGCCAACTGGGCCCTCCACGAAGCGCAGCGCAAAGTCAGCGCGGTGTGCGAGCAAGCCGGCGTGCCGTGGCGGTTTTTTCACGGGCGCGGCACCAGCATCGGGCGAGGCGGCGGGCCAGCTTCACGGGCGATACTGGGGCAACCCGCCGGAACCATCGACGCCGGACTGCGGATCACCGAGCAGGGCGAAGCGCTGTCCGACAAATACAGCCACCCGATTTTGGCCCACCGCAATTTGGAGCAAGCCCTCTACGGCCTTCTGCTCTCGGCGGCGCGGCCCAAAGCCGATTTGCCCGCGACCTGGACAGACGCCCTGACACGGGCCAGCAAAATCAGCGCCCAGACGTACCGCGACTTGGTGGAAGACGCGCACTTTTTGCCGTTCTTTGAAGCGGTGACGCCAATTCACGAAATCTCGCGCCTGAACATCGCCTCGCGCCCGGTTCGCCGTCCGGGTGCGCCCACCCTGAGCAACCTCCGGGCCATTCCGTGGGTGATGAGCTGGACGCAAAACCGCGCCAACTTGCCGGGCTGGTACGGCTTGCCGGAAGCGATTGAAGCGGTTGGCCCCGAGCTGGCGCGGGAAATGTATCAGCAGTGGCCATTTTTCCGCAGCATGCTGGACAACGCGCAGATGGCGCTTGCCAAGAGCGATCCGCTGATTTTTGAAGATTACCTGAGCTTAGGCGGTGCGGGCAGCGAACTGGCCGAGAGATTGCAAACCGCTTACACCAAAGCGGTGCAGCAGGTAGAAAGCGTGGTGGGCGGCGAGCTTCTGCACAACGAGCCGCGTCTGAAAGAAAGCATTGGGCTGCGCAACCCTTACATCGACCCAATTCACCGCATTCAAGTGGAGTTGCTGCGCCGCTCGCGGGCCGAGGAAGGCGGCCTGGACACCTATGAGCGTCCGCTGCTGCTGAGCGTACAGGGCATCGCGGCGGGGGTGCGGAACACAGGATAAAGTTTTGTGCTTGGCGTGATAAGAGCCGTTGTCTGGGTAAAGCCAAAGGTGCAGATTGACCCAGCCCGCTCGCCCGCTTACCATGAGGGCAGGCCCGCAGGAAAGGCCGAATCCATCTCACGGCGAACGCGAGGACAGTAGACGGAGCAAGCAGAGTCATGAGCGAGTCAGGGGCGGTGAAAGCCTGACGAATCTGCGCTCCGCCGAACATCACCTCCCGCGCCGAGCGAAGAAAGGCCGCCAGTACCGAGCACAAGCGTCGTTGCTGCGGCTGATTAGAACGCTCCGGACACCCCCCGGCAGAGGGTCTTCAACGAGGTCGCTCACACCGGGCGGCGAAGTTGGGTGGCACCACGCACACGTCTATTCAAGGCGGCGCGTCCCAGCAGTTTAGGGACAGCGCTGCTTTTTTGGTTTGCCGCTCAGCAAGTTGCTCGAAAGGAGAGTCCAGTATGCACATGACCGACATTCCCTTTGGCGTCACCGATTGGGCCAGCCTCCCGGCCACCCAACACCCGGGCATTACGGGTCAGGCCTACTGGCGCACCCAGCAGTTCGGCACAGTTCGGGTGCGCCAGGTGGACTACACAGCAGGCTACTTGGCTAACCACTGGTGCAGCAAAGGCCACATTTTGCTGGTGCTCAACGGCGAACTGCACACTGAATTGGAAGACGGCCGCACTTTTACGCTGACGGCGGGCATGAGCTACCAAGTCGCCGACCGAGCCGAAGCCCACCGCTCCAGTACAAAGAGCGGAGCCAAATTATTCATCGTAGATTAATTCAACTTTAAAGGAGCCGAGATGACCACACCGTCCAAAACAACCTTCCAAGCTGTTCAACAAAACCCCAAATTTCCCGAACTCGAAGAACACATCTTAAAGTGGTGGGCCGAAAACAAAGTCTTTGAGCGCTCACTTGAGCAAACCAAAGGCCAGCCGCTGTATACCTTTTACGAAGGGCCGCCTACCGCCAACGGCCAGCCGGGTGTTCACCACGTGCAGGCCCGCAGCTTCAAAGACTTGTTTCCACGCTTTAAAACCATGCAGGGCTTTCATGTGCCGCGCAAAGCCGGCTGGGATACCCACGGCCTGCCAGTGGAAATCGGTGTAGAGAAAAAACTGGGCCTCAACTCTAAGCGCGAAGTAGAAGCTTACGGCATTGACAAGTTTAATGCCGAGTGCCGCCAAAGTGTTTTTGCCTATGAAGGCGAGTGGCGCAAATTTACCGAGCGGATGGGCTACTGGGTCGATTTGGACGACGCTTATATGACGCTCAACAAAGATTACATCGAGAGCATTTGGTGGAGTGTCAAACAGCTTCAAGAAAAGGGACTGCTCTATAAAGGCTTTAGGGTCGCGCCGTATTGCCCCAAAGATGGTACGACGCTCAGCAACGCCGAGGTCAGTGAGGGCTACAAAGACATCCAAGACCCCAGCATCTATGTCACCTTCGATTTGACTGAGCCTGAGACAGTGGGATTGGAAGAGGGCGCGGCCTTTTTGGTGTGGACGACAACGCCGTGGACTTTGCCATACAACGTCGGCGTAGCGATTCACCCCGACTTTGAATATGTGGCGGCAAAAGACAAAGACGGCAAGATTTTAATCTTGGCCCGCTCGCTGCTGGTTGAAGTGTTGGGCGAAGAAGCAGAAGTCATCAAATCTTTTAAGGGTAGCGAGCTTGACCGCGTTTCTTACTCTCCCCCATTCACCGAAGCGTATGAAGCCGAGGGCGAAGGCAAAACAGTCTGGATGAGCGGTTTAGACACCTACGTCTCCGATTCTGACGGCACTGGCATCGTGCATACTGCCCCTGCCTTTGGTGAAGACGACATGCGCTTGGCCCGCAATTACGGCTTCCCAGTCATCGTGGGCGTGGATAATGAAGGCAAGCACCGTTACGGCCCGTGGAAAGGGGTGTTTTTTAGAGACGCCAACCAAGACATCATCCGTGATTTGAGAGCCAAAGGCGTGATGTGGAAAGAAAAGAACTTTCTGCACTCTTACCCTCACTGCTGGCGCTGCGGCACACCGCTGATGTATTACGCCACCGAAAGTTGGTATTTGAACAACACTTCGCTCAAAGAGCGCCTGATCGAACTCAATCAAACCATCAACTGGCACCCACCACACATCAAAAACGGTCGGTATGGTGGCTGGCTGGAAAACTTGATCGACTGGAACCTCTCGCGCAGCCGCTACTGGGGCACGCCACTCCCAATCTGGGAAAATGAAGACGCCAGCAAATACAAAGTGATCGGCAGTTATCAGGAGCTGGCCGAACTGAGTGGACGCAGCGAACTGACGGGGCCAGATTTTGATCCGCACCGCCCTTACGTGGACGATATCTCGTTTGAATTTGAAGGCGAAACATACAAGCGAGTGCCTTACGTGATGGACGTGTGGTACGACTCCGGCTCTATGCCGTTCGCACAACACCATTATCCATTTGAAAACAAGCAGAAATTTGAGGAAGGCGGCTTCCCCGCTGATTTCATCGCCGAAGCGATTGATCAGACACGGGGTTGGTTCAACAGTCTGCACCAGATCGGCACGATGGTGTTCGATTCGGTGGCCTACAAGTCGGTGATCTGTTCGGGGCACATCTTGGATGAAAAAGGCCTCAAGATGTCCAAGAGTAAGGGCAATATCGTCAACCCCTGGGACGTGTTCGAGCAGTACGGCGCGGACGCAGCCCGCTGGTACATGTACGTGTCCGCACCGCCGGAACTCAGCCGCCGATTCGGGATGAACTTGGTGGGCGAGGCCTTCAGAAGCTACTTTCTCACGCTCTGGAACACCTACAGCTTCTTCGTGCTGTACGCCAACTTGGACAACCCCGACCTCAGCGCCGCGCCGCCGGTGGCCGAGCGCCCTGAAGTTGACCGCTGGCTGATGGCCAAGCTGCAAACCTTGATTCAGACCGTCACCGAGCGGTTGGAACATTACGACCCGACCGGCTCCAGCCGCGCCTTGCAAGACTTTGTCACCGAGGATTTGAGCAACTGGTACGTGAGGCGCAATCGCCGCCGCTTTTACAGTCAGGAAGGCGTGGACGTCAGCGCTTACGCCACGCTGCACGCCGCGCTCAAGACCGTGACGCTGCTGACCGCGCCGTTCACGCCGTTTCTGGCCGAGACGCTGTATCAGAATCTGGTGCGGAGTGTGGACACCTCAGCGCCGCAGAGTGTGCATCTGGCAAGCTGGCCTGTCGTGGACGAAGCGCTGAGTGCGCCGAGCTTGGTGGGCGAAATGGACGCGGTGCTGCGGGTCGTCGGCCTCGGGCGGGCGGTGCGCGGGCAAAGCGGAATGCGTCAGCGCCAACCCCTGCCGCGCGTGATGCTGCGGGCCAGAAGCGGCGAGATGACGCAGGCACTGGGCCGCTTTGCCGAGCAGATCAAAGAAGAACTCAACGTTAAGGAAGTGGAGCTGCTGGATCAGTATGCCGAGCTGGTCAGCTATCAGTTGCGCCCAAATTTACCGCTGCTGGGCAAGAAGTTCGGCAAGGCCGTGCCGCAAGTCCGTGCTGCCCTCAGTGCCGCCGACGCTTCCGAGATCGCCCGCGCCGTGCGCGACGGACAGCAATTTGAAGTCATAGCGCCAGACGGTCAGCGCTTCGAGCTGGGGCCGGACGAGGTGCTGGTGGACGCCAAATCACCGGAAGGCTTCGCCGCGATGGAAGAGGCCGGTTATTTGGTGGCCTTCGATACCACCCTCACCCACGACTTAGAGCTGGAAGGCTTGGCCCGCGATCTGGTGCGCGGCATTCAGGACGGGCGCAAGAAGGCCGGATTCGAGGTGTCTGACCGAATCACCCTGCACCTTGAACTGAGCGGCAAGGCCAGAGAAGCCGCCGAAGTCTGGCAGGAATATTTGATGTCGGAGACGTTGGCCGAGACGCTGGTGTTCGGCGCGGCTTCAGGCTTCGCCGCAGAGGTGGAAGGCGGCGCGGCGTACCTGGAGAAGCTGGAGCGCAGCGGCGAACTGGCCGACGACCACGTTGAGGCGTGAATATGCCGCAGCCCAGAGCCATACAGTCCATCAACAAAGACACCACCCTTTGCATCTCGCTGGCGGGCAGGCCCGGTAACTTCGGCACCCGCTTCCACAACTTCTTGTACGCCGAGCTCAACCTCGATTATGTCTACAAGGCGTTCACGACGACTGACCTCGCGGCGGCCATCGGCGGGGTGCGGGCGCTGGGGATTCGCGGCTGCGCGGTGTCGATGCCGTTCAAGGAAGCCTGCATTCCGCTGCTGGACGAACTGACGCCCTCCGCCGCCATCGGCTCGGTCAATACCATCGTCAATGACGGCGGCTTTTTGCGGGCCTACAACACCGATTACTTGGCGGTTCGGCAGTTGATCGCTCAGTACCAGCTTGCACCTGAAACGCCGTTTGCTCTACGTGGCAGCGGCGGCATGGCCAAAGCGGTGGCGGCGGCGTTCCGGGACGCGGGCTTCGGGCGGGGCGTGATCGCGGCCCGCCATGCCGAGAAAGGATCAGCGCTGGCACGGGAATGCGGGTACAGCTGGCAAGCCGAGCTGGGCGAATTCAGGCCGGAGTTGCTCATCAACGTGACGCCCATCGGCATGGCGGGCGGCGCGGAGGCAGAGCGGCTGGCCTTCGAAGCAGACGCCGTCGCACACGCTCAGCTGGTGTTCGACGTGGTGGCCCTGCCCGCCGAGACGCCGCTGATTCGGGCGGCGCGGGCGGCAGGCAAACGGGTCATCAGCGGCGCAGAAGTGGCCAGCTTGCAGGCCCTAGAACAGTTCGTGCTGTATACCGGCGTGCGGCCCAGCCCCGAGCAAGCGGCGCGGGCGGCGGCCTTTGCCCACAACACGGCTGCCCACGACACCGCCGCCCAGAGCTGAGGGGATGCCCTCTCCCACCTACTTACGCAGCATCTGCACGGTGCCGCTGACGCCGGACACCGACGCCCGCGACCCGGCGCTATGGGCGCGGGTGTTCACCGGTTGGCAATTTCAGGAGCTGGACAACTTGGAAGCGCTTGACCGGGTGATTGAGTTGATTCGCCCAAGTCACCAAACCGAAGTGCGGCGCGGCCTACTGGTGTACGCCACTTGGCCGCAGGCCTCCGGCACCTTGCCAGCGCTGGTCAATTTGAGTGCCGATGGGCGGTTCGTGACGCTGCGGGTGTTTGCCAGCCACCTGACCGAAGTGCAGCGCCGCAGCGAGCAGCTCACGGAAAAGTTGTTGCGGGAAAAGGCCTTTAGCTTGCCTGAGGAGGTGCGCATCCGGGTGGCGATCAACTTGGACGGCGTCGCCACCGATTTGACGGCGGGGCGGGTCAACGTGCGGCGCGGCGGAGCACTCAGGAGCTTTTATGAAGTCAACAAGTACGCGCTGAACGTGACTTCGCTTGTCTTGGTCGTGACACTGCTGATTTTTTTGCTGGTCACGCCCGACAGCAATTTCACGCCGCTGGGCAAGTTCTACGGCCTTTCCGGACGCATCTTGTCGGCGGTGCTGCTTAATGCCCTGCTGCTGGTTTCACAGTTTCTGTTTTTTGCCCGCCACCGGCAAGTCATCGACTGGGAGAAGCCGTGACCTGGGAGAGGCACTGGAGAGCATCTGCCCGCTCCTCCTTCTGGTCGAGCAGCGGCTCAAAAGCTTGGTACGCCTCTATATTGTGAAAATGCCGGACATACAGGGGCCCGTCGGCAGCGTTCTCATACAGGGCAGCCTGTACATCCAGCACGCGCCAAAGCTTGACGCTCAGCGTTTCACCAGCTCCATTTTGATAATGGGTTTCCTGCTGCTGAGCACGGGCCAGAACCGCAGCTTGAGCTTCCTCCAGCGTACTGCTGGAAAGAAAATGAAACTCTTCACTGTATAGAATTTCATCACTCATCAAGTTATGGGTCTCAAACAGCAACAGAGCGCAGTATAAATTCGCTTTAGTCTCTACAGAATCGGGCATTGTTCAAAATCCTCCACGCCGTTTTCTAAGTTAACCGATTCTACCGTGAAGGTGTGAGCTGAGAAGACAGCTTCAGCTTAGACTGACCGCACCATGAGGAGTCCACCTATGCCACGCATCTGGAAATTCGGCGACAGCGTCAACACCGATGACATCCTCCCCGGCAAGTTCGCGCCGTTCATGGCCGGTGAGGACGTGTTTCAAACCTTTGCCTTTCACTACATCCGCCCCGAATTCGCCGCCGAGGTTCGGCCCGGTGATTTGCTGATCGGTGGCAAAAACTGGGGACTGGGCAGCAGCCGCGAGTACGCTCCCGCCGCGCTCAAAAAGTTGCAGGTCGGCGGCATTATCGCGCCGAGTTTTGCCCGCATTCATTACCGCAATTTGCTGAATTTGGGCATTCCCGCTTTTGAAGCCGATCTGATGAGCGTTCTCCAAGACGGGGACGAGGTGAACTTAGACCTGGCCACCGGCGAACTCCGGCGCGGCACGGAGGTTTTTCAGCTCCCACCCGCCCCAGAATTTCTGCGCGAGGCGCTGAGTGAAGGCAGCATTCTGGACTTTTACAAAAAGCACCAGCGCTTTCCCGGCGAGAAGGCCTGAGCCTCCCCGGGCCCTGAGCCGCTTTTCCCCTAAACTGTTGTATGGCGATTTTGGAAATTGACTGCCCCATCTGCGGGGAAGTGCTGGAACTCAGCGACGAGGACAGAACCGAGCTTGAAGTCGGTGACGCGATTGTCTGCGAAAATTGCAACGCTGAAATGGAAGTGACCCGCAACGCCGAGCAAGAATTTGAAGTGGAACTGCTGGGCATTTTGACCACCTGTCCCAACTGCGCCGAAGAATTCGATGTGACCGAGGAGATGCTTGCCGCCGCGCCCACATTGCAAAACGGAAGCGGCGAGGAAGTCAGTTTGGTGCGCTGCCCGCACTGCCAAGCGGCGGTAGAACTGTCGTTTGAGGAGCAAGCGGAAGCATAGTCCAACCCAAGTGGTCTAGATAAGTTCGGCTTTGATCTCATTTTTAATTTCGTTTGAAAGGCAAAAAGCGCTATAACCTATCAAGCGCAAAGAGATCGCCACATCACGTCGGCGGCGGATCAAGGAGAATCAACATGGCAACCATCAAATTTGAAAGCCCCGAGAGCGGCGCGATCATTGAACTCGAAAATCCCGAACTCGGTGAACTGGTCATTGACGAAGACACCGGCGCAGAGCTTGAAGTCGTCAGCCTCGACCCCCCGCGCCTCGCACCGGCTCCGCAAGAAGCCGAGGACTGGGGGGAATAAGCCGTGAGCCGTGCGCCGTAAACGGGAAACCTGCTCTGGCTCACAGCTCACCGCCCATTTTTTATGGCCGAACTCGCCATCATTTATGACCGCGTACGCCCCGACGAAAAAATGCTGTTTGAAGCACTGGACGAACTCGGCGTTCCTTACGACAAGGTCTTCGCGCCGCAACTGAGCGTCACCTTCGGTCAGCCGGTGCCGTGGAAGGTGGCTTTGGAGCGCTGCGTTTCGCAGTCACGCGGCCACGCCATCACGCGGGCGCTGGAAGGCTTGGGCGTGAGGGTGATCAACCCCTCTCACGTCATTGAGCTGTGCGGCGACAAGCTGGCGACCAACGCGGTGATGGCGCAGGCCGGACTGCCGACGCCCAAGACGGGGGTGGCATTTACGGCCGAGAGCGCTCTCGCACTCATCGACCAAATCGGCTACCCGGTGGTAATGAAGCCGACCGTGGGCAGTTGGGGCCGGATGGTCAGCAAGCTCAACGACCGCGACGCTGCCGAGGCCGTGATCGAGCACAAGGAAGTGCTGGGCGGCCCGCAACACCAGATTTTTTATGTGCAGGAGCTGATCCAAAAACCTGAACGCGACATCCGCGCCTTCGTGGTGGGCGGCGAGTGCATCGGAGCGATTTACCGCACCAGTGAACACTGGATTACCAACACCGCCAGAGGCGCAAAAGCCAGCAAGTGTGAAGTGACGCCGGAAATCGCGGATCTGGCTCTGCGGGCCGCCAAAGCGGTGAACGGCGAAATCGTGGCGATTGATTTGGTGGAAGACCCCGAGCGGGGCTTGCTGGTGATTGAAATCAATCACACCATGGAATTCAAAAACTCGGTCAGCACCACCGGCGTCAATATCCCCAAATTGATGGGCGAGTACGCCATCAAGCAGTTGACGCAGCAAGTGGGCGTTTAAACAGAAAAGTCAAATCTTAGACGCCCTCAACTCCAAAGACTCTTTGGTTTTTTGGGCGGTTTTTTACATTGTTCCAGATTGAATATCAACAAGGCGGCGAAGGGCGATTTGCTGAAGATATTGGATCTACTTTATCGCTGAACAAAAGCACAAGTCCACTCCACACACCCCAAACGCTTAGCCAATTCCCCTAATCTCTCTCAAACGGCACGCGGGGCTTTGCATTTGAAAACAATCACGCTAAACTAGCACCATGAAGCACTTCGGCCAAACCCTTGACCCCTTGGATCAGCGCATTTTAGAAGAAGTTCAGGAAGACGCCCGCTTGTCGATGCGCGAGCTGGGGCGGCGGGTGGGCTTGTCGGCCCCTGCCGTTACCGAGCGGGTGCGGCGCTTGGAAGAGGGCGGCGTAATTTTGGGCTACGGCGCACGCATCGCCAGCAAGCCGTTGGGCCGCGCCATCACCGCATTCGTGGGGGTGCAGGGAAGCGGCAAGCGCGATCCTGAATTGGTGCGCTGGGCGCAGGACAACGACGGCGTGCTGGAATGCCACTCAGTGACCGGCGATAATTCCTGCATTCTCAAAGTGGCCCTGCCGGACGTGGCCGCGCTCGAACACCTGCTCGACGAGCTGATTCAAATGGGCTTTACCTGCGACACCTCTATCGTGCTGAGCACGCCCCTCATACGAACTCGGCTCACCCCAGCACCCAGCAGCCTCAGAGCGGATTGATACTCAGCTTCAGCCCTCCCCCAGCCCCCAGCGCACCGCGCAGATTTAAGGCCTGCACCACTTCGAGTAGGTCGGCATTGGCCAGCGCGTGCTCAAAAGCAGCCATGATCTGGCTCAGATCGGCGGGTGCAGGCTGGGCGGGCTGCTCCAAGCTGCTCAGCGCCTCACGTTCCAGTTTGATGACGGCGCGGCGCTCGGCATATTCGGGTGCAGTGTACGCCCCCGCTTCGTAAGCGGCCTCTAAGCGGCTGAGCTTCCGGTCAATGACCGCGTTCATGGCTCCCAGATCAGGAGCGGGCAGGCGGGGCAACTCGACCAGATCAGGCAAGGACGCGGGCGAATCACAGGCGATTTGCAGCAATTCTCTGGTCAACGTGTGCATCAGCGCCGCTGGGTAGAGTGCACGGTGGGTACAGGTGCGCTCGGCATTGCAGCGGTCAGCACAGCCGTAGTAGTGGTAATGCCGGTTGGCTTTGATGGTGGTGTTTCCACCGATGGCCCGCCCGCACTGGGCACACGTGAGGCGGCCTTGCAGTGGGTACACGTCCGATCTGGCCCCGCGCCTGCCAGTGTTGAGGCTGCGCCGCGTCATGGCGTCCTGCGCCACTGCCCACAGTTCTGGACTGACCGACACGGTGACGTGGCAATCTCAGCTCACCGTCAACAAGACACCGACGCTGCTGATGGTGGTTCGCACCCTCTGGGACGCCTCAGAAGATAGGAGTCTGACGCCAGAGGTGCAGCCGAAATACTTCATCTGGACGAACGCACAGCAAGGCAAAACCATTACGAGCGGCTTTGGCAAGTACAAGCTGCCCGCCGATCTGCAGCCGGGGTTCTACGAGGTTCGTAGCGCGGCCACGTCGCTCAACTCGGATGCAGCAGCGTACCGGGTGCCGTTCGTCATACCGGAGAGCTGCTTTAAGGGAGGCAAGAAGTGAACGGATTTAACGAGGCGTTTGAAATCGTCATCGGCCATGAAGGCGGTTTGAGCCTTGACCCAAGGGATCGCGGAAATTGGAGCGACGGGAGCTACGGGCAAAAAGGCGGCATCCTCAAGGGCACCAAGTACGGCGTGGCCGCCCACGCTTACCCGACGCTCGACATCCGAAATCTGACCTTGGAAGATGCTCGGGCGATTTACAAACAGAACTACTGTGACAGGGCGGCTTGTGACCACCTGCCCGCGCCGCTTGCCCTAGTGGTCTTTGACACCGCCACCAACAGCGGCGTTTCGCGTGCGCTGGGCTTTTTGGCACAGACAAAAGACTGGGGGCGTTATCTCGATCTCCGCTTGCAATTCTTGCAGAGCCTCAGCTCTTGGAAAACATTCGGACGAGGTTGGACACGGCGGGTCGACACGCTCAGAACACAGGCGCAGCAGTGGCAGAACGCTGCAGCTAAGCCCACGTCACCGCCGATTGATGTCAGCTTCCCGCTTACAACTCCTCCGATCACCGTCCAGCAGGATCACCGCGTCATGCTCTCCGAGCGCGGCGCACCGTTTCAAGACGTAAGCGGCTCGAAAGTCACCATTCAGAACTCGAAAGCGGTGGTCATCAATGCCACCAGGGAGGACACATGGATCAGAGTGGACTAAATCTCGACTGGCTTGTCGCGCTGGCCGGAAGCCCCGTTTCGCTGGGCTTGCTGGTGTTTGGCCTCGTGGCAACGATTAAGCGGGACTTCGAGCGTCGCAAACCGCCGATCACTTGGAACCCTTGGCTGTGGCGCGGCATTGCGGCAGTCGTGGGCATGGCGCTGAGCTTGACCATTTACGCCGTGACTGGCAAAGCCACTTTGGGGCAACCCGGCTGGATCGGCGCGGCCCTGTTCAGCTTCTTTGCGGCTGTAGTGAGCGTGGCGGGACGGGACGGTCTCAAGACGGTGCTGGGCTATTTCGGCGGCGGCGTGGCGATTCAGGACGCGCAGCAAGTCAACATCCAGCAGCCCGGCCCACCGGCAGAAATCCCCCTCCCAGACAGCCTCGACACGGCCACGATAGACCCGAGGGCCACCATCATCATCGAGCGCCCGACAAGCGGTCTGGAGGTCATCCCATGAAAAAGAATCTGATGCTGCTGGCTCTCACTGGAATCTTTGCTCTCGCCGCCTGCTCACCACCCGCGATTCCCGCCGCTCAGGTTCAACAGCTCACCGATGATCGTCAGGGCCGCTGAGCCTGCGCCGCTGGTTCCTGCACAGCCGCCCGTGACATTCGGTGGGCCGGAACAGAGCTGGACGGAAGTCACCGCCTACCAAGCCGAGCGACCTCTCGCTGGCGATTCCTGCACAGCCACCGCGTCCAAGCTCTACACTGGCCAGATTAGCGTGATCTCTGTCGGCTGCGCTAGCGTCAGCTTCGCCACGGTGCATGTCGTCGAGGCATCCAGGCGCGATACGTCGCAGCTCATCGGGCCGCAGAATTTAGTCATCACCCAGCGGGCGCAAGGCGTGAAGATTGCTGAGCCGACCTTCAGGGTGCTAATTGAGGGGCGGCAGATTTGGCCCTGACTCGTTTAGAAGAGCAGAATATAAAGATGAATCGACATCATCTGAATCGGGTGGCCGCAAGCTGCATGATCTGGGCCTCACTCACACTCCCCAGCATGTCGCAGGCGCAGAACAAGTGCGAGGGCAGTCTGACTGATTTCGACGCCGTTTATTGCTATCAGAAGGTCTTCTTACAGGCGGATAAAGACTTGAACACCGTTTATGGTAAACTGATGTCTGCCTTGCCAGGCAGCGCGAAGAACACACTGAAAACGCTCCAGCGAACTTGGATAAAAGACCGAGATGCCAGCAGCGTCATTGACAGAGACGGCTTCAAATACGTTTCAGTCGGCCGCGCCACTCAGATGACTGTTACCCGTGTTAACGAGTTAAATGATCGCTTACGCGAATGCCTCAGCTCTGGTTGCAGAGTGGCTTTACTGCGTTAAGCGGGCCAGTTGGAATCTGGAACGTCACCAGTCCACAAAAAAAAGCTCCCGCCCTAGCTGATACCGGGAGCGGGGGTTTTTTTGTTGTGGGCCGTCCTCAGCCGGGTGAGGATTAGTTAATGGTGAAGATCGGGAGTGGTGTGCGCGAAACGTTGAATGATTCAGGCGTGAGACTCATCAAATCACCAGGTTGTAGATTGAAGCTATCGATGTAAGGGCTATATGTCGCTTTAGACAACCCGATAGTTAATTTGTAAGAAATTGGTAACTCGGGAATGTTATCTATCGGAAGCTGAGTTGGAGTTGCTGCTGTATCTGTATCATTGTAAAACACTTCCCTATAATACTTAGCTTCGCTGGCAAATTTTCCATTGAGTGTGTAGTTCTTGGAATCAGTGAATTTGATATTTCCATTCTGAAAACCACCCAGAACCGAAGCGCCATCCAAAGTATCACTAGACGTATAGGTCACATTATCAACTATAATTGTAGCGGCATACAATCCGCTCACCGGCTTGACACTACCGGCAAGATAATAACTATAATCTTGATTCGTCGTTGAAGGGCCGATTTTTAAATTGGCATTGGTTAAGACAGTAGGCCCAGTGATTTTTACTACATTTGTTCCACCGATGCTACTACCTGGCCCCCTGAATTTTACCAAAGCAGAGATGCCTATTTCGGCATCGGGAGTGGCCGGTGAGAAGTTGAATGTCCCCATTGTTAATTCCAACCCATAGGTCGTGACCGTCAGGGTGCCAGACTTGCCGCCGTCACTGGCGGTTAGGGTCACCGGCGAGACGCTTAGGCGCTTGACCGTCAGTTTGCCAGAGGCGTCCACATCTACGACGTTCGGAGCGCTGGATGTCCAGGTGAAGGTGTGGCCACTAAGGATGACCCCACTGCTGCTCTTCGCACTGGCTGCTATGGTCTTGTCTTCACCAATTTTGAGAGCAGCTGGCCCGTCGATGCTGATGCTGGCAGTGGTGGGCGTAGGCGGTGGGGTGGGGGTACTGCAAGCGGCAAGCAGCAGGCTAAGGCCGAGAATTGGGATAAGGGATTTCACGGTATGAGTATAAATAAATTTGAGCCAACTGAGAACGACTGCCCCACTTCTCTGTTTATGCGGCTACCTCATCCGACCACACAGGCGACTTGGTTCTATCCCTACTCGCTCAAATAATCTTCTGCTTCGACATGGTAGGCCTATTCTTCACCCTTGGCGATCCACAATCCGTCTGTACTGCGTTCCCAGACCAGCATCTGCCCAGCGTAGGTGGCGCAGGCGGCGCGGGCTTGACTGGCGGTGTCGATGAGCTGAGCGCGATAAATTTCAGGTCATGCTGACCTATGAAGTGCCCGCCGCCTGGGCTGCTCAGCCGCCGCCCTGCGAGACCCTAAGCAAATAGACAAAGCAGTTTCTGTCACTTCAGTCCGTTCAGAAATATTCCCAAAGCCTTCCAGTACCCTGCATTGCCGGCGGGATTGAAGACCGAGGAGAGGGCCAGCGCTCCGTGAGATCCGCTGGTGGGGACATACTGAACCTTATTAGCACTCTTCAGAACACTGTAAATGGCCTTCACAGCCTCAATCTCCTCAGTACTGTCCGACGACGTGATGAACACAGGGATCTTTACGGTGGAGGCGACCTTGAGGGTCGCCTCGTTGGCCTGGGGAGAAAACGAGAGAATGCCTTGCACGTCTTGTGGGTGCTGCGCCCCGAGAAACAGCACCAGATTGGCGCTATAGCTGCTGCCAACCACAAACACTTTGCGCTGTTGATCGGCACGTTTAGCCCACGCAAGCGCCGCTTCCAGATCGGGGAGTGCCTGATCATATCCAGCGGTGTTACCCGTCTTCTTCTCGTAGGCCTCTGCAGTGAGGTTTCGGTTATCACCTGCATGGGTGGCGTGGCCGCTGCGTGCATCGACCGCCAGGGTCGCAAAGCCCAGACGACGAAATTGCGGGGTAATATCAGCGTATTCGGATTTGTTATTGTCGGCCTGATGGAAGAGCAGTATCACAGGCGCACCCGGCGAAGCGGGAATGTAGTTGGCATAGACCGTGAGGCCGTCCCCGGCTTGAAAGGTGACTGCCTGAGTGCTGCTCACGGTTGGGCCACTTCCGCCAGCAATGGCAAAGCCGCAGGCCAAAGTCAATGCCACACCAACGAAATTTTTCATACCCCGATTGAAGCACTCGGCTCGGAGGACGTCAAGCGCAAACTCTAAGGATCACCTCACGTCACTACTCACGTGCCCGCAGACGGCAGACGCTGAAGATCGTTGAGCAGATTCACGCCGCTGCCCAGTCTTCAATCATCAGACCCATCTGCCCGTAGGCGTACTCGCGTACCAGATGACGCTCAGCGGTGCTCAGGGCGGCGAGGCTGCTCACGGCGCGTCCCAGCACTTCGCTGGCGGTCTGGTCGTAGGCGCAGTAGCCTAGGCGGCCCAGCTCGCGGTGCAACTCACAGGCCACCGCGTTCCCAATCGGCGCGGCCACCTCCACCGCTTTGGAGACTGGCCAAGCGACGCTGGTCACGAACACCCTCTTCAGTAGCGAGGGGAATGTTGGATCACCTGCGCGAGATGCCGTGATGAATATCTAGCTGAGTTGGATAAGCGCTTCACCCGCTTGCCCTATTGATACTGGCAAAGATTCAGGTTGCTTTCAGCCAACGGAGAAATGGAGGAGTACGTCCAGCACGGGGCATGCCCAAAGCGGTCAACTCAGATTTAAGTCGTTATCAATAAGGCAACACAACTCTTCAAATAGCCTCTCAAATGCGCTCGCCCCCTCATACTTCCTCAAGGGGCGAGTGCAGTAAAAGAATTAGCAGAGCGCTATATTAACCTCAGATTATATTATTTTTTAGGTTATTGATCTTGCCAACAGCGAATTTCAGTGAAGCGCCAGTTAATCTTCGGTAATCCCTAATGGCTTCTACCTCACGCCCAGTATTGATCAGAACTTTTAGTTGATCACGTTCCACTGCTGTCAATTCTCGAATTGATAACAGTCTATGCCTTACAGAGATCAGATAAATACCGCAAACAAGTATGACTAAGACTATTGTTGAGGTCGTCATATACATAGCTTATTATACAATTTTCTCTCCCAATTCAGGTTTGAACACGCTAAAGAGAAAGTGAAAGATTCAGTATCGAACAACACTCAGTACCCGACAGTTTTTCGGGGAGAGTTGAAATTCTCGTCTGACATGCGAGAACAGAGCGCGTCTTCCATTGCCCTGACTCAACTGGCTCGTTGCTTCACCGCTCATTTTCCGGACTATCGCAAGAACTATTGATACTGGCCTTAAATCGGGGTTTGAACCATGCGAGGTTGCGGCAGGCCGATAGAGCGGATATGCTGCCAGCTTGATCGCCCCCATGTACTTCAAGGGTTGCCATGCTGCCATATCCTGCCCAGTTTAGCAACCTGAATTTCTGCCCGTATCAATAAATTGCATGAAAAGTGCCCGCCCCAGCAAATGCTAGGGCGGGCACTTTTACTTAGTTTCCAAAGTTCTGCGATATCTCAGAAGTTCAATACCAAATCGAATCTCTCTCAACAGCGCTCGCGCTGTATCCTCATGCCAATGTTTGGTGTCCTGTTTAGTCAAAAAATAGAAGATCTCTTGATTGATCTCATCAACGTCTTGGTAGCTGTCAGCGGCCAGTTCAGCGAATGCAAATAGTCGCTGCTTATCGAGAACATGGAGGCTTCCTTTATTTGCTGACATGTGAAACGCTGTCAGCAACTCCTGCATTTCTTCTGTCCTATCACAAGTCTAACTGCTGCACGCATCTGAAAAATCAGCCTCAACGTGGTACGCCTCTTCGCCCTCGGCGCTCCACAATCCGTCCGAACCCAGATCAGCAGACGATCAGCGTGTCTGCCGCAGACCCCTTACCCGGCGCATCTTTTATGCTGACAGCATGCTACTGAACACGGAACCCAATACTCTCGCCATCCTGGTCGGCGGCACACTCTTGCTCCTGAGTCTGTTCGCCAGCAAACTGGGTGGTCGTCTGGGCTTGCCGGGCCTCCTGCTTTTTTTAATCATCGGCATGCTGGCCGGAAGTGAAGGTCCCGGTGGAATTGGCTTTGATGATTATGCGCTCACCCAATTTGTCGGCACGGTCGCCCTAGCGTTCATCCTTTTCAATGGTGGTCTGGAAACCAGCTGGCGGACTACCCGCCCAGTACTCTGGGCCGGAATCTCGCTGGCGACACTCGGCGTATTGATCACCACCAGCATCGTGGGAACCGCTGCCCATTATCTCCTCGGCGTACCCTGGGTGCTGGCGCTGCTGCTCGGCGCGGTGGTGGCCCCTACGGACGCTAGCGCTGTGTTCTCCGTTCTCAAAGAACATGCCCTGGGCCTTAAAGGCCAGATCCGTCCACTTCTTGAGTTCGAGTCGGGCATCAACGACCCGACCGCCGTGGCGTTGGTTATCGGTCTCACCGAGCTGGCCAAGCATCCCAACTTGCCCCTGCTGCCACTTTTGGGCTCGTTTGTTCAGGAACTCGGCCTCGGCGGTCTACTCGGATTCGGCCTCGGTCACCTGGGTGTGCGGCTGCTCAACCGGGTGAATCTGCCACTTGACGGCCTGTATTACGTACTGACCGCTGCGCTGGTCGCGGTCATTTACGGCCTCACGGCCCTCGTGCACGGCAGTGGGTTTCTGGCTGTCTACGTGGCAGCAGTGGTGCTTGGCAACAGCGACTTCATTCACAAGCGTACCCTGCGCCTCTTTCACGAAGGTCTGTCTTATCTTTTTGAAGTGGTGATGTTTCTGCTTCTGGGGCTGCTGGTCTTCCCGGATGAGTTGCTCAAAGTGGCACTCCCAGCACTGCTCGTTTCCCTGGTGCTGGTCGTGATCGCGCGGCCCGTTGCAGTCTTTGTCGGTCTGGCCGCGACTCGGATGCCTGTTGCCCACAAGGCGATGGTGGCCTGGGTGGGGCTGCGCGGCGCAGTGCCAATCATCCTGGCGACTTTCCCGGTGTTGGCCAAAGTCGAGGGCGCACAGACAATATTCAACGTGGCTTTTTTCTTGGTGCTGGTTTCCATTCTGGTTCAGGGAACCTCACTGCCGCTGGTGGCCCGACTGCTCAATGTGAAGGCTCCGCCGGTCAGTCCACATACCATGCCACTGGAATACACGCCAACCGGTGCGGGAAAGAATGACTTGGCGGAACTGACCTTGCCGCCTGATTCGGCGGTGGTCGGACAACGTATTGTCGATCTGCATTTACCACCTGAAGCGCTGATCGTCTTGCTGCGACGGGGAGATGAATACCTGATTCCGCGTGGCAATACGAGATTACAGGCAGGAGACGTCTTGCAGTTGCTGGGCGGTAAGCCGTTTCTCGATGAGGTGCGCAAGCGAACCCTCAGGCAGGAGGCTTGAGATCTTCTGGTGGAAGATAGAAGATACCAATCCAGAGTGCCTTGTCAGATTTGATAAATGGTGTCGATCATAGGAAAAGCCCACTTGGTTAAGGCGTGTGAACGACTCAACGGCTCTTAATTTCGCGCGTCGACCAAGAACCCCAGACCCGCTTCCTCAGCGCTGCTCAGGCCCAAAGCGAGCGCGTCCAGACGTCCAATGCTGCTGTAACTGGCGTTAGGCTTGCAGATCGTCGCTCGTGGGCACCAGCACAATAGGGTCGGAAAGTGTGTGGCACAGCAGGAGGTCTATGCCAATCAGCGAATCTGTTCTACACAAACCATCTGAGTGAATCCAATCAGTTCAGCGGCGCGTATCCTTACTTGGAAGCCCATGACGGATGAACCTACGCTGATGCTGATGTTGCGCGACGGAGACGAGGACGCGCTGGCCGAGCTGTACGCCCGGCTCGGCGGACACGTTCACGCTCTGGCTTGGTGGCTACTGAACGACCGCGAGGAGGCGCACGAGGTGCTACAAGACACGTTTGACCGCCTCTTTCGGCGTGCCCACCAGTACCGGCCCGAGCTGGGATCGCCGCGAGCCTTCATTTACACGGTGGCCCGCAACGAGGCCCTCAGCCGCCTGCGGGCGCGGGGAGCGCGGCCTGTTCTGGACGGTGATGAAGATCTGCTGGGCGAGCTGTCCACGCCCAGTGCCAGCCCCGATCTGGATACCCGCATGATGGTTCAGGGTGCGCTGGTGCATCTGTCTGCCCATGATCAGACGCTGATCCACGATTCCTTCTTTCTGGGCCTCAGCCACGGTGAAATTGCGAGCGCACATGCCCTACCACTGGGGACTGTGAAAACGCGGGTGCGCCGCGCTCTGGCAAGGATGCGCCGTACCCTGGAGGGATCATGAGCGCTCCACATCCCGAAGAAACCGTGCTGCGGGCTTACGCGGTGGGCGACTTGAGCGGCCAAGCGCAGATACGAATAGAGACCCACCTGCTGGATTGTGCGGCGTGCCGGGCGCAGGTGGTGGTATGGCAAAATGAACTCGTGGCCCAAGTGGAGGCGTTGCCACGGGCGGGCGAGCTGCCACCACTGCGCCGAACGCTCCGGTTGACCTCGCAGGCCAGCGCGAGCCGAACCCGTCCAAAAAGGCCGCATTTATCCGCACATCAGCCGCGCTGGCTGGTTATTGTCCTGACTTCGGCGCTAACCCTGACTGCCGGGGCGATTGGCTGGGGTGGGTGGCAGCAGGCCCAAGCCAATACCCTGCGGGCTGAGCAGCGGCAGGTGACAGACTGGTTGGCGCAGCCGGGAGTGGCGGCGTTGGGCCTGCGTGCCAAGGATCGCCCCGCCGCTGGACACCTGCTCCTGCTGCCCAGCCGCGAGGTGCTGTTCGTGTTGCCGCCGCCTATACCGGGCAAGGTGTATCAAGTCTGGGTGGCGTCCAACTGGAAACGTGGCGACCCGCTGACGCCCAGTACCCGCAGCGCTCACAGCGTTCTGACTGCCAGCGTGAGCGGCAGCGATTACGTCTGCATCAGCCTTGAAGATAAGAGCCGCGACATGACCGGGCAAACCAGGCCGGCGCTGATCTTGGGTTGGGCCAGCCTGTAGCGCAAGGATGAATCCAAACGAGTCTTGGGCGCGTTTCTATTCATGGAGGCTCCCCATGACCCAGATCACGACTGTCCGCACTGCCGCCCTTGCCCTGTTCGCCAGCCTGTCCCTTGCCAGCTCCACGCTTGCCAGTGCCGCCACCCCGCAACTGGATTTGCGCCAGAACGCCAAGCTGGGCAGCATCCTGACCGGCGAAAAGGGCATGACCCTGTACCTCTACACCAAAGACACGCCGAATGTGACCAACTGCTATGAGCAGTGCGCTGTGGCCTGGCCCCCGCTGCTGGCGGACGCGTTACCTAAACTGCCTGCCGGAATGCCCGGTAAGCTGTCGCTGGTGAAACGCAAGGACGGCGCACAGCAGGTGGCTTACAACGGCTGGCCGCTGTACTACTGGATACGAGATCAGAAAGCGGGCGATACCACCGGGCAGGATGTGGGCAAAGTCTGGTACGCGGTCAATCCTGGCTCTACCATCAGTTCCGTTAAAGGCGGCGAGCTAGGTGAATATCTGGTTGCGCCCAGCGGCATGACGCTGTACCTGTTCACCAAGGACGAGAAGAATGTGAGCACCTGTTACGACGGGTGTGCTGCCGCCTGGCCCCCGTTGCTGACCGCCTATCTGCCTGCAGAAAAGGGCAGCAAGCTGGGCACCACTGCCCGCAAGGACGGTGCGCTTCAAGTGACGTATGACGGTCAGCCACTGTATTTCTGGGCCAAAGACAGCAAACCCGGCGACACCACCGGACAGAATGTGGGCAAAGTCTGGTTCGTAGTTAAGCCCTGAGATTGACTCTGGCCATTGACAGTGGGAGCAGCTACTCTACCAAAGTCTTAGTCTCAAAGCTCTTGAAGCTTGATGGGGCTGTGAAGGTGAAACCTTGTGGCCTCGTTTTTTGATGATCCAGCACAACCACCGAACATTCGACAGAGGACGCGTCGATCTTCCGACACAAGAGTTATCCATAGCCTCTCCCCTGCCCTGTGGATAACTCTGCCGCAAACTTTGCCATACTGCACTTCAGTTGACAAAAACCTTTGAAATATGTACCCCACTTATTTGTAGGACACACCTTCTTTTTGTGCTGAGCAGCCCGCTGGAAGGCAAGCGGCTGACTTTGCCCAAGCAAGTCTGAGCGGATTGAGATGCTGGCCTGCGTAGATGTCGATTACCGCTCAGATGGCAGCGCCCGCACCGCTGCTGTGCTGTTTGAGGCGTGGTCAGACGCTCAGGAAACCAAACTTCTTTTGCACACCACGCCGCAGGTGGCCGCCTATCAGCCGGGAGCGTTTTACCTGCGCGAATTGCCATGTCTTTTGCCGGTGCTTGGGCCTCTGGCTAACCGGCTTGAGGTCGTGGTCGTGGACGGCTACGTGACTCTGGACGCCGCTGGGCAACCCGGCTTGGGCTGGCATCTCTTTGAAGCGCTCGGGCGACAGGTGGCGGTGATTGGAGTCGGCAAAACCGCTTTCCGAGGCTCGCCGCACGCGCTGCCAGTTCAGCGGGGCAACAGTCAACGCCCGCTGTTTGTTACGGCGGCTGGCATGAGTGCGCTGCGGGCCGCCAGCTTGATTGAGCAGATGGCTGGGCCGCACCGCTTTCCCAGTTTGCTCAAAAGGGTCGACCAAGCCTGCCGCGCCAGCCCTTGAACCGATTGACTTAGACTCAATCCGTGATCTTCTCCCCTTTCATGCCCACCGCCGAGCAAACCTTCGTGCTGGAAGTCCCGTCGACCACACCCGCCGACGCCGATTTTTACTTGCAGACCAACTTGAGCGACTACGCGCCCGCGCCGCCGGACTACAAATTTGTGGACGGCGTGCTGAAAGCCGATTTCCCGATTGGAGCGCTGCTGAGTTACAAAGTCACGCGGGGCAGTGCCGAGAGTGAGGAAGGCGATCTGTGGGGAGAGCGCCGACCCGAGCGCCAAACGGTGGTGCAGGGTGCAGCCAGCCACCAAATCAAAGTCACACATTGGCGAGATCTGCACGGCGGCGCCGGGAGGCCGTCCACGCCCGCAGCGGGCATTCAGGAATTGACTGTTCACAGCCCCGAACTCAATGACGACTTGAAAGTGCTGGTCTGGACGCCGCCCGAGTACGCGGGGCAGGCGCAGCGCTTACCCGTTCTCTATTTACATGACGGCCAAAACATCTTTGACATCGCCACCAGTTTTGCAGGTGAAGTCTGGGGCGCGGACGCTGCGGCGAGTCAGTTGGCCGCAGAAGGCCTGCCCTGCATCGTGGTGGCCGTTTACGTGCGGGAGCAGCACCGAGCCAGCGATTATGTGCCGTTTGCGATTCGGGCCAACGGCTTCACGTCCACCGCGCCCGCGTACCAGACCTTTTTGACCCAGACGCTCAAACCCCTGATTGACGCCCAGTTTCGCACCCGCCCAGAGGCGAGGTTCACGGCGCAGGCGGGGAGCAGCTTCGGCGGCGCGGCCTCGCTCTACGGCACGCTGACCCGCCCGGAGGTGTGGGGCACTTGCGGCGCGTTCAGCCCCAGCTTGTGGGTGCAGGATTTTGCGCTGCTCGACTTCGCGCAGGCCCACCCCGCGCCAGAGCTGCGCTTGTATGTGGATATGGGCACTTGCGAAGGCGTGTTGGCGGAAGACGCCATCGCCGCCGTCGGTGAAGCGCGGTGGTTTGCCGTTCGCAGCGCTCCCCACGTTGCTGAGGTCAATTTGCAGATCGGGCAGGGCCACTGGCACGACGAAAGCGCTTGGCGTGAGCGGTTGCCGGGATTCATGCGCTGGTGGCTTGAGGGTTTATCTCACCATTTATGAGTTGACTTGGCGGCTCAGCCACTCCAACGCCTCCTCCTGAGAAGTCACGAATCGCACCGCCGAGTGGCGCGAATGCTCGTAAGCCAGCTCAGCAAAGCGCTCACCATGCGCTGAGAAATCGGGCAGCACCAACGCCACCGGCAAGCGGTAATTCACGAACTTCTGAAACAGTTCGCCCGCCAGGCCGCTGCTCAGCCGAAAAAACTCGTCCCCCAGCTCGGCTTCGCTAAGAATGAGGCCATCTGAGAGTGGCCCAGTTTTGCGTAGATGGAGATAAGCCTCGACAATAGGAGGCCCATCATGACAAACCGCAGAATCCATACCGCTGACTTCAAACGAGACGCCGTGCAGCTTGCCCGAACGAACGGCAACGTCTCCAGTACCGCCCGCGACCTGAGCGTCAGTGTTTCGCTCATCCGTAAATGGATGAGCGCTGAGCAAGAGGTTGGCCATGCCGCATTCCCCGGTCATGGTCAGCAACTACTGACCGCCGACCAACAAGAGATTCGCAGGCTCCGCAAGGAAGTTGAAGTCCTGCGCCAAGAACGTGAAATCCTGAAAAAAGCGACGGCCTTCTTTGCCAAAGAAACTACGTACTGAGATTCCGCTTCATTCATGACTACCGATCCCAGTACCGCTTGGACATCATGTGTCGGGTGCTGGAGGTTTCAGTGAGCGGCTACCACAGTTGGCGAAGAAGGCCCATCTCCAATCAGCAGCAACAGGACGCGCTGCTGAAGCAGCGCATCCACGATGTCTACCACCACCGCAAGGCACGCTACGGTGCCCCACGGATTCATGCGGAGCTGAAAGCCGAAGGATTGTCGGTCTCCAAGAAGAGGATTGCCCGTTTGATGCGTATTGGTGGGCTGCGAGCTAAAGGAAAGCACCGCTCAGTACGCACGACCAACCGTAATCACAGCGATCCAGTCTGCCCAAACCTGCTTGATCGCCAGTTCAACGTCCAGCAGCCCAACCAGATCTGGGCCGCCGATTTGACCTACATTCCCACGAAAGAAGGCTGGCTCTACTTGGCTGTCACCCTCGATCTGTTTTCCCGAACGGTAGTGGGGTATGCAATGGATGCGTACATGCCTGCAACGCTGCCAGTGGCAGCGTTGCACATGGCTGTCCAGCGCCGAAATCCACCACCAGGTTTGCTGCATCACAGCGACCAAGGAAGTCAGTATACGAGCCATCTGTTTCAATCTGCACTCGCACAGATTCAGGCGAAGTGCAGTATGAGCCGCAAAGGGGAATGCTGGGATAACGCCGTTGTGGAGAGCTTTTTCAGCTCCCTGAAACGGGAGCTGTTCGAGGAGACGATCTTCGAGACCCGAGCAGTTGCCAGACAAGCCATTTTCGAGTTCATTGAGGTCTTTTATAACCGTCAGCGCCGCCACTCGTCTCTAGGCTACTTGACACCCGCTGACTTCGAACGCCAAGCTACAGCCGCTTAACCTCAACTACGCAAAATCGGGGCAAGCCCAATCCAATCCAAAGCCCGCGCCGATTAGGTCGGGAATATCGGCCAGCGTGTCTATCCGCAGGCCCAGTTCCGCCGCCGTTTTAATGTTTGCCACTGATCATCACCACCTGAACTTTATATTCTGCGACACTGGCGAGCATGACCACTCCCCCGCCCGTCTCCACCCTCGCCCGCTTGCTGCCGCGCCTCTACCGGGGCGGGCAAGCTTACGTCGGCGTTGAAGCCACCTTGTCGGGCCTCACGGCGGCGCAGGCGATTGAGGTGCCCAGCGGCCTGCCGCACAGCGTCGCCAACCTGCTGGCGCACGTCAATTGGTGGAACCGCTGGATGCTGGACATCATCGAAACCGGAGCGCCCATGCCGTATCCCAAGCACGCGGATGAGACGTGGCCGAACATTACGGAAGGCGAGTGGGACAAGCTCAAAAACGAGTTTTACGATCTGCTCAGCCGAATTGACGGCCACGCGGCGCGGCCCGACCTCCAAAACCCAGTCAACCACGACGAGACCATCGGGGAACTCCTCGCCGACTTCGCGCTGCACACCGCCCATCACTTCGGGCAGATCATCGTGGTGCGCCAACTGATCGGAGCATGGCCGCCGCCGGGGGGCGGGGATACTTGGTAAGCGCCGACTTTAGTTGGACAGCACCCGCCAAGCTGCCGACACCGCCGCGCCGCGCTCAAATGGGTGACCCAGAGCGCTGAAGGCGTCTTCCAAGATGCCCGCCACTGCCAGCGCGTCGTAGCGGTCAGCGTAACCGAGCGTGGAAATGCGGAACACGGTGTCCTCGTGCGGCGCTTGGCCCGGCAGGGCACGCTGGTTCATGTCAGCGAGGGCGGCGGCCACCTGTTTACCCCCGATCCGCTTAACACCGCTGCCAGCGGGCGGCACCAGCACCGCGACGGCGGGCGTGGGACGGCCCGACCAAGAGCGGCAGCCCAGCGCGTCCCCCGCCGCGATCAGGGCGTCGTTCTGGCGTTTTTTCTCGGCCCACAAGACTTCCAATGGCACGCTGAGCAAGCGGTCTAGCGAGACATCTAGGGCGTAAATCAGATTGATGGCGGGCGTCTGCGGCGTGTTGGCTTCCTTCTGGCCGCGCAACTCACGCTCTAGGTCGAGGTAAAAGCCTTTGGGCGTATTTTTGATGAGCTTGCTCTCGGCCTCCGGGCTAAACAGCACGAAACCCAGTCCAGGCGGGGTGGCCGCCGCTTTTTGCGATCCCGAGACGATCACGTCCACTTGCCAGGCCCCCGGACGCAGTTCGGCCACGCCGTAGCTGGTGACGCAGTCGGCAATAATCACGATGTCCGGATTGACGGCTTTGGCCGCCGCCGCAATCGCCTCCAAATCGTGCAGCGCTCCGGTGCTGGTTTCCGAATGGGTGATGGTCAGGGCGTAGGCGTCTTTGCAGGCAGCGGCGATTTCGCCAGCGTCCAGCAACTCGCCCCAGGGCTTTTGCACTTTCACCACAGCGTAGCCGAGCCGCTCGGCCATCTCGCCCCAGCGCTCACTGAACTTGCCCGCCGAAGCGTTGACGACTTTGGCTCCCGCCGGCACGAGACTGACGAGTGCGCCCTCGAACGCCGCCGTGCCGCTGCCAGTCACGATCACCGCTTCGAAAGAATCACCGAGCAACTGAGCGAGCTTGCCGCGCACCTCCAGAAACTTGGCGCGGGCCTGCGGAGTGCGGTGATGCATCTGCGGCTGGGCGAGGGCCAGCAAAGTCGCGGGCGAGACTTCTACCGGGCCGGGGGCAATCAGGCGGGGGCGGTTGAGGGGAATGTGGGGAGCAAGGGGCTTGGTCATGGCTGTATTGTGCCGCGCCCCCGAGCCGAGGGTACGGGGCAAGGCTGGGCAACTCGGCGCTCAGCTGGCTTCTGGCGCTTCTGGCTTCTGGCTTTTGCTCCGCTCACGGCGCGGCAGCTTGGGCCGTTGGCTGAACTGCTCCTGCTTGGCCTGAAAAAAATCAACCGGCGAAAATGACTTCTCCACCGACTGAATCACGCTCCTGAGTTCGCTGGGCGAGATCAGACCCATCGCCATGGCGTGGAAAGCAGCGGCCAGCGAGTCGCGGGTCAGTACCAGTTCCACGCCCGCCTTTTTCACCTCGGCGCTGAGCTGCTGCACGCCCGCGTCCCGCGCCTCGCCCGTCACCCTGCGGATGTACACCGCCAGCACCCGCCCCGGATTGCGCCGCACCACTTCGGCGTAAATTTCGGGGTCTTGCTCGCCGCTGTCGCCGATCAGCACAAAAGGCAGGGCCGGATAGGTTTTCATGAGGCGCTCGATGATGCTGTGCTTGTGGTGCGCTCCGCCGGAAAAGATTTCGCTGCCCCAGTGGCGCAGGAAAATCGGCCCCAGCGGCAAGCGGCGGTACCTGAGAAACGTCCACAGCAAATCGTAAAAGTTCCAGGGGCTGCTGGAGACATAAAAAATCGGATTGGAACCGCCCGGCTCTCTGACCAGAGCGCGGTAGAGGGCGCTGACGCCAGGAAACGGCAAGCGGGTGCGGGCGTTGCCGGTCAGCACCGTGCCGAGCATCTGCGGCAAGCTGGTCACGTCCGATTTCAGCACGGTGTCGTCTAGGTCGCTGATGACGGCAAAACGCGGCGAAGCGATGACCCGCAGCGGCGCAAAGATGGTTTTGCTGCGGCCCTCGATGTAGAGCGAGGCCTCCAGCCAGCCTTCTTTTTGAACGCTGTCGGCCATTTGGTCAGGCCGATCCCAAGTCAGGGTAAAAAACCCGTCGGTGTCCGACACGGCGCTGACGGTATGGCCCTCTAAGACGCCGTGAACCGTCACACCGCCGACTTCGCGTGACAAAAGACGCCGCACGATACTCAAAAAATTGCGCCACCTCGGATCACCTCGCCTCGGCGGATGCACCGTGCGCGGCAGCAAGACCCGCCCAGTCAGTTCGAGGTGCTGCGGCGTGCCCCAGCCGGTGTACGGCGTGATGATGATGTCGCCCCTGCGGCGGCGCGGCTGAATAAACGCCGAAAAACGGGCGTCCACGACGGCCACCAGCCGCTCGAAAGCGGGTTGGAGGCGGCGGCCCAGTTGCTTGAGGCTGAGCTGCTGGGCCACAACCTGCCGCAGCCCGGTGAACAGGCGCTTGACGAGTTGCCTTAGCTGCTGGCGGGGGCCGAGTACGGGCACTGAACTTGCCACTTGATTTGCTGGAGGCTGGCTGGAGCTGGGCTGATTCATCGGCTGACCTCGGCAAATCTCATGTAAGCCAGTCTAGAGAGTTGCGGGAACTGCACTGTACGGCGGCTTAGCAATGCAAACTCCTCAGCGGTAACGCTTGGAGCGCATCAGCGCCGTGACGCTGTCCACCACACTGGGGGCGATTTGCTCAAGTAGGGCGGGCAAGCGGTACCACCTCGGCACCAGCACTTCGCGTTTGGGCCGCTCCAGCACGTCGGCAATGGCCCTCGCCACGATCTCCGGCCCCGGCATAGGAATGCTCGCGCCCGCCGTCAGCTCGGTTTTGATAAATCCCGGCGACACCAAGCTGACATTCACGCCGCTGCCGAGCAGTTCGCGCCGCAGGGCCAGCGAAAAGCCGCGCAGACCGAACTTGCTGGCGCTGTAAATGCCCTGAAACGCGACAATGCCCGCCACCGAAGCCACGTTGACAATCTGGCCGTGCCTGCGGGCCCGCATGGCGGGGAGCACCAAACGGGTCAACTCAATCGGCGCTTCCAAATTGGTTTTCAGCACCCGCACCGGGTCGGGATCGTCCCACCACATACCCCGGGCGATGCTGATTCCGGCGTTGTTGATCAGAGCGTCTATTCGGCCAAACTGCCGCAGCGCTTCTGCGACCAGGTGCCTGCGGTCGCCGTCCTCGGTCACGTCAGCCTGCACGGTGATGATCCGTTCACCGCTGGAATCGAGTTCGCTGCGGAGGGCTTCCAGCGCTTCCAGTCGGCGGGCGGCCAGCACCAGCGCGTAGCCCCGGCGCGAAAGTTCACGGGCAGTGGCCGCGCCGATGCCGCTGGAAGCGCCGGTCAGCACAGCCACCGGGCGCGGATTGGGGCGGGAAATGGACATGCTTGAGGGTAAAGGATCACGGGCGGGCGGGGGGCGAACGCTAAAGCACGCTAAAGGTAAAGCCCTGTTCAGCCGCTCATCAGTTTGGGCCTTCAGACTGAGAAGATGACCCGCTCCTTGCCTGCTCTCCTGCTGCTTTCCTGCACCCTGTTGCCGTTCGCGGCGGCCCAAGTTCAAGTGAGTCAAGCCCAAGTGGCTCAGGCCAAGGTTCCCGCCGCGCCGATCAGCCAGCCCGCGCCCAAACCGATTATCAGTCCGGTTCCGAAACCATCACCCGCACCCAAGCCAGCCACACCAGCGATCAAACCCGCTTTGCCGGAACTGGCCCCGCTGCCCGCCGTGCCCAAAGCTGCCGCGCCGCTCGTGCCCTTTTCTGCTGCCCTCACGCCTACCGCTACGCCGCTGCCCCTCGCCAAATTACCCACCGACCCCCTATACCCTCAGCAGTGGAACCTGAACGCCATCAACATGGCAGCGGGCTGGGCGGTTACGGGCGGGCAGGCCATCACGGTGGCGGTACTGGACACCGGCTACATCAATGACCCCGAACTCGCGGGCCGCCTCGTCAACGGGTACGACTTCGTCTCGGACGCTGGGCGTTCCGGCGACGGCGACGGGCGTGATTACGACGCTTCGGGGGTGGGACAGTTCAATTATCACGGCGAGGGGGTGGCCAACATCATCGCGGCGGCGCACGACAATCAGGGCATGGCCGGTATTAATCCGGTGGCCCGCATCCTGGCGGTGCGGGTGGCGGGCGAGGACGGTTTGATCGCTCCGCAAGATCTGATCGACGGCCTGCGCTGGGCGGCGGGGCTGCGGGTATCAGGAGCGCCGAGCAATACCCGTCCGGCCAAAGTCATCAACCTGAGCCTCTATGCCGACTTTATCGCCCTGAGTGGCTGCGACGCCCGCATCCAAAAAGCCGTCGATGAGGTGACGGCAAAAGGCGTGTTGATCGTCGCCGGAGCGGCCAATGACGCGGCCGACGCGGGCGGTTACAGTCCGGCGGGCTGCCGGGGCGTGCTGACAGTGGCCGCCACCAACAGAACCGGGCGGCGGGCCAGCTATTCCAACTACGGCGCGAGCGTAGCCCTCTCGGCTCCGGGCGGCGAGCCGAATGACCCCCTGGTGTTCAGCTCGGTCGCGGGCGAGCAGCGGCGCAACGGCACCAGCTTTGCTGCGCCGCAGGTCGCGGGCGTGGCCAGTTTGGTGATGAGCCTCAATCCCAAGCTGACGCCCGCGCAAATCACCTCGCTGCTGGAACGCACCGCCAAGCCGTTTGCCTTTGGCTGCGACGCCAACCCCGCCAGAACCTGCGGTGCGGGCCTGCTGGACGCGGGCGCGGCTTTGCGGGCCGCTCAGCTGGAGAGCCGTCAGCGCTGAATGTCTGGACTGAGCCTTTAGGCCGAGTATTCGGGCTGGGCGCTCAGGACAACTCCGCACCGACAACACGTTAAGCTGCTGGGCATGAAGCCCAATTCCTTCAACACTTACCTGACGGTGGCCCTCTGCGCGGGGTGGGCCATTTTGCTGATCACCTTTCTGCGAAAAGCCAACTGGCCGCTGGCAGGCCTCAGCGCCGTACTGCTGATCGCCTACGGTGTTCGGTTGTATTTACTGACCAAGCGGCGGGAGTGATTGGGAAGCGCTGTGTTGCTCCTCGACGGGCCGCAGCCAGATTTTGAGCAGTTGAGGCACGCCACCAATCGCCACCCAGACCAACGCGAAATAGCGGATGGCCCGCGCTGGGCCGTCCAGCACAGTGGGGAGCAGGCCCGCCAACGCGCCGAGCGCCAAGTAAACGGCCAGCACGGTCAGTAAACCGATCACCGCCACCCCAATGCGGCCGACCCAACAGCTGGGCGGCAAGTAGCGCGGCGCGGCGAACCAAAATCCGGCCAGTATTCCCAGTCCCCGGCTGTACTCGTCGGGCAAACTGGAGGGCAGCAAACAGGCGACGACCAGTAGTGCCAGCGGCCACCAGAAGGTGTGGGCAAACAGTCCACGGCCTGTCAAACCCGCGCCCGCCAGCCCTGCAAAGATCGCGCCGAGCAGCAAGCCCACCAGCACGTCCGAAGGATAGTGAACGTGGAGGGCGAGGCGCGAGGCGGCGATCAGTGCCACCAGCAGCAAGCACACCGCCCACACCCAGGGCCGCCGAAGCTGCGCCGCGACGCCGCCCCACAGCGCCGCGCTCATCTGGGCGTGACCGCTGGGCAAGCCGGGGCCGCCTGCCGTGGCCTGAGCGGCGGCGCTGGCCACGCTGGGGTCATTGGCAAACGGGCGCGGCAGGTTCAGGCCGTATTTGAGCAGCGAGTTGGTGAGGTAGCTCAGCGCGAAGGCGACGCCCAAAGCGCGGATGCCGCTAGGCCGCACCAGCCAGCCGTAAAGCGCCAGCACCGCGATAAAAATGAGGTCGTTGCCGAGGGCAGTGATCAGTAGCCAAAAGGATTCCAGATTCATTGGAATCTCATGGTAAAGGACGGGGGCAGGGCCTGAGCGTTCACTTTTCCCGGCTGCGCTAAACTGCGGCCATGACCCTCAGCGCCCCCAGCGTGACGACGCCCGTCAAGCACAACTCGCCTTACGCCCTCGAGCTGCGCAACATCACCAAGCGCTTTCCTTTGGTGCTGGCCAACGACAACATCTCTATGGAAGTCAAATGGGGCAGCGTTCACGCGCTGTGCGGCGAAAACGGTGCGGGCAAATCCACCCTGGTCAAGATCGTCTACGGCGCTCAGCCGCCGACCTCCGGCGAGATCGTGGTGGACGGGCAGGTGGTCAACTTGAAAGACCCCAGCGACGCTATCAAACTGGGTATCGGGATGGTGTTTCAGCACTTTATGCTGGTCGAGCCGCTGACCGTCACCGAAAACGTGATTCTGGGCAGTGAACCCACCAAGGGCGGCGCGATCGACTACGCTGGAGCGCGGAAAAAAGTCGCCGAACTGATCAAGCAGTTTAACTTCGGCCTCGACCCTGACGCCAAAATTGAAGACCTGCCGGTGGGGATGCAGCAAAAGGTCGAGATTCTCAAAACGCTGTACCGGGGCGCACGCATTTTGATTCTGGACGAGCCGACGGCGGTGCTGACCCCATCGGAAACCGACGAGCTGTTCGAGTTTCTCAAGGGCCAGTACGCGGCGGCGGGCAACAGCGTGGTGTTCATTTCGCACAAGCTCCACGAGGTACTGCACATCTCCGACGCCATTTCGGTGATCCGCGACGGCAAGATGATCGGCACCATTCCGACCAAGGGAGCCACCACCGAAACGCTGGCCAACATGATGGTGGGCCGCGAAGTGACCCTCAAAGTCGACAAGGAACCGGCCCAGCCCGGCGAAGTGGCGCTGGACGTCAGAGACGTGGTGGTGGTCAACGAGCACAAGAAAAACGTGGTCAACCGGGTCTCGTTCGCGGTGCGGCGCGGCGAAATCGTCGGCATCGCGGGCGTGGAGGGCAACGGCCAGAGTCAGTTGGTGGAAGCCATCACCGGCCTGATCACGCCCCAGAGCGGCAGCATCACCTACGACGGCAAAACCGCGCACGGCGTCAAAGCGGTGGGGCAAGCCGGCGTCTCGCACGTCCCCGAAGACCGCAACGAGCGAGGCTTGGTGCTGGAGATGACCACCGCCGAGAACTTCATTTTGGGTGAGCAGGATCAGGCTCCGTTCGTGGGGCCGTTCGGGCTGCTCAAGCTGGACGTGATCGAGAAAAATGCCCGCGACCTGAGTGAAGCCTACGATGTGCGCCCGCGCTCGACCGCGCTGCAAGCCGGGCGCTATTCCGGCGGAAACGCCCAGAAAATCATCGTGGCCCGCGAAATGAAAAAAAATCCCAAGATTCTGGTCGCCAGTCAGCCGACGCGCGGCGTGGACATCGGGGCGATCGAATTTATTCACGCCCAGATCGTCAAAGCGCGGGATGAGGGACTGGCCGTGCTGCTGATCAGCGCCGACCTGGGCGAAGTGATGAACCTCGCCGACCGCATTCTGGTGATGTACGAGGGCCAAGTGGTCGGTGAGGTACAGGCCGACCAAGCCACCGAAACGCAGCTCGGCTTGATGATGACCGGCAGCACGCTGGCCAACACCACCCCAGCGTCAGCCAGTCACGCGGCGGCCAACACTTCGGCAACGAAGTAAACCGGTAAGCACCCCAGCGCCTTGCCCCGAACCTTGAGCGCCTCAGCGCCGGCTTTGGTGGTCTTCCCACACCTCACGGCAGCGGGAATCCGTTCTCCCGTCGCCACCCTCTAGAATGCCTGCATGACCGCCGAACCCCACACCCGCCCCGCGCCCGACGCTGCCGAGGCGCTCACCGCCGCGCAGCAGCCCCGCGCCACTGCCGAGCAGCTCGGCACGCTGTCTGTTCACCCGGATGTCCGTGTGCGCTCGGCGGTGGCCCGTCACCCCAACACGCCGCCGCACACGCTGGGCCTGCTCTCCGAGCGCTTTCCCGAAGAAGTGCTCAGCAATCCGGCCATGACTTTGTTGCGCCTGGCCCGCCCGCACCTGCTCTCCGAGTTTCCAGATGTGGGCGTGGCGGCGCTGGCCAGCTTGCCCGCCGCACCGGACTGGGTGATCGACGCGGCGCTGCGGCACGAAAGCGTCAGCGCGGTGCTCGCGGTAGCCCGCCGCAAGTCGCTGAGCGCAGGGCGCATTCGGATGCTGGCCGGAAGCGGGCTGTGGCAGGTGCGCGAGGCCGCCGCCGCCCGAGCAGATTTACCCGCAGAACTCCTGAGTCAGCTCGCCAGCGACGACGACTACGACGTCAGGAAAGCGGTGGCGCTGCGAGACGACGTGCCGGAAGGCCTCCTGGCCGGACTCGTTCGCGACGCGCACAGCATGGTCAGGGCGCACGTGGCCCGCCGTTTGGACTTGCCGCTGCCGCTGATGCTGCTGCTGGCCGACGACGACGATTCCGACGTGCTCTCGGTGCTGGCGCGGCGCATCGACTTGCCGCCGCAGGTGCGCCAAACCCTGATGGCCCACGAAACCGAAGGCGTGCGGGAAGCCAGCTTGCAGGCGTGGGCGGTGCCGCAGGCGTGGCTCTCCAGGGCCGAGCAAGACCCCAGCCCCGAAGTCCGCGCCGCGCTGGCCCGCCGGCCCAATCTGAGTCCGGACATGCTGCTGCGCCTCGCCCAGGACGAAGCCGAAACGGTGCGCCGCGCCCTTTTGGAACGCGACGATTTACCGGACGAAGCGGTGGCACTGCTGGCCCGCGCTCCCGAACAAGACATCCGGCTGCATGTGGCGAGCGCCATGAACTTACCCGAGCAGGCCATCGATATCTTGATGACCGACGAGGACGCCGCCGTGAGAACGGTGCTGGCGGTGCGGCCCGATCTTGGCGAAGCGCGACTGCTGCGGCTGACAAAGGATGCCAACGCCGAAGTGCGCCGCGCCACCGCGCTCAGTCCTCAGTCGAGCTTGGCGGTGCTGGCCCGGCTCTGCACCGATGCGAACGCTGGAGTGCGCCGCGCCGCCGCGCTGCACGCCCTGATGAGCGCCGACCAACTCGCTTTGCTGGCCGCCGACTTGGATGCGGGCGTGCGCCTGAACGTGGCTTCCCGCGCCAATTTGCCCGGCGAGTGGCGTGAGCGGCTTAGCCGGGACTCCAACGCGGTGGTCGCCGCCCAAGCCAAAAGCGGAAATCAGGAAGAAGTCCAGCACTTTTTGCAGCCGTAAACCACTCACCGAACAAGCGTGAAGTGCGCCAGAGACGCTTTGTTCAGCGCGGACTTTACAACCCCTCACCTTTAATCCCCCAGCGCTTCTTCGGCCACCGCTCCGGCGGGCGCGGGGTTCTCGGTCAGGTGCGGCAAAGCCACGAAGAATACCGCTCCAGCTCCCAGCTCGCTCTCGGCCCAGACGCGCCCACCATGCCGGGTCACGATGCGCCGAACGTTGGCCAGTCCTATGCCGCTGCCCTCAAATTCGTCAGCGCGGTGCAGGCGCTGGAAGACGCCGAACAACTTATCGGCATAACGCGAGTCGAAGCCCACACCGTTGTCGCGCACTTCCAGCACGGTTTCACTGCCGGTCTGGTTGGCCCGCATGGTAATGGTGGGTGACCCGGACTTGGCACTGTACTTGGCGGCGTTGCCCAGCAAATTGAGCAGCACTTGGCGCAGCAACGACGCGTCGCCGCGCACCTGCGGCAGCTCACCGACGTCCCAAGTGGCCTCGCGGCCCGGCGAACTCAGGCGCAACTCGGCAATCACCTCGGCCACCAAATTACTCAGCGCCACCTCGCCCTGACGCATTTCCTGACGGCCCATCCGCGAAAATTCGAGGAGGTCGTCGATAAGTTGGCCCATCCGTGAGGCCGCGTCACCGATGATACCCATGTAGCGCTGGCCGCGCACGCTGACGGTGCTGCCGGGGTCTTTTTGCAGCAAATCGGCAAACCCGACGATGTGGCGCAGCGGGGTGCGCAGGTCGTGCGAAACGCTGTAGCTGAAGGCCTCTAATTCGCTGTTGGCTTCTTCCAACTCGGCGGTGCGCTGCTTGACCCGCTGCTCAAGCGACACGTTGAGTTCGCGCAGTTCTTCTTGCGCTTCACGCACCCGCCGCGAGAGTTGGGCGCTCTCGAACGCCACGCTCAAGCGGCTGGCGAGTTCTTGGGCAAGTTCGAGGTCGCGGTCACGCACATGTTGCCGGAACCCGAAGGCCAACAGCGGGCTGTCGCCGCCGCCCAGACTTGTCAGGCCCACCCGCTTGCCGCCGAGTGGCAGCAGCAGCAAGCCGGATAAGTTGCTTTCCAGCAGCGCCTCTCCTTCAACAAGCATGGGGTCGGCACTCAGCAGCGCCTGCTCTACGCCGCGCACCACGTCCGGGTGTGAGAGCAGGCGCACCTCGCGCACGTGCCCGCGCACCTGACTGATCGGCGAGGTCAGTTGGCCGCCGTTTCGGCGCACCCACAGCGCCGACATCGAGGTAAAGCGCTCGTTCATGAGGCTTAGAACCGCCCGCAAGCCGGGAACGCCGCTGTCGGGCGTCTGGCCCTCGCCGCCGATCAGGTGTCCGCTGATGGCCGCCACCAAGCGCGAACTCCACTCGGCGTAAACCTGATCGTCGATGTCGGTGCTGGTGCCCACCCATTCGGGCAGTTGGCCCGCCGCACCCTGAATCGCCACGCTGCGGGTCATGAACGTCCGGTAACTGCCGCCCGCGCCGAGCAAGCGGTGCTCGAATTCAAACGGCTGGCGGCGTCCAAGGGCCTGCATCCAGCGGCGGCTGAATTCGTGGCGGTCGTCGGGATGCAGAGCCGCCAGAAAACCGCTCTGGGCGCGTTCGCGGCCCACATAATCGTACCAGCGGCGGTTAAAATAAGTCGGCTGGCCTTCCTCGTCGGTCAGCCAGACCATCTGCGGCATGCCTTCCAGCACGCCCCGGTAGCGCTCCTCGTTGTGAACGGCCCGCCGCTCAGCTTGCAAGCGGTCATGGATGTCGCTGACCGAAAAGACCCACTCGCTGACCCGCCCGACCGCGTCCAAAATCGGCGCACCCACCATCACGAAGTAGCGAAATTCGCCGAGCACGTTGAGGCTCAGCTCGAGTTGCAGCGGCTTCCCGCTGCTGAGCGATTCCTGCCACGCCGCTTCGAGAGCTGGGCGGTCTTGCGGGTGCAGCACGTCGCGCAGCATGGCCTCGCCGAACGTCTGCTGGTACTTGGCGTTGCGGTACTCCACCGCGCCGCCGTTGCCCGTGTTGCCGATCTCGCTGCCGCCACTCTCTCCACGGCCAGTCTCGCTGCTGTCAATCGCACCGCTGCCGATCTCGCCGCCGTCCGTGACCCACAGCGGATACGGCACGGCTTCTAGCACGCCCCGGTAGCGCCGCTCCCCGGCTTTGAGGGCACGCTCGGCGTCGATGCGCCCGGTGATGTCGTGAATGACTTCAAGGTGCCCGATCACCTCACCGCGCTCGCCTTTGACGGCGCTGCGCTGCATCTCGCCGTAAAAAAGCTGCCCACTGCGGCGGCGGTAAGCGGTGGTGACGCGCTCCAAGCTCGGGCTGCGGTCGATGCGCCCGTCGGCGTGGAGCGCGGCGATACTCTGGCCGCGCAGTTCGTGGGGCGCGTAGCCAAACTGCGGCTCCAACGCGTCGTTGGCGTACAGCACCAAATTATTGGTGTCAGTGAACACGGCGGTATCCTGCATGGCCCTGAAGATCGCTTCGAACTCGGCCCGCGCCCGCTCCAGACTTGAGCGCGACAGCGCCAGCGAGCGGCTGACTTCCTCGGCCCGCAGGCGGGCACGCACCTGAGCTTGAAACGACAGGTAAGAGAAGATGCCGACAAGGGTGCCGGCCAGCATCACTATCCAGGGCGCGGCCACCGCCCAGTCGCGCCCGAAGTCGGCAGGCGCGGCGTGCTTGACCGTCCAGACGCGCCCGCCCACTTCGATTTTCGAGGTGTCTTGAAAAACCGCGCCCGGCGACAAGGTGCCGTAGAGCGGCTTTGAACCGTCACTGATCTGCAACTCCAAGTTGAGGTTGGGTGAGCCGCGCCGCTCCAAGTCCAGACTCCCCAGCAAATCGCTCATCCGAACCGGCACGTACACGACGCCGTAGAGCAGCCCACCGCGCTGCACCGGCAGGTAAAAAATCACGGCGGGCTGATCCGGTCGGCCCTGATCGTTGACGAGTTGCAGCGGCGCGGTGACGCTGGGTTGGTTGCTCAGCCGGGCTTGATCGATGGCGGCGCGGCGCACGCTTTCGCTGTACATATCAAAGCCCAACACGGCGCTCCTGATGGTGCTGGACGGCGCAGAAAACGTCACCGGAACCTTCACGCCGCGTACGCCGGGGCCAAGCGGATGAACATTGAAATCTGAAACGCTGCGGCGCTGATCTTGGGTGTAGGTACTCAGCAGCGCGGGCGGCACCCAGCGGCCAAACCCCATGCTCTGTGCGCCGGGGAGGCGCTGGGGCAAATCCAGATCATCGACGTAGCGCCCGAAGGTGGCGCGGTCGATGTCCGCGCCGGTACTCCACAGCGCCCGCGTGGACACCATCACGTTGACGTAACTGTCGAGCCGCCGCATCAAGCTGGCGTCGAAGGTGGCGACCTCGCGCTGAAAGCGGGCCCGCTGCTGATCGCCCACGAAGTAGGCCACCAGCGCCGCCAAAAAAGCCGAGAGCAGCAGCACCGTCAGCAGCAGCGCCAGCGGGGTGATCCGCAGCGACCAGCGCTGTTTGGGAGAGCGGGGCTCAGTGGAAGTGCTCAAGGTGGTGAATCCTCCACGCGGGCCTGAGGCTGGTTTTCAGAGAGCGCGTCTAAAAAGACCTCGATAGCAGGCTGGCAGTTTGTCCAAGCCATGAAAGCCAGCCGTGCTTGCTGCGCCAGCATTCCCAGTCCGTTTTCGGTGCTCAGGCCGGCTGCTCTGGCCTCACGCAACAAGCGGGTTTCAGCGGGCTTGTAGACCATGTCGTAAATCAGGGCCGAAGGCGGCAAACTGCTGAACTCAAAGTCGGGCAGCGGCGTTTCCTGCGGGTTGCCGAGGCCCGCGCTCGAAGCGTTGACGATCAGCTTGACCTCGGCCCAGGGCACGTTTTGGCGCTCACGTGCCTCGCCGCCCAAATCGGCGCACAGCGACTGGGCTTTGCTGAGCGTGCGGTTGATGACGTAGACCCGGCGGCCCTGTGAGCGCAGCGCGTAGACGGCGGCCCGCGCCGCGCCGCCCGCGCCCAACACCACCGCGCTGCCTGCGGCCGTATCCGAGTTACCCGCCTGTGCGGCTGCCAGCGCCGCCAAAAATCCCGGCGCGTCGGTGTTGTCGCCGTGAAGCTGGCCGCCCCGGTTGATGATGGTGTTGACGGCTCCGATGGAGCGGGCCGCCGCGCTCAACGAATCCAAGAAAGGCAAAACCGCTTCTTTGTGGGGCAAAGTCAGGTTTGCACCCAGCACGTCAACTTGGCGCAAGCTGGCAACAGCCGCGCCCAGCTCAGCGGGCCGGACGTGCCGCGCCGCATAGTAGGCCACCAAGCCGCACGCCGCGAACGCCGCGTTGTGCATGGCCGGCGACAAGGTGTGCGACACCGGATCAGCGAACAGGTAGGCCCGCTGCATCGCTTTGTTTTGTGTTTTACGTTCGCCTGCGTCGTTCATTGGGGATCAGTTTACCGGCTCAGTGGGATTGACAGCGCTGGCTTAGGCCAATTGGCGCTTTCCCTGGAGTTTACCTTTTTGTCAGAATTGGGGGATGAACGGCTGACCTGCACACTGGGCATCTTAATGGAGCGCTCTTCACGGCTGCTCCCCCAGCAGCTTACGCCCGCTGATTTGCCTCCAAGACTCTAAAGACACAATGTAGACCAGCGCACGGCTAGCGCAGAGCAGAGCCCCGAAAATAGGAACATCAGAAACGGTTTCCTGTTCCCTCCTCCCCGCCGCGTGTGAGGGGGAATTTTGCCTTATGGAGACTTCCCCAGTTCTGAAACACAGCTTTGCCCACCTCAGCTCTCACAGGAGTTCCCTTGAACGAACAAACGCTGATTACTGCCCAAATTCGCCTCAACTCACCGGAAGAAGCGCTCAACTTGCTCGGCACGGGCGACGTCAATTTGCGCCGGATGCGTGAGCGCACACCTGCACGCTTGACTGCGCGGGGCGACACTGTCACCATCAGCGCTCAGGACGCGGCGCAGGTCGCCTCAGCAGAGCGGATGGTCAAAGACGCGCTCGAACTGGTCAGAGGCGGCCACGAAGTTACGCCCGAAGCGGTCGACCGGATTGCCAATCTCAACGGCGAGGGCCGCAGCCTCGCTGCCGAAACCAGCAGCGCTCCCACTTTGCCCAGAGGCATCAAACCCAAGACGCCGGGCCAAAAGATTTACCTCGAAAAAGTCGAAAGCAGCGATATTACTTTTGGAATCGGCCCCGCCGGAACCGGCAAGACGTATTTGGCGGTGGCGATGGCCGTCAATGCGCTCAAATCCAAGAAAGTCAAGCGGATCATTTTGACACGCCCTGCCGTCGAAGCAGGCGAGAAACTGGGCTTCTTGCCGGGTGATTTGCAGGCCAAAATCGATCCTTATTTGCGCCCACTTTATGACGCGCTCTACGATATGCTTGATCAAGAGAAGTTTGAAGCGTATTTGACCAGCGGCGTGATTGAAGTGGCTCCACTGGCGTTCATGCGCGGCAGAACTTTGAATGACGCCTTCGTGATTTTAGACGAAGCCCAAAACACCACTGGCGAGCAGATGAAGATGTTTCTAACCCGCATGGGCTTTAGCAGCAAAGTGGTGGTCACCGGCGACGTGACCCAGATCGATTTGCCCAGACACGTCACCAGCGGCCTGGCCATTTCTAAACGCATTCTCAGCCAAATCGAGGGTATCGCTTGGCACGAGTTCACGGACGTGGACGTGGTGCGCCACCCCTTGGTGGGCAAAATTATTCGGGCCTACGAGCAAGCCGAAAATGCCGAGCAAGACAAGCGGGCGGCGAGGCGCGGCGACTTGCAGAGCATTCCCGAAAACGACAAGGGCAGCAGCGAAGGTTAACCGCCTCACTCGCCCTCTGCCCCCGCTCCGGCTTCATCGCTGAGGCGGGGGCTTCTTTGGCTCAGCACACCACTTTCTGATCAGCGCCGTCAGCTTGCTTGACCTTTTGCCAACACTTCGGGGAAGCGGGGGGCAATTGAGCCGCGCAGTTTATTTACTGGCCCAAGCAGGCGGCACAATGCCCGAATGTCTGTTTATCCCTTGCCGGTGGTGCGCTCGCTGGCCGTTGGAACACCGCCGCACACCGTCACCCAAGCCGAGAGCCGCGAGGCCGTCAAACAACTTTTTCCGCGCATGAGCCAGCGCCAGACCATGCTGGCGGTTTTCGACAACGCCCAGATCGATACGCGGGCCATTTCGCGCCCGCCGGAGTGGTATTTGCAGCCGCACGGCTTTGCCGAGAAAAATGCCGTGTATGTGGAAGTCACGCTCGAACTCGGTCAGCGGCTGTGCCAAGAAGCGCTTGACCAAGCCGGCCTCCTGCCGCAGGACGTGGACGCCTTCGTGTTCGTGACCAGCACCGGGATCAGCACGCCGAGCTTGGAGAGCGCCCTGATGGAGCGCATGGGCATCAACCGCCACGCCGCGAGGCTGCCGCTGTGGGGTCTGGGCTGTGCGGGCGGCGCGGCTGGACTGGCCCGCGCCGCCGACTTAGTGAGGGCCGGCTACAAGAATGTGCTGTATCTGGCCGTAGAGCTGTGCAGTTTGACGTTGGTGCAAAACGACGAGTCCAAGAGCAACTTCGTGGGCACCGCTCTGTTTGCCGACGGCGGCGCGGCGCTGGTGCTGGGGCCGGATTTGGGCGACTTCGGCGAGGTGGGCGGCGGGCTGCTGCGGCTCCACGGCGCCTTCAGCACCTTGATTGAAGACAGCGCCGATGTCATGGGCTGGGACGTGGCCGACGAAGGACTCAAGGTCAGATTTTCGCGCGATATTCCGGCGCTGGTGACGCAGATGATGCGCGGCAACGTGGAAGAAGCGCTGACCCATTTCGGTTGGACGAAAGACGAAGTCGGCACTTATGTGGTGCATCCCGGCGGCGTCAAGGTGCTGAGCGCTTACGAAACGGTGCTGGAATTGCCCGGAGGAGCGCTTGACACCTCGCGTAAAGTGCTGCGCGAACACGGCAACATGAGCAGCGCCACCGTGCTGTTCGTGCTGGACGAAGCGCTCAGGGGCCAGCCGCAGGGCAAGGGGCTGCTCAGCGCCATGGGGCCGGGTTTCGCGGCGGAGCACGTGCTGGTGGAATTTCCTAAAGACAGCGCATGAAAGCCGCCAAGCTGACGCCGTATCTGGTCGCCGCTCTGGTTGTTCAGCGCCTCCTCGAAGTGCGCCGCGCCCGCCAGAACGAAGCTTGGGCACGCGAGGGCGGCGCAACCGAATACGGACGTGAGCATTACCCGCTCTTTTTCGTGCTGCATCCGGCGTGGCTGCTGGGACTCTGGGTCGAGGGCCGCGCCAACAAAGGCGAGGTGCGCTGGGGCTGGCTGCTCACAGCGCTCGCGCTTCAGCCGCTGCGCTACTGGATCATGCACACGCTGGGCAAGCAGTGGAACACCCGAATTTTGATTGTGCCGAATGCGGAGCGCGTCACCGGCGGGCCGTTTCGGTACTTCAAACACCCCAATTATATGGTGGTGGTCGCCGAGCTCCTGAGCGTCCCATTGAGCGTGGGGGCGACCCGCACCGCTTTGTGGGCCAGCTTGTTCAATGCTGCTTTGCTGCTGCTGATCCGCATTCCCGCCGAGAACCGGGCGCTGAAAGAATACGAACGTCAGACCTCATGAAACCACGTCTAAACGTCCCTTTAAGACCGTAGTCTGGCTCAGGCGTTAGGCTAAGCAGCACAAGGAGAATCAAAGTATGACCGACAAACACGGCATCAATCCCGGCCCTCCCGAAGAACAGAACCTGCCTCCCGCTCCAGAACACGCTCAGAAAAAGGGCTTAGACGCCCACGACGTTGCGGAAATCGGCAGCATGATCACCTCTGATCCGCCCAGCAGCAACATGGGCGGCGACGCCGAAGAAGAAAAGTAAGGCCTGAGCAGTGAGCCGAAGCGTCCGGGGCGACTCGGGCGCTTTTTTCTGGTCTTTGGCCTACGATTTATTCAGGCCCGTAGTTCGTTCAAGACAGCGGTTTAGTCAGGTCAGCACTCAGGGAACTTTGAGCCGCCGCGCCGCATACTAAGACCGTGACGCCCGCCCTCTTTCTCGCCGCTTTGCCGTGGACAGCGCTGGGATTACAAGCTTGGTGGTTGTGCTTGGCACAGAGCGTGGCCGTGGGCCTCATCATCAGGAGTTCTGCGAAATCGGCGGCGACGCTGGCGCTGAGCTTGCTGCCGCTGGCTTTACTGGCAGCGCTCCTACAGTTGCCCGACCTCCGCAGCGCCGCGCTGACGTTCGTCATCACTGGCCCGCTGTCGCTGGTCTTGGCGGCGGGCATTCACAGCCTGCGCGGCGGGCAACGCTGGGCGCTGCTGCTTCCGGCAGGGGTGCTGCTGCTCGCGCCGACCCCGCTGGGGTTGCTGGGCCTGCTGATCGGCGCAGTCGGACTGGGTGGCCGCGAACAGCTCGGGGAAGCCCAGGCGCTCAGGCCGCCGACTGCGCCACGCTTCAACCGGTCTTTGGGCATCGCGGGTGCGGCGCTGCTGGCCGTACTGCTGGCGGTGGCCGCTTTGCCCCGCCCCGCGCCGCTGCACCTTGACCGCACGCCGATTGACGTGGTGCAGCGCATCACCCGGCCCGCCGCCCCGCCGACTGCGTTACCCGGCACTCCAGTCAGCAGGGTGCCCAAGCCGCCCACGCCCGCCCGAATCCGCGAAGCCGCCACCGTCGCCACTTTGCTCAACGCCGCCAATTTGCCGCTGATGGGGATGCTGCTGCTATGCTTAACGATTTTGCGGCGCGGCTGGAAAATCGGTTGGGGGCGCGTTCACCCGCTGTTCTGGGTGGTGACGCTGGTGCTGTTTGCCGCCGCTGGTTTGTTTATCTTGGGCTTGCTGCTGCAACCGGAAGCCATCTACCGGGTGGTGGGCACCGTGCTTGAACCGCAGGCGGCGCAGCAAGTTGAGGCGGCTGGCAGCGCCCGCCAGAGGCCCCCCTTCCAGCCCCTTTTCATTCCGACTTGGCTGATTTGGACGGTGGCAGCACTGAGCTTCGTGCTGCTGGCGGGCGCGGCCTGGTTGGTTCTGAGGCTCAAGGAAGCTCCAGAAGATGAACCCATCGAGGCGACGCTCACTCCGCCCAGTCCCCACGCTGATGGCGAGCCGCTGGGACGGGTGCGGGCCGCTTACGCCACCACTTTGCGCTTCATGGCCGCTCAGGGATTGGGCCGATTGGAAAGCGAAACGCCCGATGAACTGCTGCGCCGCGCCGCTGCCCGCTGGCCCGAAACCGCGCTGCCGCTCGCCCAGCTCACCGAAGCTTACCGTCCGGTGCGCTACGGCGGCGAGGTCGGCGACCAGCAAGCCGAGGCCGCCGAGCAGAGCGCCGCCGAAGTCCAGCGCCTTCTGCACCCTCTAGACCAAACCCCCACCCCTTCACCCCAGAGGCCCGCATGACTCAAATCACACCCACCCTTCCCCTTCAAGACTTGCAGCGCTGGGCCGAGCGCTTAGAAACCAACGTGGCCCGCGTGCTGGTCGGTAAGCAGCGCGTCACCCGCCTTGTTCTGGCGGCGGCGCTGGCGGGCGGTCACGTGCTGCTAGAAGACGCGCCCGGCACCGGCAAAACCATGCTGGCCCGCGCCGTCGCCGCCTCGCTGGGCCTGAAATTCAAGCGGGTGCAGTTCACGCCCGATTTGCTGCCCAGCGACGTGACCGGCGTGAGCATTTACAAGGGCGGCGAATTCGTGTTCGTGCCGGGGCCGATTTTTACGGGCGTACTGCTGGCCGACGAGATCAACCGCGCCACCCCCAAAACCCAGTCGGCGCTGCTGGAGGCGATGGGCGAGAGCCAGGTCACCGAGTCCGGCTTGACCCACACCCTTGAGCAGCCCTTTTTCGTGATGGCCACCCAGAACCCGGTCGAACACGAAGGCACTTACCGATTGCCCGAAGCGCAACTCGACCGCTTTTTGCTGCGCCTCTCGGTGGGCTACCCGACGCTGGACGAAGAAGTGGCTCTCCTCGACCGCTTGCAGAGCAGCCACCCGATCAGCACGCTGGAAGCTGTCGCCACGCCGCAGGAACTTCTCAGCGCCCGCCAAGCGTCGCGTGAGGTGTATGTAGACGCGGCACTGCGGCGCTACATCGCCCAGCTCACCGCGGCCACCCGCGCCCACCCGCAGGTGCTGCTCGGCGGCGGGCCGCGTGCCAGCCTCGCTCTGCAAGGCGTGGCTCAGGCGCTGGCGGCGCTGAGTGGACGCGCCTACGTGCTACCCGACGACGTCAAGGAAGTTGCCCCCGCTGTGCTGGCCCACCGCCTGACTTTAGGCACTGAAGCCCGCTTGCTGGGCCTGCGCGACGTGCAGGTGGTGGAAGAAGTGCTGCGCAGCGTGCCCGTTCCAGCAGAGACAGTTCCGAGGGAAATAGCGGGAAGTGGGGAGCCAGCGGGCCGAGCATGATTCTGGATGTCTGGGTGCTGGCCTGGGCGGCTTTGCTGCTGCTGCTCTTGGGTCTGATCTGGGCCGCCTACCGCCGAGCGCCGCAGCTCGAACTCGGCCGCGAAGTGCCGCCCGCCGGATTCGTGGGCCGCGATGTGAGTTGCCGCATTCACATCAAGCTCTCTTCCCGCCTGCCGCTGCGCTACGTCATCGAGGACGCGCCGCCACTGACCATCATTGCAGATCGTCAGTGGCGCTGGGCAGGCTGGCTGTGGCAAAGCGGAGAAGCCGAACTCAGCGGCTCGCTGCACCTCAATGCCAGAGGCGAGTACCACTGGCCCGCCACCACGCTGCGCTGGGCCGATCCGTTCGGGCTGTTCTGGCGCAGCACCCGGCTCAGTTTTGGCACGCGCATGGAAGTCTACCCCGGCATTCACGGCTTAGCGCTGCCAGACTTGCTACGCCCGCTGCTCTCGGAAGGCGCACTTTCCCGCACGCTGGGGCTGGACGACCCGCTGAGCCTGCGCGGGGCGCGGCCTTACTCGCCCGGCGACCCGCCCAGCCGGATTCACTGGCGACTCTCGGCCCGCACCGGCGAACTGACCGTGCGCGAGTTGGAGCGCACCGCCAGCAGCCGCCTCTTGGTGTTCGTGGATACCCGTGGCGACGACGTTTTTTTGGAAAGCGCGGTGCGCCTCTCGGCCAGCTTAATCAGCGAGGCGCTCAAATCCGAGTTGCCGATCTCGCTCAGCACGCCGCAGGGCGCGACACCTCCAGGCCGCACGCCGCTGGCCCTGCAAGCCGCCCTCTCCAAGCTGGCCACCTTGCAAGCTCAACCCGCCGAGACTGCCTTGCCCGATTTAAGCGAGCAAGCGGCGGGCAGCAACGTGATCATGCTGACCCAACACGCACCCAGCGACGTGCTGACGGCGGCGCTGCGGGCCAGAACACGCGCCAAACGGGTGGTCATCGTGGTGATGCCCGAGGGCTTTTACCTCGAACCCGGCGAGTCCCCGCGCCGCCAGTGGGTCGGACTTTCCAGCACAGTGCGCGACTTGGAGCGCCGAGCCGGTGTACTGGCCGACGCGGGGGTGCTGGTGTATGTGCTGCGCGGCAATCAAAGCGTGCTGCGGCTGGCCTGAGAGGATGGAGTGGCGATCTGGAGTTCGCTTCTCTCAGCGTCCCATTCGCCGCCGGACGCCGCTGATCAGCCCTCTGGCCTGGCCGACATTGAGCGCCGCCGCGAGGCCCAGATAGCTCGCCAGCCCCAAACCGCCCGCCAGCGCCAGCACGAAGATGCTCAGCAGCAATTGATGGGGGCCGGGGTTGGGCAGCGGCAGCGAGACCAGCTTGGCCAAGATGCCCGCGATGACCGAGAGCCCCACCACGCGGGCCAGATAAAAGGCCAAGTTCGGCACTGAGAATCCGAGCTGGCGTCCGTAGAGATAGATCAGTGAGAAGCACACCACCACGCCCGAAATCGTCGTGGAAATCCCGAAGCCGATCAGGCCGAGGCGCGGCACCACCACGTTGTAGAGCAGCACTTCCAATAAAAAGCCCACCGCACTGACCACCACCGCCTCGCGGGTGCGCTGCCGGGCGTAAAAGGTTCGCAACAAGACAGTATTGATAGCCCACGGCACCAACGCTATTGCCCAGCCGGTCAGAATCAGGGTGCCGGAAGTGAAGCGGTCGAGCGGCATGTTGCCGCGCAAATCGAAAATGCCGATGGCGTAGCCTGAGAGCGCCACCAGCAGAGCGCTGGCCGGAGCCGCCAGAAAGGTGACGGTTTTGAGGGTGCTGTAGGTCAGCTCCTTGAAGCTCGGCCAATCGTTGTCGGCGGCCAGTTGCGAGAATCTCGGAAACAGCGCCAGTGCCGGACTCACCACGAACAGCCCGTTGACCATCGTGAACAGGGTTTCGGCATTGCTGTAGGCAAAGGCGGTGCCCGACGGGAAAAAGGCGGCGTTGGTCAGTAAGCGCTGCACATAGATATTGAGAATTTGCCGTGCGCCCGTCGTCAGGGTAAACGGGGCCATCTGCACCAGCACCCGCCCCAGCGCCGGGTGGGTCATCAGCTGCGGGGTGGGCAGCAGGCCGTACTTGCCCAGCGCCGGAAGCTGCACCAGCAGTTGCGCCAGCCCGCCGAGCAGCCAACTCAGCGCCAGCCACGTGGCCGAGTGCGGAAATAGCACTGTAGCCACCAGCAAAATAACGATAGAGACGGCGTTGAAGGCAATTGGTGCAAAACTCGATTCGCGGAAATGTTCGTCGGCATTGAGCAGGCCCATAGCAATAGAAGCCAAGCTGATCAGCGTCAGGAACGGCATCACCAAGCGGGTCATATAAATAGCCAAGCCGGTGTCGATGTTGGCGTTTTTGGCCACCAGCAAATCCACGATCCACGGCGCGGCCAAGATGCCCAGCACCATCAAAATCAAGTTGATGCCGATCAGTGCACCGGAAAAAGCGCGGGCGAGTTGAGATTTCTCATCACTGTCTAAAGACTTGTAGACGGGAATAAACGAGTTGACCAGTGCGCCCTCGGCCAGCAGTTCGCGGAACAGGTTGGGCACCCGCGAGGCGATGGTAAAAGCATCGAGCAGTTCGTTGCCAAAGCCGTTGATGAGCTGTTGGCGCACCACCCCGGATAAGCGCGAACCCAGCGTGCCCGCCATCACGATGAGCGTGTTGCGGGCTGCCGAGCGTGGCACCGGGCCAGGCGGTAAAGTCGCTTCGGAAGCGGGCGTTTCAGCGGTTTCGGGAGCGCTCATCGGCGCGAACTGACCGGGGGGAAAGGAAAACGAAGCATCGGCCCTACTGTAGCGCCGCTTCCTGCCAAAACGATGAAGAGCGCTGACTGCGCACTCCAGTTTCGGCGTGTCCCCTTGAAGGCGTCCTGAGCGCGTGCTACACTTCGCCTCGCTCACGCGTTCGGCGTGAGTGCCGAGCGTGTGGAGAGGTGCCAGAGCGGTTGAATGGGTCAGTCTCGAAAACTGAAGTATGGGCAACTGTACCGTGGGTTCGAATCCCACCCTCTCCGCCACCGCAAAGAACCAAAGCGTATTTGCCTCAACATCGAAAAAGCCGCACCTCCTTAAAAGAGTGTGGCTTTTTTGATGAGTTCCAAAGTTGCTTTTCTCTTTGAAGAAATTCAGAAAACTAAATCACACCTTTAGCTCATAGAGAGGATTATCTGCTTTTCTGAAAGGCCAGTTTTAAATATTCAGAGACAATCTTTAGACCAATGGTCAGATAAAATTTTTGCAGGCTTTTTGAATACTGGGCGCTGAGTCGACGAAAGGCAGTGCCTCGAAAATCTGTTCAAAACGCTGCACATTCTGAGTTTCAGCTCAAAGAATGTAATCGTCACTTCTTTGACGAATTTTCGTCTTCTTGTTTCTGACCACCGGTCATCATTTTCAGTGGGTGCTCAGTTGTCTATCCCCCCTAGCCCCCCCTGCACACAACTGCTTGAAAACGTGCATTTGCATGGGGCTTGTAAGACAAACTGAGGACAATAAAGAGCAGAGAGGTTGACTCATCCATGACTTTAACCGTAGACACTACGTTGCCAAATACCCTCAGAGAATTGCTGCGAAGCCACGCGCCTGACTGCACCTTGCTGGCCAGCTTGGGCAGCCAGACCCTGCTGATGAGCGCCGATACGTCGCCGCTGCTGGTGCGCGACCTCACGCCACCCGACGAGTGGTTTGACAGCGGCGAGCTGACCTGGCTTACCCGTGACGGCGCACTGCTGGGCCTGATGTGGTCGCAGCAAGCCGTGCTTGAAAGCACCGTGCAGCTGCTGACCATGCTGCTTTCCGCTGCCCGCAGCGACAGCAGCCAGCGCGAGGCCAACGTGCTGATTACCCAGTTGCCCGAAGGCGCGGCTTGGCTCAGCGGCGATTTGGTATTTCAGCAAGTCAGCCGCAGATTCTTGGAACTTCATCATCTCAGCGCCGCGCAGGTGATCGGCCAGAGCTTTGACGCGGTTTTCCCAACGCGCAACCACACGTCGCTGCTGCTGCGGCAAGTGGCGGCGGGGCGGGCGGCTTATCAGGAGCGCGAGTGGCTGCCCGGCTCGTCCGGCGGGCGCGGCTTTTGGCTGCGCTCACAGATGCGGCCTTATTACGGCGGCGCGGCGGCGGGCGTGCTGTGGACGATGTACGACATCACGCAGGAAATCGCGCTCTCGGCACGGATCAATGCGCTGCTGTTGGGTGCCCGGTTGCCCACCGCTGTGCTGAGCAGCAGCGGCGAAGTGCTGGAGCGCAGTGAGTCGCTGCGCCGCAGCTTGCCAGGTACGGCTGACCCGCAAAACGCCTTGCTGTGGCAATGGCCGATTTGGCATGATCCCGCAGAAGTTGAGCGCCAGCTCACTGAAGCGCTCACCGAAGCACTCTCGCAGCCTCAGCAGCGCTTCGAGTGCACTTTGCAAGTTTTAGGCGGCGAGCGGGCCATCATTTCGCTGTACTGCGGCGACCAATTGGAAGACGCTCTCGGCAGTGACGACGCGCCGCCAGAAGACGCCGCCACACCTGAGCCTCTGTTCATGGAAGGTGAAGCGCTGGTGGTGGCCGAGTTTCATTTTCATGAACGTCAAGAAATGGACAGCGCCCAGCACCGCCTGCTCAGCGGCGTGATCGCCCACAGCCCGCAAGCCACCTTGCTGCTCGGCGCGGCGGACGACAGCGGTGAGCGCCCGGTCTGGCTGGCCAGCGAAGCCGCCGCCACCTTGCTGGGCGTCGAACGCAGCGCCCTGAGTGTGCCGGGCGGCGTGCCGTTGGGCCGGCTCCTCAAAGCGCTCAATGTGCAGCTCTCGCGCCCCGATCTCACGCCGCTTTCGACAGTCACGCTGACTACTCAGGCCAGCCTAGACGGCGGAGTTCTGTCGGCGGTGCTGACCCGCTCGGACGGCCTGCGCCGCTCGCTGCAAATCACCGGCGCACGGCTGAGTACGGGTGAGGGTGCGCCGCAACGCAACGAGCCGCTGGCGCTTTATTTACACGACGTCACCACCCTCAAAAACCTTGAAGACCGCCTCAAACACGACGCGGCCCACGATCCGCTCACCGGCCTGCCCAACTGGCCGGGCCTGCGGGCCAAACTCGTCCAGCAGGCCCACAAACAGCTTTGCGTGCTCAGCCTCAGCGTGGACGACTTCGGGGTGTTGCAGTCAGCTTTGGGGCGCTCGGCGGGCGATCACTTGCTGATTCAGGTCGCCGCGAGGCTGCACCACTGGCGCAAAGACGCTCAAGTGGCCCGCTTGGAAGGCGAACACTTCGCGCTGGTGCTGCCAGAAATAGAAAGCGCTTCGGCCCTGGTGTTGGCCGACGAAGTGCAGCACCTCCTGACCATGCCGCTGAGGGTCGGCGGGCGCGAGATGCGCATCAGTGCCAGCGTGGGCGTGGCCTGCGGCGCGGACACCGCCGAACAACTCCTCGAACATGCCCGCACCGCGCTGCTCTCGGCCAGGCGCACGGGCCGCGCTGGGCGGCAGTCTTACCGACCAGAGATGATGAGCGCCGAAGCGGGCCTGCTCGAACTCGAACACGATTTGCGCGGCGCACTGCCCTCGCAGATGACCCTCTTGTTTCAGCCGGTCATCAACTTGCACGGCGGCAGAGTGCAGGGCGCGGAGGTGCTGCTGCGCTGGAAACACCCTACACGCGGCCTGCTCTCGCCCGCTCAGTTTTTGCCGCTGGCCTCGCGCACCGGGATGTTGCCCGCCCTGGGGCGCTGGGTGGTGGCCGAAGTCAGCGCCCAGCGGCAGCGCTGGCAAGGCCCGCACCCCAAACTCCGCCTCGCCATCAACTTCAGTGCCGCCGAACTGCTCGACGAAGACGTGCTGAGCGAGTTTGGGCAACAGGTGCGCGAAGTCGGCGGCTTAGACCTCGAACTCAGCGCCAGCAGCCTGATTCAGCCGGACTCCGCCTCGGCGCTGCACAGCAAAGCCGCCGCCCACACCAGCGCGGCCCTCGCCGAGCTGCGCCAGCACGGCGCGCACATCTGGGTCGACGATTTCGGTGACGGCGCGTCGAGCCTGACTGCCCTGGAGCGCTTTCCGCTCAGCGGCGTCAAGCTGCACCCCTCGTTCGTGGCCAATTTGCTCAGCGGCCCGCGCCACCTGGCCCTCTTGGAAGGCACAGTGGACCTGGCCCGCAAACTGAACTTGGAAGTCATCGCGGTGGGTGTGGAAACACAGGCCCAAGCCAAAATTCTGGAAAAAGCCGGTTGCCACGCCGCTCAAGGCTTTTTCTACTCGCCGCCGATGGCGCTGGCTGAATTCGAACGCTGGCTGGCAACGCAGGTGCTGGACTGAGAACGATTCGCTCCGTGTGGCCCCTGTGAAAGCATGGGCCGCATTTTTGGTTGCTGCAACCTCGGCAGGCCATTCGGCGGATGCGGCGAGGCCAAGCAGGCGCGATAGTAAGAGCATGATCTGGAACTGAATTTGGCGGGCACACAGCGACACTCGGAAAGAAGCAACGTCGCTTGGGAAGAAAAATAAACCCCACGCTTCCTTCCCCACAAACCCTTCTTACGATTGACTTCGCTCCCCTGCGCTAACCTACAGGCACGTTTTCAGTTCGCGCTTTTTGCCTTTCTTCAGGCGGGCGCTTTCCATTCCTCCTCACCCCACAAGGAAGTGAATCAACATAGAGAAAGTCCACGGTAATCTATCGGGCCTCAAAACCGGCCAGCAAAAGAGCCTCAGTAACTTGTACCGCCGCCGCCTCGCGCCCGGCAGCGTCACCAGCCCGGAGCTGGCCCGCAACCTCAGCGAACTCTCGCAGGAAATCCGGCGCGAGATCAGCGTGCTGATTGACCGGCGAGGACGGGTCATCAGCGTGTCGGTGGCCGACGCCAAGGCTGCCGAGCTGCCACCGCTGCGCAAAGGCGAAACCCGCTTGTCGGGCTTTCATTTGCTGCACACCCACCCCAAAGGCGGCGGCCTGAGCAAAGGCGACCTCTCAGCGCTGTTTTTGAGCCGCCTCGACGCGGTGGCGGCCATCGAGGTACGTCCAGACGGCTTGCCCGGCAACGTGCATCTGGCCCACCTGACCCCGCCCGGCACGGTGGGTGAGGAAGAAGACTGGCGCGTTTATCCGCCGGCCAGCCCCGCCGAGATGGAAAACTTCGACCTCGCCGCGCAGGTCAGCGCCCTCGAAGAAGAAATCGCCCGCTCCCAGCGCACCCGCGAAGCCAAAAAGGGGCGCGAACGCGCCATCTTGGTACAAATCGATCAGGGCGAAGTGGACGCCGAGGAGCGCCTCGCCGAGCTCGGCGAACTTGCCCGCACTGCCGGGGCTGAAGTGGTCTATCGCGAACTGATCTTCAGACGGCACCTCAAGCCCGGCACGCTGATCGGCGCGGGCAAGCTCGAAGAGCTGACCAGCAAGGCCTACCACGAAGACGCCGAACTGCTGATCTTCGGTCAGGAACTCGGCGCAGCGCAGGCCCGTGAGATCGAAGAAGCCACTGGCCTCAAAGTGCTCGACCGCACCCAACTGATCCTCGATATTTTTGCGCTGCACGCGCAGGGCGTGGAGTCGCGCCTGCAAGTCGAACTGGCCCAACTGCGCTACATGAAGCCACGTCTGCTGGGCGCGGGCACCCGGCTCTCGCGCATCGGGGCGTCGGGCGGCTCGGCAGCAGGCGGAGCCATCGGCACACGCGGCCCCGGCGAAACCAAGCTGGAGCTCGACCGCCGCCGGATCAACGACCGGTTATCTTTCCTGGAAAACCAGCTCAAGGAAGTCGCGGTTCGGCGCGAAGAACGCCGCAAGCAGCGTGGCCGCAACGATGTGCCAGTTATCAGCATCGTCGGCTACACCAACGCGGGCAAGTCCACTTTGCTCAACGCCTTTACCCACGCCGCCGAAGAGCCGCGCAAGGTGCTGGCCGAGAACAAACTGTTTGCCACGCTGCGCCCCACCAGCCGTCAGGGCTTCCTGGAAGGCGTCGGGCCGGTGGTCTTTACCGACACGGTGGGCTTTATCCGCGATCTGCCCACCGATTTGACCCGAGCCTTCCGGGCCACCTTGGAGGAAATCGGCGACGCCGACATTTTGCTGCATGTGGTGGACGCGGCTGCGCCGGGAGCCGAAGCCCGCCACGCCGCCGTCACGCGCATCTTGCAAGACCTAGAGATCGGTGACCTGCCGACGGTGGTGGCCCTCAACAAAGCCGATCAGGCCGACGCCGAGACGCTGGAACACGAGCGGGCCAGACTCGGCGGCGTGCCGATCAGCGCCCACAGTGGTCAGGGTTTGGGGCAACTCAAAAACGTGCTGTCTCAGACGCTCGAAGACTTGCAGGTGCGCCGGCAAGACGCCGAAGAAGCCGCCCGCTTGGAGCGCGAGAACGTGAAGGCCGCGCTCAGCCGTCCTTCACCCAATATCCCCTGGGTCAGTACAGACTGAAGCACATATGCTTGATAACATCTTCAATTCTGTAAAACGCGGAGCCGAAAAGGTGCAGCGGCGGGGCGAAGAAGTGGCCCAGAGCGCCAAGCTGCGCGTAGAAATCTATCAGCTTGCCCGCGAACTCGACGGCCTGTATGCCCGTTTGGGCCGCGCTTACCATGCCGACGCCGATCAGGGCGTGCTGGATGAGCTGAGGGGCGATGTGGAGCGGCTCAACGAAGAAATCGCCAGCCGCGAGCAACTCATTCTCGAACTCGGTGAAGCGGAAGAAGAACAAACCCACAGCGAGGCGGTTCAGGCGGCGGCGGCCCGCACCCGCACGGCCGAAGTGCTGGAGATCGTCTCCGCCAATCCGGTGTTCCTCACGGAGACTGCGGCCAGCGACGGCTCGGAACCCAACCTCGGTGACTTGCCCGACTTGGGCCAGAGCGCGGCTCATCCGGTGCCGCCTTCAGACGCGCCGCGCCCCAGCCCGCAGCCATCTGCCCCAGTTCAGCCCGCTGCCAACAGCAACGCCCCGCAGTTCGTGGAGCGCTCAGCCACCCCATCCATCACCGCGCCTTCCACTGCCGCCTCGCGGATTTGGCGGGCCAAGGAGGAAGCCAGAATGAACGACGACCAACAGCCCACTGCACCGGTGAAACCCGATGGCCCAGACGGCGAGGCCGTGATGACCGATTTGGGCAAAGAATTGCCAGACCGCAAAGACTACAGCGGCGTCGGTGACGAAGCCGAACGCGACAAGATGCGCCGCCACCCGATTACCTTGACCGAAGGCGAACGGGCCGAGCGCAACCCTGACCCATTAGATAAGTAACTTTCAGTTTTCTACGACCAGAGCGGCGCACCTTAAACTTTGGTGCGCCGCTTCGTTTTGCCGCTTCAACTTGAGCACGGCCACCACGCCGCCCCCAATTGCCCCGCTTCCCTTTCGGCCTGCGCTTCGGCCAGGCGTCCCAGTGCCAGCAGCGCCCAGATCCGGGCCGGACTACGCGGCATGGAGCGCTCCAAGGCTTTGTGGGCGGTGCGCTCGGCTTTGGCCGTGCTGCCAGAACCGCCCACCAACCGCTGAGCGTAGGCCAGCACCGCCAGCAAGTGCGCGTCGGCAGCGCCGCCCACCAGTTCCGCCACTTTCAGCCCCTCGGCCAATGTTCTGAGAGCGGCGTAAGGCTGGGCCAGTTGCAATTCACCCAGCAAGGTCACGGCGGCCACCAGCGCGGAAGCGTCTCCCTCAGAGCGGGCCTGCTGACGGGCTTGCTCGGCCCAACTCAGCTCTGTTTGACCCTCAAGCGCGTGGGCGCGGGCCAGCAGCACAGCGCGGCGGGCGGTATGCGGCAGTGGGGCGATCAGTTCTAAAGCCTGAGCGGTTTGGCCAAGTCGCAGCGCCGCCGCCGCTGCCAGTTGCCGCTCACCGGCTATCAAGGCCCAGCGCAGCGCCGCGTCCGGCACGCCCGCACGCAGGGCCAGCGCCGCCGCCTGAGGGTGCTGCCCCTGCGTCGGAACCGCCGTTTGCAGTTCACGGAATTGCTGCGCGTCTGACCAGTGCCCGAAGTCGGCTAAGTTCACGCGCCGCAGTGTAACGCTTCCGGCACTGACCTTAAACAGATCTGACCTTGCCGTGTCAAGCTAAACCATGACCGACTTCCCCGACGCCGCCCGCTTTGCCGTTTATCTGGTGCCCCCCGCCAGCAGCCCGTTTTATCAACTCGGCAGCCAGCTTCTGGGCTACGATGTCCGCGCCCAGCAGGTGCTGCCGCTGCCCGAGTTTCTGCACCCCGAATGGCAGGAGAGCGCCGCGCCCTACGGCTTCCACCTGACTGTGGTCGAGGGCTTTTACACCGATCCCGACAGACTGAGCGCCATTGAGAAAGAGGCCAAGTTGTGTTTGGGCTGCTTCTCGCCGGGCGCGGACTTGACGCTTGGAGGCGGCCACCTCGCAGTCTGGGAAGACGGGCGCGTTTGGGTGCAGCGCTTTGAAGCCTCCCCCGACTTTCTGATGCTGCACACCCTGCTTTCCGCACGGCTCGCGCCCTTCGTGACCGCCTCACCGTTTGACGCGGAAGTGGCGGCGGGCAAATGGCAGCGGCCCTTTGAGGTTGCCAGGATGCAGCTTCTCCGCACGCCGAGGGGCTTAGACACCTACCAGCCGCACTTCACTTTGGTTCAGCCTTACGGCGGCCACGACCCAGACGGCTTGTGGGCACGGCTCGAAGCGCTCACGCAGCCTTTTGAGCGCCTTGAAGTCGGCAGCTTGGCGCTGTGTGTCAAACCCGCCGAGAACACCCACTGGCACATCCAAGCGGAATGGCCGCTGCCCCTGACTTGAGGCTCACCTCCGAAGCTGATTGAGAGCGTCATGCTGTCTAGATGAGCAGCAGTTCATCATCAGAAAGAGCCGCATCAGCAGCGAGCGCTTAACTGCGCTCATGCTTTCTCGTCAATTGATCGTTTGGCAAGGCTCGCGGGCCCTGGCGCGGCGTGAAGCCAGTTTTGTCCGCGCCGGACATCCTGAGCGCGTGCGGGACTTGGCGCTGAACTTGGGCCAGATGCTTGACCTGAGCGGCCCAGAGCTGGAAGCGCTGAGCAGGGCCGCACTGCTGCACGACATCGGGCGCTCGCTGATCCCGCCGGGCGGCGACGCCAGAGCACATCCGAGGGTGGGCGCTGATCTGCTGATCGGCCAAGACCTGCCCAGAGCCACTTTAGACGCCGTTCGCCAGCACCATGAGCGCTGGGACGGGCGCGGCTTTCCGTGCGGGCTGCGTGGCTCGGCCATTTCAGGCCTCGCCCGCGTGCTGGCGGTGGCCAACGCTCTAGATCACTGGGGCCACCTGCCGCCGGACGTTCGGGCGCAGCGCTTGGTGTGGGAGCGCGGACTGGCCTTCGATCCCGAAGTGGTGAACGCTTACTTACGGATGAGCGCTCATGACGGGACGGAGTGAGAACGGCGCACCACTGAGTCTTTCTCACCCTCGACGCCGTACCGAGTTTGACTTTTGGGTGACGTTTCCCCGACCGCAGCTCTCTACACTGAGGCTATGAAGCGCTCTTCCTTCTCGCTGCTGACCCCACTGTTGACCTTGCCACTCCTGACACTGCCGCTGCTGCTCACCGCTTGCGTGCCCGCCCCGCTGCAAACCCGCTTCGGCTCCGATCTCGCTTTGTCGGCGCGTTTGATCGACAGCGGCTCCAAAGTTTCAGACGGGCACTACCGCCGCCCCGGGCCGGCGCAGCTCAGCGTGCAAGTCGCAGGCACGCAAGCGCCGACTTACTTTTACGCATTGCTGCTCCCCGAACAAGCCGCCGCGCAGCTCCTGACGCCCAATGTCCAGCCGGCTCAGCAGGCGGCACTCTTCAACTTGCCGCCCGTGACCGGCTATACCCAGGTCTTCGTGGTGGGCAGCCCGCGCCCGCTCAACTTCCCAGTGCTCGGCAGCAGCGTGAACAAGCTGGCCGAAGCGGTCAAATTGGCGGCGGCGGAGTTGCCCAGCAACAGTTGGAATGTGGTGACGCAAGTCTACCGGGTGGGCGATTACGGCAGCCTCAAGGTGCTGACCGATCCCTTAGACGTGAGCGTGTATCTTAACGGCACCTACCGGGGCACCACCCCACTGACCTTGAATGACGTGCTAGCAGGCAGCGCGACGTTGCGGCTGGAGCGCACCAATTTTGAACCACTGACCAAGACGGTGCAGGTGCCCGCCGACCAGACTCTGCAAGTCAAGGCGGCGCTGCGCTACAACCCACCGAAAGGCCGCCTGAGCGTCAGCAGCAGCGTGGCAGCGCGGGTGCAGGTGTTGGGTAAGAACGGCGAACTGCGCGGCAACACGCCGCTGAGCGCCGACCTCCCCGCCGGAGACTACGATCTGACCATCACGCCAAGCGGTTCGGGGCTCAAAGCCGCATGGGTAGGCGTCACGCTGAGCGGCAAGCAGACCCTGAACGTTTCGTGTCAGCCGGAAGGCGAGCAACTGAGTTGCCAGAGCCAGTGATGAACAGACCCGTAAAGTCTGAGCCGCTGCGGCTGACCACCCGCAACCAACTGCGCGGCGCGGGCGTCGTCACGGCGGCACTGATTGGCATCATCTGGCTGCAAGAAATCCTAGATCAACTGATTTTCGGCGGCTCGCTGGACGCTTACGGCATCGAGCCGCGTCAGTTGGGCAGCCTGAGTCACATCTTCACCGCTCCGTTTTTGCATGGCGATTTTACCCATCTGATCAGCAACACGCTGCCGCTGGCGGTGCTGGCCTTCCTGACGGCGCTGCGCGGAGTGGGCCGGTTTTTGCTCTCCACCCTGATCATCGTGGTCGTGGGCGGCCTGCTGGTGTGGCTGCTGGCGCGCGGCGGCGACCACTTGGGAGCCAGCGAACTGGTGTTCGGTTACTTCGGGCTGCTGCTGGCCAGCGCTTGGCACGACCGCCGCCCCGTTTCTATTCTCACGGCGGCGCTGGCTCTGCTGCTCTACGGCGGAGCGCTGTGGGGCGTGCTGCCGCATGACCCGCACATCTCGTGGGAAAGTCACTTGTTCGGCTTTTTGGCAGGCGTGCTGGCCTCAAGGTGGCTGACGCCGCGCCGCACAGGTCAAACGGGACGCTCAGCCGCACGGTTTTAGGGCGGGGAGTTTAGTTGAGCTGCAACGACAGCACCAGCTGATCTGGGCGCTGCGCTTCGGGAGCAGTACCGCCCTCGCTCAGGATTTGGGCCGTCTGCTGAAAGTAGGCCTTCACCGCACGTTCGTAGCGGACTTGGTCGGCAGTGGTGCCGTTGGGTTGCGGGGCCACGCCGTAGCCATGCACTTCCAACGCGCCGCAGCTGGGCAACTTATTGCCAGCAAACGAAGCGTTGAACGTCATCAGGTACTGACCTTCGCGGCTGAACCCCTGAAACAAATACTGCACGTTAGTGTTGGCGAAGCGGCTCACGTCCTGCGAGAAGGTGCCGAGATAACGCACCTCGCTGAAGCTGGCCGTGCTGAGGCTCTTGCATGCGCCTACAACTGTCAGCTCACTGTTACAGAGTGCCCAAAATGCTCGAAGAGTGAACTGGGTTACGTCAGGGGATGAGGCCCTCAATATCTTTGTACACGCTAGCCTTCACCCGTTGATGTTCAGCTTTGAAATATCTGTAACACTTTGAGCGGAAGGAGATGGGCCAACTGTGGTCGAATATGCGGTACCCCATGGTGAGATTGATGTCGTCGCGCTCAACGCTGACCTTCCCTTCAACCTGAGTGACGTCGGTGAATCCGGCCTTCACCACCGCTGACCGAATGGCTTCGAGCTGGAGAGAGGTGTCGCCCTTCGGAGCCTTCATGACTCCCCCGCCCATGTATTGGTTACCAACGCCGCCCGGACACCCGGACCAGCGTACCCCTGCTTTGAGTTGGCTGCCACCGACGGCTTTCGCAGCCGCGAGCATGGCGTCACGGGCAGCGTCGATCACCGCTTGTTCGGTGGCCTGCACTGAGCGAGTATCGCCCCCCCAAGAGCAGGCCGCAAGCACAACCACGAGTCCAAGCACACTGAGGAGTGGACGGATGCGCCTGAACCTGAGCTGTAGCATGCACGCAGTATAAGTGGCATCCTCCAATGCTGATGGCGCATGTGAGGGTTGTCAGTCCTCCGGGAACGTTCTGCCCCGCTCTGAAAGAGGTGGTGTTGGGCAAAACAGTGCCCATGAGCACGCTTGCCCGTTGATCCGGGCAGTGCAAACTCAGGAACTTCTGCTCACGTTTCCGCCTTTTGAAGACTGAAGGCGGCCCACCAACACAACTGGGAGCCGCCTTCAGTCTTCAAACTTCAGTTAATAAACAGGGGCAAATCGTCGTCAGGATGGCCCATCACCGGTAAGCCCAGATGCTGATAGGCGTGCGCGGTGGCGACCCGGCCCCTCGGCGTGCGCTTGATAAATCCGAGCTGAATCAGGTACGGCTCGTAGACGTCTTCGAGCGTCAAACCGTCCTCGCTGATGGCAGTGGCGAGCGTATCGACGCCTACCGGCCCGCCCGCAAAGCGATGAATCAGGGTCTCGAGGTATTTCTTATCGCGGTCATCTAAGCCCGCCGTGTCCAAGCCCAGCTTTTCGAGGGCGCTGTAGGTGCGCTCCATACCGATGACACTTTCGCCCGCCACCTCGGCGTAGTCGCGCACCCGCCGCAGCAGCCGTTTGGCAATCCGCATGGTGCCACGTGAACGTGCGCCGATTTCCAGGGCCGCGTCGTCCGCTAAGCCAAACCCCATCAAGCGGGCGTCTCTCAGCAAGTTGAGGGCGATTTCTTGGGGCGTGTAGTACTCCAAGTGCTCGATAATGCCAAAGCGTGAGCGCATCGGGGCGCTGATCAAGCCGGGGCGGGTGGTCGCGCCGACCAAAGTAAAGCGCGGCAGCGGCAGCTCGATGGTGCGGGCGGCGGGGCCTTGTCCCAGCACGATGTCAAGTTTGTAATCTTCCATCGCCGGATACAGGTGCTCTTCAGCAATGCGGCCCAGCCGGTGAATTTCGTCAATGAACAACACGTCGCCTTCTTCGAGGCTGTTGGTGAGGATGGCCGCGAGGTCGCCGGGCTTTTCGATGGCCGGGCCGGAGGTCACGCGGATATTGACGCCGAGTTCGTGGGCAATGATGTGCGCCAGTGTGGTCTTGCCGAGTCCGGGCGGCCCGAACAGCAGCGTATGATCCAGCGCTTCGCGGCGGTTACGGGCGGCCTGCAAATACACGCTGAGCTTGTCTTTGAGTTTGACTTGGCCGACATATTCGCTGAGGGTCTTGGGCCGCAGGGCGGCGTCGTTGTTGCCTTCGGGCTGGGACATGCTCTCAGTGTAACGCAATTCTGCTCTTTACGAAATAGCCTAGAGCTATTGCGGCTGGACAAGAAGCCAGAGCAACACGGTTCGGCGGCGCTAAGCTGAGGCCCATGCCGCGTCAACCTCCAGTCTTCATTTCGTCCGGTGGCCCCCTCGTGGTGGCAGGCGGCCTCAACACCGACATTCTCAGCCGCTCACACGCGCCACTGCGCCTTGGCACCAGCAATCCGGCGCACACGACGTTTTCGGCGGGCGGGGTGGGCCGCAACTTGGCGCAGAATCTGGCGCAACTCGGCGTGCCGACCAAGCTCCTGGGCGTGGTGGGCGACGATCTATTCGGCACCAGTTTGCTGAGCCTCACCGAGCAAAGCGGTGTGGACGTCTCAGGTGTGCTGCGGCGCAGTGGCCCCACCGGAAGTTATACGGCGGTGCTGGAAGAAAGCGGCGAGTTGCACGCGGGCCTGAGCAGCATGGCCCTGACCGCTCAGCTCAGCGCCGCCGACGTCAGCGGGTGGGCCGAGCCGCTGACGGGAGCCAGCGCCCTGATCGTGGACGCCAATTTGCCGCCGGACGTGGTGGCCTTTTTGCTGGACGAAGCTGCCTTGCGCGGCCTGCCGGTGGCGCTCGAGCCGGTCAGCGCTCCCAAAGCGGAGCGGCTGCGCCCGCTGCTCTCCCCCGCCCGCCCCGTCTGGCTGCTGAGCCCTGATCGGGCCGAGCTGGCGGCGCTGAGTGGAATGGACTTGGCCGAAATTGAAGATGACAGCACCCTGATTGACGCCGCCCAGCATTTGCGGCGACAGGGAGCCGAGTGGGTGCTGCTGACCTTGGGCAAGCGCGGAAGCGTGCTGGTGGGTGAAGAACTCCTGTATACCTCCGCCCGCCAAGCTGACGTGCTGGACGTGACCGGAGCTGGAGACGCCCTGCTCTCGGGGCTGCTGGCTCACCTGTGGCACGGCCAAAGCTGGCCCGCCGCGCTGACTCGGGCGCACCTCTGCGCCGCGCTGACCATCGAAGCGCCCGGCGCAGTGCGGGCGGATTTGTCACCCGCTTTGCTGGCAGCCAACTTGGAGCGACCCGCACTTGATTTCGCTCCAAACACGTTACCCTGAAGGTATGTCTCACCCCCTCCTCGATTTCACGCCGGAAGTGGCCCAGGCCATTTATGATGGTCGCCCGCTGGTGGCCTTAGAAAGCACCATCATCAGCCACGGCATGCCCTACCCCCAGAATGTAGAAACTGCCCGCGAGGTCGAGAGCCTGATTCGCCTCGCTGGAGCCGTGCCGGCCACCATCGCCGTCATCGGCGGGCGACTCAAAGCGGGCCTCAGCGATGAAGAATTGGAGATTTTGGGCACCGATAAAACCGTGCAGAAGATCAGCGTGCGCGATCTGCCGTTCACGGTAGCCTCGGGCGGGCACGGAGCCACGACAGTGGCCACCACCATGCGTATAGCCGCGCTGGCTGGCATTCGGATATTTGCCACTGGCGGTACCGGCGGCGTTCACCGGGGAGCCGAGCAGAGCTACGACATCAGCGCCGACCTGACCGAACTCTCCCGCACGCCCGTCGCGGTGGTGAGTGCTGGAGTCAAGAGCATTCTGGACATCGGCCTGACGCTGGAATACCTGGAGACGCAGGGCGTGCCGGTGATCAGCTACGGTGTGCCGACCTTTCCGGCTTTTTACAGCCGCGAATCGGGTTACGCCGCGCCGCTGATGGCCAAGGACGCCGCAGAAGTGGCCCGCGCCCTCCACGCCCAGTGGTCGCTGGCTCTGCCAAGCCAGTCGGCAGGCGGCGCACTGATCGCCAACCCGATTCCGCTCGAAGCCGAAATCCCTCACGCCGAAATTGCCCCCGTCATCGAGCAAGCGCTCTCGGACATGGCGGCGCAGGGCATCAAAGGCAAAGACACCACGCCTTACTTGCTGGGCAGAATCGTGGAGATCACCGGTGGGCGCAGCTTAACGGCCAATATCGCGCTCGTCAAAAACAACGCGGTGGTGGCCGCCCAGATCGCCTGCGAACTCCAAGACTTGGGGTAATCCTCTAAACTGTCCTATGTCTCCTTCACATTCTTTGCTGCTCGCCGTCTTCAGTTTGACGGCAGCTCTTTTGACCACCGGCCTCGCCGCCGAAGTGCGGGTGCCGGACAGCAAAGTGTCGTATGAGGTTTCTCAGGACACCAAGAAACAAAACAACAGCGTCATTTATCTGGACGAGCGGTACACCGACACCAGCAAGAGCTATTTGAGTTTGCGCTGTATCGGCGGCGGCTATTTGGCCAGCCTCAGCAGCAAATACGCCTTGTTTGACAAGGGCCAGCGCAACGACTTGGACAAGCTCTACCGAGTGACGTATCAAGTCGGCAGCGCTGGGCCGCTGGCAGTCAAAACGCTGCGCTCGTATGAAGTGGCTGGCAAACTGGATTTGTCGGCGTTCACGTTCCTCGATCCGGCGGCCAACGCGGCCATCGCCGCCGGATTGACGGCAGGCAAAACGCTGCGCCTTCAGCTCAAACCCCTCAAAACCGGCGTGCTGACTGGGCCTCTCGACTACACCTTTGAAGCGCAGGGCTTTGGCGCGGCAGCTACAGCCGTCAATCAGTGCCACTAGAAAAGGAAGCGGGCCGTAAAAGGTGATTAAGTAGAACAACGTTTATCTTTAGATAAACCGAGCAAAGCGAGAAGGTGGAAAAGTACGGCCAGATGAGAGTGGAGGGATGGAGCGTTTTTGGCGGAATCCCAAAACGGTAATCTGGCCGTACTTAGCGAGAAAAGCGCATAAACAAAGCGCCCCCACCGCCAATGACAGGTGAGGGACGCGCTTGAGGAGAATTTACTTGAGGCTGGTCAGGCGCAGGCGGGTGTATTTGCCGTCCTGAATAAATCCGGCCAGTACATCGGCGTCCATGTGGCCCTGAGGCGTGACACTCTTAAGGCTGTAGACGGTTTTGTTGCGCGGCAGCGAGGTGGCGGCCTGCCCCAGCTTGGCACGGATCGCCATTGGATCTTCGGTGGTTCCGGCCAGCTCCATCGCTTTGGCGATCACGTTCATGCCCATGTAGTTGAGGGCCGCCTCGCTGGTGGGGATTTTTTTGTAGAGGCGCTGATACTGAGCGCTGAACACCTGAGTGCCGGGGAACTCGGCCACCGGGAGCACGCCCACCGCGCCGTTGAGGTAGCTCTGCGGCACGATTTGGCTCATCTGCTCGAACTTGGCCTGATCCATGACGATGAATCCGCCTTTAAAGCCCTGCTCGCGGGCCGCTTTGACCACCAAGGCGGTGGGCTGCGAAGGCCCACCGATAAACAGCACGTCGGGTTTCTCGGAAAGCGCTTTGGTCACGGCGCTGGAATAGTCCACGGTGGTGCCGTAGTCCACGCCGTTGTTGGTGCCGATGGTGCCGCCCTGCTTTTTCCACTCTGCCGACACCACGTCGCCCCAAGCCTTGCCGTAAGCCGAGGTGGTGCCGACCATGCCCAATTTCTTGCCGAAGGTGGCGATTTCCTTTTGCACGAACGGCGCGACGTAGACGTCGTAGCGCGGCGGCAACATGAAGGTCAGCGGGTTGTTGGCTTCCAGAATCTTGGGTTCAGAAGAGTAGGCCGCCAACAAAAACTGAGGATCGCGGGTGTTGAAGGCCTGCACCGTCAGGATGCCGCCAGCGTGCGGCACAAAAATCACGTCGATGCCCTGTGAGGTCAGTCGCTTGACGTTGGTGGCGGTTTCGTTGGGCAGGTACTTGTCGTCGAGGGCCACCAACTTGAAGGTGACTTTCTCGCCTTTAACGGTCACGCCGCCCGATTTGTTGAGTTCGTCGATGGCCATATCGAGGCCCGACTGCACGTCTTTGCCGTAAAACGCCGCGCCGCCGGAAAGCGGGCCGCTGTAGCCGATACTGACCACTTTATCGGCGGCCGCGAAGCCGAGCAACGAACAACCGAGAAGAGCGATACCAAAAGAGCGTAATTGCTTCATAATGAACCTCCGATTCAAAAAGTCGCCGCGTCCCAGAAAGTGCCAAAACAATGGTGGGACAAGCTGTGCCTGAAAAACGGCGACGTTAAACGATGTGGGTCAGCTATGGTGGCACGCCGCCGAGGGCGCTGTCAAATGCCTGGGTTACGCTGCTGGATACTGTGCTGGACAAGAATTTTTTCTTGCACAATAACGGGCGAGGCCAGCTTTGAATTCAGCCTAACCAACCCTTCTTCCCTGTTGATTATTTCATCTGAGCGTTATCTTTATGAAACCGGGGCATAATACCTTCATGCTCAGCGTGCGGCTGTTCGGCTCACCCCATTTCGCTTACGGCGGTGAAGTGCTGCGGGTGCGCGGCAAAACGCGCTTGCTGTTGGCGTATTTGGCTCACCTTGGGCGGGAGACGGCCAGGAGCGAGTTGATGCGGCTGTTTTGGCCAAGTGGACGCCCGCATAATCTGCGCCAAGCCCTGGGCAGCCTGCGGCGATTGCCAGGTGCTGGCGAGTGGCTCTGGGATCAGGGCAGCGGCGTCCATGTCAAGGCCAAGATCGACACCGCCGAGTTTGAGGGCTTGGTAAACACGCTGAGCAAACAACCTCTGGGGAGTGCCGATCACAGCGCAGCCCTGGCGCTGGCCACCGCTCCCTTTTTGCCGCTGGACGCGACCGAGTTGCCCGACCTGGAAGCGTGGCAGCAAGACGAACGCCGCCGATTGTCAGAACTGCTGCAACGCGCTCGGCGTGCCCAGGCCGCTTACTGTGCCCAAGCAGGCAAAGTGGAGGACGCGGAGCTGTGCCTTGAAGCCCTACTCAACGATGACCCCTCAGACGAAGACGCTGCCCAACGCCTGATGAGTTTGCATGTGCAAAGTGGGCGGCGTGATCAGGCCAGCGCCGTGTACAACGCGCTCAAACGTGAACTGAAATCACTGAGCAGCGAGCCGCACCCACGCACCGCCGCGCTGCTGGGAAACGGGCACGACTACGCTGAGTTGCTGGCCCAAGCCCGCCGCTTGCTGCCTCCCGAACTTTCTCCGGGCAGCGCCGCGCTGTGGAGCAAGGTGGTGGGCCTGCCCGAACTCGAAGTGGCGCAGTGGCTGTCTGGAGCAGAACACAACTCAACGGAACTTGAGGCTGTGCCTCCGCTCTCACCGCCGCTGGCAACCCTTTGGCAGGGCCGGCTGGCCCACTGGCTCAGCGAATTGAATGAACGCCCAGTGGGAACGCCTCTTCACACCTTTTGGGCGCTGATCGCTCAGCACTGGCAAGCAGCGGGCCGCTGCGATCAAGCTGCTCAGAGCCTTACCCGCGCAGCACAACAAGCCCAGCGCATCGGTGCTTATGCGGCGGCGCGGCAGCACTACACGCAGGCGCTGAGCTTGCTCGACGACGAAGCCCGCTTGCCACTGCTGAGCGAGCTGGCCGGACTTCAAGAACTGCTCGCCGACGCGCCGGGCTTAGAACAAAACGCACAGGCCCTCCATACGTATGCCCAGCGCTGGCAAAGCGACGCGGCGCTGCTGACCGCTCACCTGAGTACCGCCACCGCCAAGCTGCTGCGCGGTGAACTCAGCCAAGCCGACCTCTCCATCAACGCAGCGTTCAGCGTCGTGGAGCGCTTAGAACGGGCCAACATCACGGTGGATCTCAATTTACGCTGCCGCCTGCATCTGCTCCGTGGCAACTTACGCTTAAGAGCGGGGCGCTACGCTGAGGCCCGCGCCGCTTATCAAGCGGGCTTGGCATATCAACCGCCGCCCGAACTGAAGGTTCGCTTTCTGGGCAATCTGGGTGCGGTCTACGGTCAAGAAGAACGTCTAGCCGAAGCCCGCCACACCCTGGAAGACGCCCTGAGTCTGGCCCGCTCGCTGGGCCAATTGCCGAGCGCCCTCGGCATCGTGCTGAACCTCGCCGTGACCGCTGAAAAGTTGGGTGATACCGCAGCTGCCATCAGCGGCAACCAAGAAACGCTCAGCTTGGCGCGGGAACTGAACCACACGCCCAGCCTCCACATGGCTTACCGCAATCTCGCCACCTTGCACCTACGGCGCGGCGCACTGGGCTTGGCGTGGAACACCGCCCAAGATTTGCAAGACCTGCCCATCCCCGACGCTGCCCACGCGGCCCTGCCCGATCTGGTGTTGGCAGAAATTGAGTGGCACTGCGGCGCTCTCGGCGCGGCCCGGCAGCGCTTAGAAGCGCGGCTGGCGACTGTTCCCGCCGGACAGCTTGACCGCATCGGGCAACAGGTGGCACTCCATTTGGGAATTTTGAGCATTCTGCAAGACCAAGACCAACAGCCACTTTTGGCGCTCTTGGCACAAGCTGAAGCGGCCAGTTATCAGGAACTGTTGGTGGAAGGCCGCTTAGACGCGGCGCTCTTTCTCACTGCTCCTGACCAGATACGCCGCCACCTGGAGGCACTCAGCCAATTCAACACTTCCGGACAACTGGCCCGCACTCCCAACCGCTTGGCCCGCTTGGAACTGATTTGCTGCCAGCTGGCCTGGCGCGAACAGCGGCCCGTGAAGCGCTCAGTGCTGCGCCGCCTCGCCCGCGAACCGTTTTTGTATGCGCTGCACGCCGCTCGGCTCCTGAACCGCTTGGAGGGCAGCACCCAGACGTGGCAGCTGTACCTGAAGGCGGCGGCGCGGGCCGGTCAAGGGTTGCCGCCCACGCTGCGCCGCGCTTTGGTTAAGCAGCTCTCCCCTGAGAAATGAGGTTTGGGTTGGCCGTTCAACGGTCTGGCCTGCGCCCCGTGACAAGGAGGTAACGAATATCGGTCGTGGCCTCAAATCCTGAATCGCGGTACATCGCCACCGTGACGGCCATAAAGTTGCCCTGCACCCTCACTTCCGCCAGATCGTAATGAAAGGCGCAGCGGCGGCTGGTGGGCACACGCGCGTCTTCTTGCAGCGTAGTGGTGACTTCGGTATTGGGCTTGGATCTAGATGTGACCGTGAGTTTCAGGCCACGTGAGAAGCCTGAAAATTCTCCGGCAGGCGGACAAGCTTGACTCGGGCCAAAAGGAAGTTGCCAGAGGTGAAACAGCCACAATGCCCCTCCCACTTCCAACGGATAGTTTTGAGGGGGCGGCATATTTGGCCTGCCCGGTATTTCGGCGGGAAAGACATCGGGGCCGCTTGGCTGCGGACGCAAGTTGGGCGGCGTGCGCTTCCAAATCACACTGCCGCGCCGCAAATCGCTGATGCCGAGGCGGTTGAGGATCGGCGCAGCTTGAGCATAGACCTGCTGCATGTTCAGTAACCCGGCCCGCCCTCCACCGTCGCCCTGTTCAGTTTGCTTATAAAAGCGCTCTAGCAAGGTATTCTTGGCACTGTCCACCACCCAGAGTTCGGTATAAGCAAAGCCGCTGCCCTCCTGAATACCGTGCTGAGCAAGAGCTGCGTAGCGTCCATCCGGCGAAAAGCCGTAAAACTCTGGCGCGGCGCGGTCAGCGGCGGCCTGACCCAGCAGTGCGCAGAGGAGCAGCGTCAGGAGGCATTTCATCATTTCACCTCAATGACGACGCTGAACAACGTGGGATTGGGAATAGTGTTGAAATTGGAATAACGGAGTTCGTATGTTCCCGGCTGATCGGGCAATTTGAGCTTGAGAGGATTGCCATCTCTGGTCAATGCGGATTTGCCGCTGTACTGACCTTCTCTCTCGCCCTTTTTGACCACGGTGACATAATCTCTGGGATTGTTCGGCCCCGTCCACTTCACTTCAATGGTGCTGCCCGCCTTAGCACTGCTGGGGGCCGATAATCCATACATTGCTGGTTTGAGTGTAATGGGCGAGCTGGCAAGGGTAGGATTGGGGAGAGCGTTGAAATTGGAGTAACGAAGTTCATACTCACCCGCTTGTGGTGGCAGCAGCAGTTTGGCCGGATTGCCGTCTTTGGTCAGTACGGATTTGCCACTGGGTTTGCCTTCTGCCTCGCCCTTTTTGACCACGGTGATGTAATCTCTAGGATTATTCGGCCCCGTCCATTTCACTTCAATGGTGTCACCTGCAGTGGCTGTTTTGGCCGCTGACACTCCATATCTTCCGGTTTGAGCGCTGGCCGTCGCCCGACTGAGCGCCGCGCCCAACTCCGCACCGCTGCGGGTATTTTCAAAAGTTCCCACGCCTTCAAAACTCTTGCGGGCTTTTGCATTCAGATCTATGCCGATAATGCGGATGTCCACGTCAATGCCCAGTTTTTTGAACATCGTCACCGCGTCATTGAGCTTGCCGCCGCAGGATTCTTCACCGTCCGTCACCAGCACAATGACTTTCTGGCTGTTGTCTTTCGGAAAATCAGCGGCCGCTTGCATCAGCGAATACACAATCGGAGTAGCACCTTTAGGCTTGGCGGCATTGACCTGCGCTTGCAGGGCCGTTTTGTCAAAGCCCTTCATCGGCGTCACGAGTACCGAGTCTTCGCACTGCTGGCCCGCTTTGAGGCCCGCGCCGTAAATCCGCATCCCGACATTCAAGCCGGAATCGGCGTTGAGGCCACTTAAAAACTGCGTGAGCGTGCTCTTGGCCGAGCCGATGCGGGTCTGACCGTCCGGCAATTTGCCGAGCATACTGCCCGAGGCGTCCAAGATCAGTTGGACATTCGTGACGCTCTGGGCGGCGGCTGCCGATGTCCCCAGAGCCAGCGTCAGCAGAAGAATCTCCGGTCTGGACATGGTGTTCCTCCTGTCTTGGGCCGCTTACTTTGGACGTGGGGTGCTGACGCGTTCAGCGCACTTCGATGGAAATGCTGCTCAGCGTGGGATTGGGACTGGCCTTCTCGCTGGAATACCGAATTTCGTAGCTGCCCGGCTGTGCAGGAATTTTGAGCGTGCCGGGATTGCCATTTCTGGTGTAGAAGTAATCCTTGTATTGTCCGACTGGCGTGCCTCTGGGCACCACCGTGACGTAATCGCCAGGATTATTTGGCCCCGTCCACTTGACCTGAATACTGCTGCCTGCTTTGGCGCTGGAAGGAGCCGAGAGCCCGTACTTCACGGCGGTCAGGGTAATAGGAACGCTGGTCAGGGTGGGGTTGGGATTGGCCTTTTCGCTGGAGTAGCGCAACTCGTATTCACCGGGATCGAGCGGCCCGGTCAATTTGCCGGGGTTCCCGTTTCTGGTGTAGAAGTAATCCTTGTATTGACCGACGGGCGCACCCCTAGGCACGATAGTCACGTAATCGCCAGAGTTGTTTGGCCCTGTCCACTTGACTTCAAAGACACTTCCTGCCCCAACGGATTTTGGCCCCGATAAGCTGTACGCCGCCGGCGTCAGGGTAATGGGGCTACTGGCCAGCGTCGGGTTGGGTCGGGCCTTTTCGCTGGAGTAGCGCAGCTCGTATTCACCCGCAACGAGCGGCACAGTAAGGCTGCCTGGATTGCCATTTCTAGTGTAAAAGTAATCCTTGTATTGACCGATGGGCGCACCCTTAGGCACGATAGTCACGTAATCGCCCTCGTTATTCGGCCCCGTCCACTTGATGGCAATGTTGCTGCCTGCTCCAGCAGTTTTGGGGCCTGAGACAGCGTATTTGCCCGTTTGAGCGCTGGCCGTCGCGCGGTTCAGTGCCTCACCGAGTTCCCTGCCACTGCGGGCGTTTTCGAAAGTTCCTACACCTTCAAAACTCTTGCGGGCCTTTTCGTTGAGGTCAATGCCGATGATGCGTAGGTCTACTTGAATGCCCAGTTTTTTGAAGAGGGCCACCGCGTCATTGAGCTTGCCACCGCAGGATTCTTCACCGTCCGTCACCAAAACAATGACTTTTTGGCTGTCGTCTTTCGGAAAATCGGCGGCTGCTTGCATCAGCGAATACACAATCGGAGTAGCACCTTTAGGTTTGGCGGCGTTGACCTGCGCTTGCAGGGCCGTTTTGTCAAAACCCTTCATCGGCGTCACGAGTACCGAGTCTTCGCACTGCTGACCCGCTTTGAGGCCCGCGCCGTAAATCCGCATCCCGACATTCAAGCCAGAATCGGCGTTGAGGCCCGAGAGAAACTGGGTCAAGGTGGATTGAGCCGAAGCGATGCGGGTTTGGCCGTCCGGCAGTTTGCCCGACATACTGCCCGAGGCGTCCAAAATCAGTTGAATGTTGGTGGCGCTCTGGGCAGCAGCCCAGCCTGACAAGAGACTTGATGTCAGCACCAAAAAAGGAAAAATCGGTCTAGGCATAGCGCACCTCCGCAGGGTGTTTGCTTATTGAGCGTGTTTCTCTGGCCTTACCTTACCGAGGAAGCGTAGGCAGAGCGTAGGCCAGCGCCGTAAACGCCAGCCACCTCAAACGGCAGCCGCCTCTCACTCAAGGTTGCCGACACGCGCAGCGCAACCACACTCATCTGTAGGCTTTTGTGCATATTGAGCAGGTGAGGGCGAACATGCTAGGCTCAGAGCCGAAGGTGCGTGGGAGATCAGCCCCCAGCTCAGGAGTATCAATGCCCAAAAAGGAACGCAAGCGGTTACAAGTGGTCATCAGCGAGGAGCAAGACGCTTTGCTGACCAAAACCGCCTATGAACTGTCCAGCCCTGAGCGCCTGATTTCTAAGAGCGAAGTGGTGCGGCTGGCCATCGAAAAAATTGCCAAAGAACTGGGCGACGGTGAGCCGATAGACGAATACCGGGCGCTGCTCGACGCCAACGATCTGCGCGACGACTGAGGTCTGGACACTCTGAGCCTTCAAGCTGGGGACTGTGAAAAACCGCGCTGCCGACACCGACTTTCCTGACAGAGTGTGCCTCATTACATTCTGAGTTCAGAGTGCCCACTTCTCTCCCGAACAAGCTAGACTCGGCCTCTATGCCGCTGAGCGCAGGCCAAACTCTAACTGGACGTTATTTGCTGCACGAAATGATCGGCGAGGGCGGCAGCGCTTTGGTGTACCGCGCCACCGATTTGCACCTCGGGCGCGACGTGGCCCTCAAAGCGCTGCACGAACAAGTCCACTTTCTGGATCGTGAACGGTTTTTGCGCGAAGTCAGGATACTGGCGCGGCTTTCACACCCTGGCGTGGTGGCCATTCACGACCTGGGACAAGATCTCGGGCGCGACTTTTTTACCATGCCGCTGCTGACCGGCGGCCCGATCAGCCTCCTCGGCCCGCTGGAAGACGCGCCGGGCAGCTTGGAGCGCTTCTTGACAGCCGCCGCTTTCGTTTCAAAAGCGCTGGCGCATATTCACGACGAGGGGCTGGTTCACCGCGACCTGACGCCGGGCAATGTGCTGCTCGGCGCAGACGGCTTGCCGCGCATCATGGATTTCGGGCTGGTTTCGATGAGCGAACACACCCGCCACCTGACCCGCAGCGGAGTCACGCTGGGCACGCCGCAGTACATGGCCCCCGAGCAAGCACGCGGCAGCGGCGTGGGGCCGAGCAGCGACCTTTACGCGCTGGGCGCAGTGCTTTACCGGGTGGCCTGCGGCTCGCCGCCGTTCGTGGGCGACAACGACCAGAGCGTGCTGTTTCAGCATGTCTATGAGCACGTGCCCGATCCACGCGAACTCAATCCGGCCATACCCGACCACGTGGCAACGATTTTGCTGCACCTGCTGGCCAAAAAGCCCGAGAACCGCCCGGCCCACGCCCGCGCTCTGGCCGAGTTGTGGGTGCAGGCCCGTTTTGAGGCCCGCGCCGGAGCGTCCGCACAGTACCGGGGAGGCCGCAGCCGCAGCGGCGTACACCTCGGCGGCCCAGCTTGGCCGAGCGAACTGCGCGAGCGCTGGAACATCAGCTTGCCCGGTGAAGTGACCTGGCCCTCGGCGGTGGTGGGGCATCAGGGCCTGCTGGCCGTCGGCACCCGCAGCGGCCAACTGGCTCTGGTCAGCAGCAGCGGTGATCTTCACGCCACTCTCGGCGCAAACGACGAAGTGACTGCCCCTGCCACCCTACTCGGCAACGGCGTGATTTACGGCGCGTGGGACGGAGCGCTGCGGCGAGCCAGCTTAGACGGCAGCCTGATTTGGACGCACCAGACCCGCGCCGAGCTGACCGGCGCACCGACCCTCTGGGGCGATCGGGTGCTGGTCACCTCACGCGACGGGCACTTACACGCCGTCAACGCCAAAACTGGCGAGCTGGCTTGGGCCTACCGCACCGACGGCCCCATCGCCGCTTCACCGCTGATCTGGGGCGGCGCGGCCCTGATTGCCGACGAAAACGGCTGGCTCCACGCCCTCGACGCCCTAACCGGCAGTCAACTTTGGAAAGTGGAAGTGGGCGTCACCCACGCCACGCCGGCGCTGACTCCGCTGGCAAGAGGCGAAGCGGCCTTGATCGTGGCGACCTGGAAAGGCGAAGTTCACGCCCTGCACCTTCAGATCAAAGCGGGCCGGGCGGCTTTGGCCAGTGACGCGGTGCTGTGGAGCTACGACCTCGAAGATGAAGTGTGGGCCGCGCCCGCCGTGCAAGAAGATGTGGTGGTGGTGGCGGGCTGGGGCGGCCAAGTGCGGGCGCTGACTTTGGCCGGCGGCGACGACATTTGGATGCACCAACTCGGAGGACGGGTCACGGCCAGCCCGGTCATCAGCGGCTCTTACGTCTACCTCGCTTCCGAGTTGGGCGAGCTGTCTGCGCTGGGTCTGCACAGTGGGCGCTCAGTCTGGTCGCAGCGCGAAGCCCAGGGCGTGCAGGCCACTCCGCTGGCCGACGGTGGCAGCCTTTACGTCGCCTTCATGGACGGCACCTTACGGGCTTACCGCTGAGGTTTCTTACATCTAAAAGCACCGCCAAGAGCGTATATCTAGGTGTAAAGACCGCTTGCCCTCTTCCGCGCCCCTCACTGCGTCCGGCCCAGTTTCATCTGGAACCAAATTCACCTGTCTACACTCAAATAAACGGAGGAACACCACCATGCCCAATTTAGGAATGCCCGAAATCCTGCTGATTCTCGTCGCCGCCCTGCTCGTGTTTGGCCCCAAAAAGTTGCCTGATCTGGGCAAATCGCTCGGCAACGGCATCCGCGAGTTCCGCAAAGGCACGCAAGGCCTCAAAGACGAGTTGGAAGGCAGCTTTAAAGAAGAGAGCGCTCCAGTGGTCGCCGCCGCCAACGCCCAGACCATCCTGGCCCCGAGTGCTCCCGCTGCGGTGGTCAGTGCCGCCAGCGCCGTGACGCCCGCTCCGGTGGCCGCCGCACCCGTCAGCCTCAGCAAAGAAACGGCGGAAGTTCACCAAGCTTAAGCAAGTCTAAAAATCTGTTTCAAGGTGGAGGGTCTAAGCCAGTTTCGCTTAGACCCTCCATTTTTTTGGAAGCCGCCGCTTATTTCACGGTAAACGGCAAGCTGTAAAGCGTCGGGTTGGGGCTGGCCTGCTCGGTGGAGTAGCGCAGTTCGTACTGCCCCGCTTCGGCAGGCAAAGGCAAGCTGCCAGGGTTGCCAGCGGCGGTGTAGAAGTATTCGGTATACGTGCCGGTGGGCGCACCCGCTTTGACGATGGTGACGTAATCACCGGGATTGTTCGGCCCCGTCCACTTGATTTGCAGCGTGCCGCCGCGTGGGCCACTACTGGGCGCTTCGAGCTTATAGCTGGCGGCCGTGAGTTGGAGTGTGCGGCTGGCCAGCGTCGGATTGGGACTGACGCCTTCGGTGGAGTAGCGCAGCTCGTAGTCGCCCACCACCAGCGGCGTTTGAAGTGCGCCGGGATTGCCGTCACGGGTATAAAAATACTGGGTATAGGTGCCCACCGGATCGCCCTTTTTGACAATGGTCACGTAATCGCCAGGATTGTTTGGCCCCGTCCACTTGACGCTGAGTTTGCTTCCAGCCAGCGCAGTATTGGGCGCGTCCAAGTTGTACTGATTGGACGTCAAGGTGATCGGCACGCTGGCCAAAGTCGGGTTGGGGCTGGCTCCCTCGGTGGAGTAGCGCACTTCGTAGTCGCCCGCTTCCGGCGGGGTTTGCAGCTTGCCGGGGTTGCCGTCACGGGTGTAGAAGTATTTATTAAACGTTCCGATCGGCGCACCTTTCTTGACGATGGTGACGCACTCGCCGGGATTGTTTGGCCCCGTCCACTTGACTGAAATTGGACTGCCCGCGCTGGCCGTTTGGGGCGCTTCGAGCGCGTAGCTGCCCGCCTTGACCGTGACCGGGCGGCTGGCCATCGTCCGCGCCGAGTTGTCGCTGCTGTAGCGCAGCTCATAATCGCCGGGAGCGATCGGCACGTCTATTTTGCCGGGGTTGGCATCTTTGGTGTAAAAATAACTGGTGTAAGTGCCCTCGGCGGCTCCCTTGGGCACGATGGTCACGTAATCGCGGTCATTGTTTGGCCCCGTCCAGTTGACCTGAATCTGGCTGCCGCCCACTGCGCTCGCCGGGCCGTCCAAGCTGGCCGCGACGCGCCTCGGCGTGAAGGGGGCACTGCGCCCCACCACCCGCGTGGAGCCGTCAGGGTTGGCGAGGTGGTAGCGCACTTCGTACTCTATTTCTTCGTCGGGAACATTGAGTTCCAAGCTGCCCGCAGCGCCGGCGGCAAACTGGTAATCCAGGTAAGCGCTGTCAGCGTCGGTTTTTTGGGCGATGGTGATCCAGTTGCGCTCTCCGGCAGGTGCAGCCGAGAACGTCACCTTGAGTTTGCCGCCGGCTGTGGGCGGTAAGGGAGCAACTTCCAGCTTGACGGCCCCGACTTGGCCGACTTCAAAGCTGAAGGTGTTGGCCGCGCCCACCGCCACGCTGAGGCCGCCAAACATCTGGGTGCCGGACTCGGTGCTGCTCACTTGAGCCGAGTACACGCCCGGCGCGAGGCTGGCCTGATACGCGCTCCCCCCACTCTGGAAATCAGTTTTGAGGCCGCCCAGCGCCGCTTCAAAGCGCACAGTCGCGCCGCTGACGAGCGGCTGACCGCCCGAGGTGAGCTTAACGGTCACGGGCAGCAAGGTCTGCACCGGCTGAACGACTTGCTGGGTGGCGCGGCCCAGCGCCGAGGCCAGCTGAGCTCCCGACTGCACATTTTCAAAAGTGCCGACGCCGTTAAAGCTCTTTTTAGCCGTGTCGCTGAGATCAATTCCGATGATCCGCAAATCCACGTTGATGCCCAGCGCCTTGAAGTTGTCCATCACCCCGCTGAGTTTGCCGCCGCAGGATTCCTGGCCGTCGGTGACGAGGACGATCAGCTTTTTGCCACTGTCTTTGGGAAAGTCGCTGCCCGCTTGCTGCAGCGAGTAGGCAATCGGGGTGGCTCCCTTGGGGCGGGTCTGGGCCACCTGAGTTTGCAGGGCGGCGCGGCTGACACCCTGCATCGGCAACACCAGCGCCGAATCGGTGCAGGCCGCCGCGCCCGAGGCCACCTGAGCGCCGTAAATCCTGAGGCCCACATTCAAGCCAGGATCATCCGGCAAGCTGGCAATAAAACTTTGCAGCACGTCTTTGGCGACGTTGATGCGGCTCTGGCCGTCAGGCAAGCGGCTGAACATACTGCCGGAAGAGTCCAGAATCAGCTCGACGTGTGTGGTGGCCTGTGCCTGCGCCAAACCCACGCTCAGGCCCAAGCTGAGAAGAAAGGTGCTGAGTGCCGAACTTGGGCGCAGACGCATGGTCATAGGCAAAACCTCCAACAGCAGCGGGCCAGAGCGTGAAGCGGGCAGACAACTGAACGACAGACAAGGACGCAAACGAAAGCACTGAACTGGAGAACATTCAGCTTAGCAGTAAGCAAGTTCGCACACAATATGAAGGCCGCTTCGGCGCACTTCGCGGCTTCATGAGCGAGAATGACCCAATGGCTTCCGCGCTCCCCCAGCAAACCGCACCGCTGTCTGCCGACCTGAAGCGCTGGCTCGACCAAACGCAGCAGCGCTTTGCCGATTTAGGCGACGCCGAGCGCAATACTTTGGTGTTCGTGCTGGGCATTCACCCTTACCGCGCCCGCCGTTTGGGGCTGGCGATCCGGGTGCGCCGTGCCGTTCGTGAAGGCGAGGATTTCCGGCTGGGCAGCGTGTTCAAGTTGCCTTACGCCCTGCGCTACGACCTCGCCGGAAGTGCCCGCGACTTGCCCGTCTACGCCCGGCGCGACCACGCGGCCCTGCGGCTGCTGGCCAGCAGCGCTCAGGGCGGGCTGATCGGCAGTGACGAAGCGCTGTTTTTGGAAGGGACACCGCTGGGCAGCGTCATTTTAGAAACCCTGCTGGCGACGGGCCGGCTGCTGTGGGAAGAAGGCCTGCCGGTTTTGACGCTCGGCCCTAACCTCACCGACGCGCTGGAGTGGCAATTTGACGAAGGGGGAGCGCAGCGGCCCGTGCGCCAGCTTCCGGCGGGCGTAGAAATTTTGCCGATCACGCCCGCGTGGTACAAACGCGGCGATCAGCTCGGCCACCTTGAAGCCAGCTTGCCGCCCGAACTTGGAGAAGCCTTCCTGAGTATTCCGCCGGTGCCGCCGCAGGAAGCCGCAGCGCTGGCCCGCGCCCTCGCGCCGCTGGGTGAGCGGCTGCCCGCGCCGCGCCCGGTGGAGATTCAAAGCCGTCCACTGCCGTATCAGGCCCGCTTGCGCCTCGATTACCGCCCGGTTGTCGCCCAGCGCAAACACGCTTATGGCCCGATGCCAAGCCGAGCGCCGCTGGGGGTAGCGGAGGTGACGCACCTTTACGGCGGCCAGCCCTGGTACGCCGCCAAACCTCAGTTTGAAGCTGGCCCAGACGGCGGCACCTTGACGCTAACCGCCCGCGACCTCGCCGCCGAGCGCCGCGCCGCCGGACTGCTGACCCGCACCGGACTCAAGAAAATCGGCAAGCTGCTGCCGCCCAACCAGCGCCTGATGTTCAGCGCCGACGGCGGCTCGCTGGGGTTTGCCACCGAGGCCGAGTGGTTTGCCTTTGTGCGCGAGCAGGTGCCGCTGCTGCGCGAAAAGGGCATCGACGTGGAGATCACGTCCGCCTTTCCCTACAATTTGGCCGAAATCGAAGACTGGTACGGCGAAACCGAGCAAGACGGCGGCTGGTTCACGCTGGATTTGGGCGTGATCGTGGGCGGTGAGCGGCTGAGCCTGCTGCCGATTCTGGTGGATTTGATCGCCACCCGCAGCGACCTGCTCAGCTCCGAAGCGCTGGCGCAACTTTCAGACGAAGAACTGCTTTACGCCGCTTTGCCGGATGGCCACCGCTTGCCGCTGCCTGCCGGACGGGTCAAGGCGATTTTAGGCGTGCTGGTCGAACTCAATCTGCGTGACCTCCCGGCTGGGCCCCTGCGGTTGCCTCTGCTCGACGCCGCCCGCCTCGCCCAACTCGAAGAAGCCCTCCGGGGACGCTGGGTCGGCGCAGAACAGCTTCTGGCACTTGGTCAGCGGCTGCGCGACTTCGCCGGAATCACGCCGGTAGCGCCGCCCACTGGCCTCAACGCCGAGCTGCGACCTTATCAAGTGCAGGGCCTGAGCTGGCTGCAATTTCTGCGCGAATACGGGTTGAGCGGGATTTTGGCCGACGACATGGGGCTTGGCAAGACGGTTCAAGCGCTGGCTCACCTCCTCACCGAGAAACAGGCGGGCCGAGCCGACAGGCCCAGCTTGGTCATCGCGCCGACCTCGGTGCTGGGCAACTGGCGCACCGAAGCCGCCAGATTCGCGCCGAGCTTAAAAGTGCTGACCCTCCACGGCCCGCAGCGCAAAGCTGACTTCGAGCGGATCGGCGACTTCGACGTGATCCTCAGCACCTATCCACTCTTGCCCCGTGACCTCGATCAGCTGAGCGTCCACGAGTACCACCTGATCATTTTGGATGAAGCCCAAAACATCAAAAACGCTCGCAGCGCTTCGGCCAAAGCCGCCAGCAGCTTAACGGCCCGCCACCGCCTGTGCTTGACCGGCACGCCCTTAGAAAACCACCTCGGTGAATTGTGGTCGCAGTTTAATTTTTTGATGCCGGGACTGCTCTACACCGAAAAAATCTTTGGGCAGCTCTACCGCACGCCGATTGAAAAGCAGGGCGACTTGCACCGCCGCGCCGCGCTGGCCGCCCGCGTCCGGCCCTTCTTGCTGCGGCGCGAGAAAAGCGAGGTGGCCAAAGAGTTGCCGCCCAAAACCGAAATTCCGGTGCGGCTGAGTTTGGAAAACGACCAGCGCGACCTCTACGAGACCGTGCGCGTGACCATGCAGGAGCGGGTGCGCGAGGAACTGGCCGCAAGGGGCTTAGGCCGCAGCACCATCGCCGTGCTGGACGCGCTGCTCAAGCTGCGTCAGGCCGTCACCGACCCCAGGCTGGTCAAGTTGGAGGTGGCCCGCAAAGTCAGGAGCAATGCCAAGCTCGACTGGCTTTCAGGCAACTTACCGCAGATGATCGAGGAAGGCCGCCGGGTGCTGATTTTCAGCGCTTTTGCCACCTTGCTGGGCCTGCTGGAAGACACCCTGAGCGAACTGGGCATCCCATACGCCAAGCTGACTGGACAGACCAAAAACCGCACCGCCCAGATCGAGGCGTTTCAGGGCGGTGAAAAGCCGGTCTTTCTGATCAGCCTCAAGGCCGGTGGTGTGGGACTGAACCTCACGGCCGCCGACACCGTGATTCACTACGATCCGTGGTGGAATCCCGCCGCCGAGAATCAGGCGACTGACCGGGCTTACCGCATCGGGCAGGACAAGCCGGTCTTCGTCTACAAGTTGATCGCCTCGGGCAGCGTCGAGGAGCGGATTCTGGAGATGCAGGCCCGCAAGGCCGCGCTCTCGCAGGGCATCCTGGGCGCGGGCCTCAGCGATTCGGGGCAGCTCAGCACGCAAGACCTCGACAAGTTGTTTGCCCCGCTGGAAGAAGCGCCGGAGCAGGAGCAAGCGGGGGAAAGCTGACCATTGCCGGGAGGCGCGGCCCCTTAGACTTCTGCGCATGACTCTCTCCCCCGCCGCGACCCTGCCCACCCGCCAGCAAACCCCCGAACAGGTTCGCGCTTTTTTTGCAGCCCACCGCACCGTGCGCCACTACACCGAAGAACAGATGCCCGCCGAGCACCTCGACACCATTTTGTACGCTGCTCAGCACGCGCCCACCGACGCCACCGCCCAGCTGTATTCGTTCGTGCGGCTGACCGGCGAGGCCAAACAGAAAGTAGCCGAGCTGACGGCCAACGCCCATATCGCCAGCGCCGCCGAGAGCTTCATGATCTGTTCGGACACCCGCCGCGTGCGCCAGATCATCGAGGTGGCCGGATACGAGCCGGGACAGTCGCCCGCCATCGATCTTCACTTCGGTATCGGGGACGCGGTGCTGGCGGGCCAGAACATGCTGCTGGCCGCCGAGATGCTGGGCTATCAGGGCTGCTGGATCGGCGGGGTGATGAACGGACTGGCCGAGATTATCGAGCTGCTGGAACTGCCCAACAAGGTGCTGCCGTTCGCGGCGCTGACCATCGGCAAGAGCGCCGAGGACGTGGCGCAGCGCCCCCGCCTGCCGCGCCCACTGGTCATTCATGAAAACACCTACAAAGACGGCAGCGCCGAGCAGCTCAGGGCCGCCACCGAGCAGATGAATCCGATTGCCGCCAGAACCGGCAAACCCGGCGACTGGGCGCGGCTGCTCAACGCTTACTTCGGCGAAGGCGGCAGCATGGAAAAGCGGGAGGAAACGCTGCAAGGAGCGCTCAAAACGCAGGGATTGAGCCGGGGGGAGTAAGCCGAGCGGCGGGAGAAGCACTATCTTGGCGGTATGTCTGATGCTCACCGCACCAACTACGATCTGACCACCCTCGCTGCCCGCTCCGGTGAGGAAGCCCGCTCCAACGCGTCTGTCCCGCTGGCCGAGCCGATTTATCAGAGCACCGTCTACGCCTACCCCGACTTGGACGCGCTGGAAGAAAGCATGAGTGGGCGAGCACCCAGCGCCTTTTATTACCGCAACGGCACGCCCAACGCGGCCACGCTGGAACGGGCCATGAGCATCTTGGAAAATACGGAGGCGTCTCTGGTGGCGGGCAGCGGCATGGCCGCCATCAGCGCTTCTTTGCTGGGGGTGCTGAAGTCCGGCGACCACGTCGTCACCGACGCCCGCGTGTACGGCATCAGCTACGCGCTGCTGGGTGAGGAGTTTCCGAGGCTGGGCATCGAAGTCAGCTTCGTGGACGCCTGCAACTTGGAAGAAGTGCAGGCCGCCATGAAGGCCAACACCAAAGTGATTCACGTCGAAAGCCTGACCAACCCGCTGCTGACGGTGCCGGACGTGCCCGCGCTGGCCGAGCTGGCCCACACCCACGGAGCCATCCTGAGCGTGGACAACACCTTCGCCAGCCCCGCCGTGTTCCGGCCTGCCGACCACGGAGCCGATCTGGTGACGCACTCACTGAGCAAGTACCTCAGCGGCCACAGCACCGCCTTTGGCGGCGTGGCCTGTGGGCGGGCCGATCTGATCGCCGCTGCGAGAACTCGCCTGCTGCGGCTGGGCGGCACCATCAGCGCCTTCGACGCTTGGATGACCATGCAGGGCCTTAAGACATTGGGCCTGAGAATGCGGGCGCACTCCGGCAACGCGCAGGCGGTGGCCGATGTGCTGTCCAATCACCCCCGCGTCAGCCGGGTCTACCATCCGGGCCTGAGTTCTCATCCGCAGTTCGTTCGTGCCGCCGAACTTTTCCCGAACGGCTTTGGCGGAATGCTGAGCGCCGACATCGACGACGCGCCGAGCTTCGTGAAAGCGCTGGCCGGAAAAATCCCGCTGGCCCCCAGCTTAGCGGACGTGCAGAGCACCTTGTCGTGGCCCTGGGGCACTTCGCACCGGGCGCTGAGCGAGACCGAGCGGCGGCGGCTGGGCATCACGCCGGGCCTGCTCAGGATTTCCATCGGCATTGAAGACGTGAACGATATTCTGGGAGACATCGAGGGAGCGCTGGAGTAGATAAGGTGAGTGGTTGGTGGTCAGCGGTGAGGGAAAACTCAAAAAGACCTGCCTCAAGCTCTATCCACCAACTCCTTAGCTCCCCTGATGGGGGTTCGTTTTGCCCGAGACGCGGGCAGGCGTGCTCAAGCGCGTCCGTTCTGCCCAAGACGCACCACCTGTACGTCCATGGCGTGAAACTCGTATTTTTCCTCCTCCCGTTCTTGGTGTGAACAGCGCCCACGAAGGCGCTTCGCCGCCCCTGCGATCACTTCGCAACTTATACCCATCACCAAATTTTCGGTGGTTGGTGTTACTTCTTGAGACCCACGCCCACCGCCACATTCAGCGGTGTATCTAAAGTCAACCAAATCAGTTCGTTGGGGTCTTTGATGTCTTTGCCGCGCCCGCCTGTGCCGGGATAATTGTTGTCGTTGGCGACCAGAATGGTGTTCTTATCAATGACCAGCACATCTTCAATGGTGACAAAGGGAAAGCGGAAGATTTCGCCAAATCCGGCTAAGTTTTGAGGATCTTTGATATTGAGCAAGTCTGCCACTTCTACCTTAATGAAGTTACCGTCACTACCGAGTTGAGTCAGATCAATTTTGTAAATCTTTTTGAGTTTGGCTGCGTCGCCTGAGTTCTGGTCGCGCTCAATCACCAGCAATTCATTGTCATTGATGACCGTCATATCGCCAATAGAATTGCTGGGGTCTTCCAATTTATAGCGTCCAATCAGACGAGTAAATTGCCCGCTCGGCACGTCAAACTCGTGGAGGCGTAAGGTGCCTGCGGCGTCGCCGATAACTGTGCCCTCTAGCAGCGGGTAAAGCTTGGTGCGGGCTACGTTGCTGCTCATGCCCTCAAAGCCTTTGCTGCTGCCGAGCGTGGCAGCGCTCATCTGACCCGGGTTCGGCGACGACGCCAACAGTGCAGGGTTATTCGGCGACTTGACCTGATCTTTGGTGGCGTCTTTGCCAGCACCGTAATCCGGCGTGGGCAGCGGCGCACTCAGGACTTTGCCGCTGGCATCGGTGTGCAGCAAAAACGGCCCAAACTCTTCGCCAAACCAGAGGGTGCCATCCGGCACTTCTACAAACGACTCGATATCAAAGTCCGCGCCGGTCAACAGGCGCTTGGGGGTATTTTCGTTGACAATCAAAAAAGGCACTTTGCGGTTGGGATCGCTGAGGGTAATGAAGCTACCGACTTCTACCTTCCCGACTTCGGCAGGCTTGGTTTTGGCCGTCAGACTCAGGGTATAGACGCGGAGCAGGGAATCGGGGCTGTTGTATTTAGTGCCAAAGCCGTTGTCTGGCATCAAGCGGTAGGTGCCATTTGGCCCAAACTGCACCGCACTGAAGCCCTGCACCGGCTGGCCTTTAAAACGCGGCGCGTCAGCTTTGCGGCCTGAGCCATCAAACTGGCCGCTGTCGGGGCCAGGCGCAAACGTATCGGCAGGCAGTACGGCGTAGCCGCTAAGGGTCACCGCAGACGCGGCAGAAGACACCGCCAGCAAGCCCAACACACTCCATCCCAAGATCAGGTTTTTCATGGCTTCACCTTGCCACCCCAGTGTCAGGCCGAGATGGTCTTTCGGTCAGCGCTGAGTCAGCCTATCCGGCAGGCTTCCTGCACAAAACACTCCCCACCGACCCCTCTATAACTGAGCCACCGGACTTTGCCGCGCCGCGCCGAATGCCGGAGGCAAAGCCGCCAACACGCCCAGCGGAAACAGCGCCGCGACCCTGAACAGCAAGGCCCAGTCCAGCACCGGCGCGGGCAGGGCAAAACCGAGGCGGCCACCCAGCAGTTGGCCGCCCAGTACGCTGACGCCGTACGACAACCCCACGCCCAGCAGGAGTCCCAGCAGCACCGTCACGGCAGTTTCCAAGAGCACCACGCCAAAAACCGTGCTGCGCCCTGCGCCGAGCGCCCGCAGGAGCGCCACGCTGCGGGCGCGGTCTAAGCTGGCCGCGTAGACGCTCAGCCAGATGGTCAGCGCGGCCAGCAGCAGCACCAGCACGCTGAGGGCCGCATACGCCGCCTGGCCCTGCAGCACGAACGAGCGCACATTGGCAAAGACCTGGCCGGGAAAGACCGCTTGTGCACTCGGCGTGGCGTTCATCTGGCTGGACACCGAATACAGATCGCCCAGCTTGGCCGCCGTGTACAGCACCGCCGTCACGCCGCGAGACTCGGGGGTGAATTGGCCGTGAACCTCCCATAGGTTTTGAATGTCGGTCACGATGGCGCGGTCGACCGGCCCGCCTGTGGCTGCCAGAATGCCCACCACCTTGTATTCGGCGGCGTGTTCTTCCTCTTCCGCGCCCGCGTGTTCTTCTGAGCCGTGGGCGCTCCTGAACTGATCGCCCAGCTTGAGGCCGGTTTGCCGCGCCGCCGCCTGCCCGATCACCACTTCAAGGGGGCCGGCAAACAACCGCCCGGACTCCACATGAAAGTAAGGCGGCAAGGTCGGCTTGAGGCGCTGCTCAAAAAAGCGGGCATTGGTGCCGACCATCGGCAGACCGTGATAATTGTCGCCGAAGCCCAACGGCACGGCCCGCAGAGTGCGCTTGTCGTCGGCCAGCTTCTGGTAAGTGGCATACGGAATATTGCCAATCGGCTCGTCCAGATAAAAAAGACTGCTCAGCACCGCCTGGGTGGGGCTGCCTTTGGCGGTGATCAGCAGATCAAAGACCTGAGCCGCGTCCGCCGCGCCGCGCTCCACCTGTTTGCTGACCAGCGGCACCACCAGAGCGGTTGCGGTGGCCAGCGCCACCGCCAGCACCGTCAGGAAAGTGGCCCAGCCGCGCACCCGCAGATTGCGCAGCGTGATCCAGAGTGTCATGCCAACACCAGGGTCTGTTCTGGAGATCGGTGTGGGGCAACTGCACCGACTTCAATCAGCCGCCCGAAGGCGTCCATAACAAGGGGATCATGGGTGACCACAATCAATGTGACCCCCAGCACAGCGGCAGTGTCTTGAAGGAGTTTGAGGGCCTGCACGCCTCTGGCACGGTCTAAATGGGCGGTGGGTTCATCGGCGAGCAGCAGAGCGGGGCGGTGGGCGACTGCGCGGGCGAGCGCCACCCGTTGCCGCTCACCCGTCGACAATTGGCGCGGGGTGTGTCGCAGGCGAGCGCCGAGGCCCAGTTCGCTCAGCACTTCGGCGGCGCGTTCTCTGGCCTGTGGGCCGCGCATTCCCGATAGGCCCAGGCCCAGCAGCACATTTTCCAGGGCGCTGTAGCCGGGCATCAGGTGAAAGTCCTGAAACACGTAGCCGACGCTGCGGGCGCGGTAAGCGTCGCGGCCACTTTCACTCAGCGCACTGATGATTTGGCCGTCAAAGCGGATTTGCCCGCTCTCTGGGCGCAGCAGTCCGGCGATCAAGTGCAGCAGCGTGGTTTTGCCCGCACCGCTGGGGCCGATGAGGGCCAGTTGCTCACCCTTGCCGACTTCAAAACTGGGAAACGTCAGCGCCACTTCTGGGCCGTGCCGGTAGGTGAGGTTCTGCACCGCCAGTTGAGTCACTGATTTTCTACTTTGTCGGCGTACAAGCGCACCAAGCTGACAAAGCCGGTCTGGTCGTCTTTTTTGATGCCGTATTCCAAGCGCCCGGTGACTTTCAGCGCCCCGGTGCTAGGGTCGAGCAATTTGCCGTCCGGCATGATGACCAACACGATGTCGGGCGGCCAATCGGCCACCGTGCTGCAAAACGGACACGAACTCATCGGGGCTTTGGTCAGCACGAAAAAGTCCAGCTTGGGCTTGAGCGGCGGGGCCATAAAGCCCACCATACTGACGCTTTTGCCGCTCATGCCCTGCAACTTGGGGCTAAACTCGATGCCGCGCACCGTCACTTTGCTGTACATCTCGCTGAATTTGAGGCTGCTCTGGGCCTGCGCTGCCGAGAGCAGCAGCGCTGCCCAGAGCGCGAAAAGGGCGGGTTTCACCACTGGAGTATTTCAGGGGATTGTCAGGGCAGTGGTATGGAGCAGGCTCAAAAACCCCCCGCCCACAGGGGGAGAGGGGTGCTGTAAAGCGCCAAATTTGATCTTGCTCCGAGCCGTTCGTCAAAGGCTTATTTGCCCGCGTCTTTCGTCGCGTCTACGCCCATCGCTTTGGCAATCGCAAAAAAGATGTCGGTTTGATCCATCATGCCCACAAAGTTCTGAGCGCCCGGCCCGAAGGAAAACAGCGGCACGGGGTCGGCTGAGTGAACGCCCTGGTTGGTGTTGCGCGGCAGGTTGCCGGTGCGGAAGTACGCGCCTTCTTCTTTGCAGATGTCGGGGTTGGGCGCGTAGCCGCCGCTGCCGTCGCTGATGGTGGGGTCTTTGTAAATGGGGCGGGCCGTGAAGGTTTCGCAGTAGTCCGGCACGCCTGCAAAGCCCACTGCCAGGCCACGTGTCGGCGTCACCATCGGAATGCCGTTCACGTCTTTTTTGTCGCTGTAGGTCGGGAATTTGCCGTCTTGGTAGACCAGCACGGCGTCGCGGTTGCCCGGGCCTTTGGTGTGGTCATAGCCCGCGTACGTGCTGATCGAGTGGGCGTGATCCGCCGTGACCAGCACCAACGTGTCGGGGTGGGTCTTTTGGTAGTCCTTGGCCCACGCCACCGCTTTGTCCATTTCCAGCACGTCCCAAACGCCGCGCTGCCAATCGAGCGGGTGCTCGAACTTGTCGATCATGCCGCCTTCCACCATCAAGAAGAAGCCGTTGGGGTTTTTGTCCAGGGTTTCCACGGCTTTTTGGGTCATGTCCCACAAGTACGGCTGGTCTTTGAAATCGCCCAAAACGCTGGGGTCTTTAAACTGCACCCGGTCGAGGTAGCTGTTGAAATTGCTGAGGTTAAACAGCCCGAACAGCTTGGTGGTGTTGGCCTTCATCAGTTCGGCGCGGCTGCTGACAAAGGTAAAACCCATTTTTTGCGAGTCGTCGATCCAGTTGGTGGCGTCTTTGCGGCGGCTGCCCGGCACAGTCTGGGAAATGAAATCGTTGCTGCCGCCGAACAGCAGCACATCGGGCTTGGCGCTGCCCTTAAAGTACTGGTCGGCCACCGCCGAATAATCGCCGCGCAACCGGGTGTGGGCGGCGAAGGCGGCGGGCGTGGCGTCGGTGCCAAAGGCGGTGCTGACCAGACCGATGCCCATATTTTTGCTGCGCTTCAAAATTTCGGCGATGGTTTCGATGCGCGGGTTGTCCAACGAGTCTTTGGTGTTGTCGGGGTAGACGCTCAGGGCGTTGACCAAGACTTTTTGGCCAGTGGCGATGGACGAAGCGGTGTTGGCGCTGTCGGTCAAAAACGAGTCGTAGCTGGAGTTGGTGACCGTCGCCAGTCCGCTCAGGCCAGTTTCCATTTCCAAGCGGCCCAGCGGCATGCCGTTGTCGGGGTTGTAGCCGTGCGCCACGAGTTCGGCGGCGCGGACGGTGTTCCAACCCATGCCGTCACCGATAAACAAAATCACTTTTTTGGCCTGCGCGACGGTGGCGGGCGCTTCGGCAATCATGGTCGCCTGTCCGGTTGCGGCTCCGGTCACGGTCACGGTGTGGCTTCCGGCAAGCAGCGACACGCCGCGCAGGGTGTATTCCACCGTATCGGCGGCGCTGTTGGTTTTGATGAGGCCCGCGACGGGCTTGCCGTCCAGCATCACGCTGGCTTCCGCACCCGCCGCGACGCCGCTGACTTCTACCCGCAAATCAAACTTCTGGCCGGCCAGAACGTGAGCGCCGCTATACGGGTAAATCTTGACCTCGGCGGCGGCAGCGCTGGATAAGGCGAGGAGCGTACCGAGGAGCAGAGAAGCTTTAACCAAAGATGGGGTTTTCATACGCCTTTCATTGAATCGGCTAAGTGTCAGGTGGGTTTAAGGCTTTGGTCAGCCTTGTGTCAGCTTTTGAGCAGGCAAGTCTAGAGGCGTCCGTTCAAAATAAACTGAACCAGTAGCGCGGCTGATCCGACTTCAGGCACAGTAAGAGTATGTTCGCCGCCCTGTTGACCTTGCTGACTTTACCCGCGCTGGCGGTGGGAAGCGCCGCGCCGCCACTGACGCTGAGTGATTCACAGGGCCGTGTCAGCCGCTTCAAACCCGCCGCCAAGGGCGTGACCTTGCTCAATTTCTGGGCGACGTGGTGCCCGCCGTGCCGCGAAGAATTACCGCGTCTGGACGCTGCCCAGCGTTCCGGCAAGCTGAACGTGGTGGCGGTGAATGTGGGCGAGTCACCGGCAGGCGTGCTGAGTTTCTGGAAGGAAAATCAACTGGGAGGCTTGCCCCTGACGTTTGCCCGCACCGCAGATTTGCGCGGCTGGCCGCTGCCCGGACTGCCCACCAGCGTACTGCTGGGCGCGGACGGCAAAGTGCGGGCGCTCAAATTTGGGCCGCTGACGGCAGCGGAATTGGAGAAGTGGGGAAAGTAGGAATTCGGGCTATGGGAATTTGAAGCGCCGACAAGGGCCGCGTCAGCCGCATCCCATCTTATTCACCTTCCTACAACATCGGCAGGGCCGACAACTCAGAAAACGCGTCGGGGGCAGGCAAGCCAGCGCCAAAGCTCGGCGGCACGAAGAAGCTGCCCTCGGTGCTGCCGCCGCCGACCAGCGCCAGGCGGCTGTCCAGTTCGGCGGAGCTGAGCTTGCCCGCGAAGAAGGCGCGGTGGGCGGCCACCACCTCGCGCACGTCCTCGGCGCTCTCGTGGACGAACTCCAAGCGGAAGTCGCGCAGGCCACCCTCCAGCCAGGTGGGGAGGTGGGCAGCCCCCGTCTGGGCGCGGCCCTCGAAGACGGTGTTGCGGCATCCCACGTCGGCCATCACCGGATGCAGGCGGCCCCGCTCGTCGCGCAGGGCCAGCTGATGGCTCTCACACGGGTGGCCGCAGTTGGTGTAATCGGTGCCGTCGCTCAGGAAACGGCAAAATACGCAGTGCTCAGTGTGAAAGACCGGCAGGTGGCCGTAAGCGATCACTTCGAGCTTGTCCGGCCCGATCAGCGCGGCGAGGTCACTGATTTGCTGGGCGTTGAGGTCGTGGGTGGGCGTGATGCGGTTCAGGCCCAGCGCCAGCAGAGCGCGGCTGCTCAGCGCGTTGGCGGCGTTGAGGCTAAAGTCGCCGACCAAATCGGGGCGGTTCGGCACATTTTGGAGGCCTTCCAGCAGCCCGCCGGAGCGCACCAGCAGTTCAGCGTTCAGCGACAGCAAGAACTTTTGCAGCTTTTGTTCGGTGGGCTTGAGAATGCGCGGACTGGCCACCCGCACCGTGATGCCCGCGTTCTGAACTTGCTCCACGCTGGGCCGCAGGCCGTAGAGTTCGAGGTAATCCAGCGTGATGCTCTCGGGATACGCGGCGATGGCGGCTCCCAACTGCTCGGGTGTGCGAACCAGCAGGTGCAGACGCGGAGCCGTCTGGGGAGCGGGGGCCAGATCGGCTGAACCGCTGCTGGCCTCCAATAATGGCTGGGCGCGGCGCTCTGGAACCTGCCCCCTCAGCGCGGTGAGCTGGGTGGTGGCGTCGCGGCGCAGAGCGTTCAGGGCACTGACGGGCAAAAATCCCGCGCCCACCAGCTCTATGTCCAAGTCGGCCAAGTGGTACGGCGTGCCGCCCAGCTTGCCGAGTTGCTCGCGCAGAGTTTGTTCGTCGAGGGCGCGGTTACGGGCCTCGGAGAGCGGGGCCTCGCCGGTGGCTGTCACCATGCGGCCCACTTCGTCGGTCAGGGTCAGGCGCGGGGCCTCGCCCACCTTGCCCACAAACTGCATCGTCACGGGCCGGGTGTACAGCGGGTCGGCGCTGTCGAGCAGCGGGCGCACGCGGGCGTCGAGGGCGGGATCATGGGTGCGCCAGACCCAGTCGCCGGAGCGCACCCGATCAGGATTGACAGCTCCTTTGGCAAAGCGCAGCTCAATTTCTTGCCCAGACTTGAGCGCTTCGAGTGGCTGGTTGTTTTGCCCTGCGCCGTAACCCCAGCCGCCATACAAAAATCCGCCTTCCTCACGGCCTTCCGGCGCTCGCCAGTTGGCCGCGTCGAACACCAGGCCGTCTCCAGCCTTGAGGTCTTCGCTGAGCTTGACGACCACGCCGCGCCCAGTCAGGGCCGTGACCGTACCGACCCGCACCCCCCGGTGGCGCGGCGCACGGCCCCGCACGACGGTCTGGTGGTTGGTTCCGGCCATAAAGTGCGGCCCCAGGCCCCGCGAGTAGACCTGCGCCAGATCGCGCTCGTCTTGCGGCGTGATGCTGAGTGGCAGCTTGGCCCAGGCCTCGTCCACGGCCTTGCGGTAGGCGGCGGTGGTCAGCGCCACAAATTCGGCGTCCTTGTAACGGCCTTCAATTTTGAGGCAATGCACCCCGATACTGATGAGTTCGGGAACCTGATGCAGCGCGTAGAGGTCGCCGGGCGACAATAGATAGCGGGCGTCGCCGAGATCACGCTGGAGGCCGTCCACGAAGAGGTCGTAAGGCAAGCGGCAGGCCTGAGCACACTGGCCCCGGTTGGCGCTGCGCCCGCCCCAGGCCTCGCTGGAAAAGCACTGGCCCGAATAACTGACACACAGCGCTCCGTGAACAAAGGTTTCGAGCTCGACGTCGGTGGCGGCGCGGATGCGGGCAATGTCGGGCAGGCTCAGTTCGCGGCCCAGCACCACCCGGCTGGCCCCGAAGCGGTGGGCGAGCTGTGCGCCCTCAGCGGAAGTAATGCTCATCTGGGTAGAGCCGTGGATCGGCAAGTCCGGCACCACCTCGGCGGCCAACCGCGCTACGCCGATGTCCTGCACAATGATGGCGTCTACTCCGCAAGCAGACAGGTGCAGGAGCTGCTGCTCGGCTTCGCGCAGCTCGCGGTCAAACACCAGCACGTTGAAGGTCACGTACCCTTTGATGCCGCGCTCGTGCAGGTAACGCATGATCTCGGGCAATTCCTCGTTGCTGAAGCCCACCTTGGCCCGCGCGTGAAAGGCCTCCACTCCAAAAAACACCGCGTCGGCCCCGGCATTGGCGGCGGCGCGGAGCTGCGGCCAACCGCCCACCGGACTCATCACCTCGGGTTTGAAGCGCGGTTTGAGGCTGAGCTGTTCGGGGGCCGACTGGGCAGAGGTAGAGCGGGCATCACTGGACATAACGGATCAGTGTAGCGAAATGGTGAAGGCCGCAGGGTGAGCGAGTGGACGAAGAGATGAGCGGGCGGTGGGCGAGTCCAGCAGGTTACCGTCACTCTGGCGTCAGGTCGGAGCGCTACACTGAGAAGTATGAAAAAGCCTGCTGCGGCTCTTTTAACGCTCCTAGCACTCTCTGCGGCCCAAGCGCTGACCCTTCAAGGCAGCGTCGTCGGGGGCGCGGGCCTGCCACCGTCGGCGCGGCTGGGCCTGTGGAGCGTGCAGCCTTCGGGCGCAGCCGGCAGCGAGTTGTCCAGCACGGCGATTACCGGCGGCAGCTTCATCTTGACTTGGCCCGACGAGCCGCCGCCCAGCCGCGCTCAGTTTCCGCTGCGCCCCGAAGCCATCGGCTGGCCCGGCGTGATTGGAGACGTGCAGCTCAGCGCTGCCGTGCAAAGCGCCGCCACCAACTTGTTTGTCTATAACGACGCCAACGGCAATGGCAAGCGCGACGACAACGAAGCGCTCCTCGACGCTTTTCCTGAAGCGCAGCGCGAACCGCTCATCACGGTGTGGGTCAGCAGTGCAGTGACCATCAAAGCGGGACGCGGGTTTAGCGCCACCTTAAAAAGCGGCTGGAACACCTTTCTGGTGGACTTGGGCCGCAGCGCCGCCGTCAGCAGCTACAACGGACAGCCCATCAGCGTGCGGGTACAACGCTAAGAAGAAAGTCCGTGAGAGGGCAATAGAGGCAGCATAAGAAGCTGATTGTGGCTGTGATTCGCGCTCCCACTGCGCTCGGCCGGGGGCTTTTGTGACGCCCAGCCTTGCCCCTGAGCCCCCGATGCGTTAAGAATGCACTTTATGCGAGAAGCTGTCCTTGAAGTCCTGCGCTCAGTCAACGATCCCGAACTACACCGCGACCTGGTCTCGCTGGGGATGATTGAACGTATTGATGTGGCCGGCAGCGACATCACCGTTAAAGTCAACTTGACCACTCCGGCTTGCCCCCTCAAAGCCACCATCGAGCGCGACGTGCGGGAAGCCGTGATGTCGGTTACGGGCGTCGAATCGGTCACGGTCGAGTTTGGCGCACAAGTCAGAATGCCCAGCACCCCGCCGATGCCCGGCGTCAAAAACGTGCTGCTGATCGGCAGCGGCAAGGGCGGCGTGGGCAAGTCGTCAGTGGCGGTCAACATCGCCTGCGCATTGGCCCAGTCCGGCGCGAGCGTGGGTCTCATGGACGCCGACGTGTACGGCCCCTCAGTGGCGCACATGTTGGGCAAAAGCAGCGCCAAGCTCACCGGCAACGCCGAGCGCAAGATGATGCCGCTCGAAGCGCACGGCATCCGCTTTATCAGCATGGCCAACCTCTCCCCCGCCGGTCAGGCGCTGGTCTGGCGCGGGCCGATGCTGCATTCGGCCATTCAGCAGTTTCTCAAAGACGCGGCGTGGGGCGAGCTCGATTACCTGATCGTAGATCTGCCGCCCGGCACCGGCGACGTGCAGCTCTCGCTGACCCAGAGCGTGCAGGTCACCGGTGCGGTGATCGTGACCACGCCGCAGGACGTGGCCCTGATTGACGCCGCCCGCGCCATCGATATGTTCCGCAAAGCCAACGTGCCGATTTTGGGCATCATCGAGAATATGAGTTACTTCGAAGCTCCCGACACCGGACATATCTACGACTTATTCGGGCGCGGCGGAGCCAGCAAGCTCGGCAATTATCCGGTTCTGGGCGAAGTGCCGCTCGACACCGATGTCAGGCAAGACGCCGACAACGGCACGCCCGCCGTGATCTCGCATCCGCAGGCGGCGGCCTCCATTGCCCTGCGGCAAATCGCCCAGAACCTTGCCGGACGGGTCAGTGTGCAGACCCTTACCGAGTTGCCGATGGCACAACTGGCGTAAGGGCCGTGACTGCCGTTGCCGTCATTCCTGCCGCTCATTTGCCGGAGCGCACCCCAGAGCGCACCAAAGACAAGCTGCTGGAAGCGGTCAAGGAATGCGACTGCGCCACTGCCCAGACCCTTGCCGACAAACTTAACTTGAGCGTCCCGGCGATCCGGCGGCATTTGCAAGACCTGCAAGACGCCGGACACCTGGATGTCCGCAGCGAGAAACCCGGTGGTCGGGGCCGTCCGCAGCACGTGTATGTGCTGACGGAAGCGGGCGAGGCGACCTTTCCCAAAGCCTACGCTTCGCTGTGCGTGGACGTGCTCAGGCATGTGGATAGCCTGTTTGGCGAGGGCGCGGTGATGCGGGTATTGGACGCCCGGCAACTGGATTTGTATGAGACGCTCGCTCCGCTGCTGAGCCGGCACGGCGACCTCGGCAGCAAGCTGGAAGCACTGGCAGAGGCGCTGTGCCAGCACGGTTACGCCGCCCGCGCTTATCAGGAAGGTGGACAGTGGTACCTTTCGCAGCGCAACTGCCCCGCGCCCGCCGTCGCCAAAGCTTTTCCCGAACTGTGCCAGACCGAGCTGAACCTTTACCGCGAACTGCTGGGCGTGCCGATCAGCCGTGAAGCGCGGCTCTCCTGCGGCGCGGCGGAGTGCCGCTACAAGGTCGGCTGAGCAGGCGTGGGCCTTTACAGTGTGGTGGCGTGGCCTACCGCCGAGCTCGCCGAGTGGCTCAGCGCTTTGCAGCGGCGACTGGGCGTGCGCAGTTACGGCGAGGCACACCTGAATTTACGCGCTCCCTTCGAGTACGCCGGCGATCCTAAAGACCTCATTTGCGATGTGCGCCGCAGCTTGGCGGGCGTGCCGCCGTTTCAGGTGGAATTTTTGCACTGGCGGCGTTTTCCGCACGTCATCTTTTTGGAATATGCTCTCAGCGTGCCGCTGCACGGCCTCCACCAGCGCCTCATTCAGGTGCCGGGCGCTCCGCCGAGCAGCTATGACGGTGAGCGCTTCATTCCGCATGTCTCGCTGGCCATCGGGGTGGTGGACTGGGCCGAGGAGAGCATCTGGAACACGCTTAAAGACCTTCGCCCGCCGCAGAGCAGCTTTGAAGTGCAGGCCGCTTCACTGACCAAGGAAGCGGGCGGGGAGCTGCGCGAGGTGCGAACTTTTCCGCTGGGCTACAACGCAGCGAGTCAGCGTGAGCAAGAGCAGTAAGGTCAGATAACAATCAAGTTCCGGCGGCGCGGGCTTGAGGTGAAGGAGCGCGGCTGCCTGTAGTGAGGGCCGGTAGCCATCAAGGATTCGATTAGCCCGTAGACCGCTTCCCCGGCCAGTCCATCAGGGCCACCAGCAGCGCGTGAGGCCCAGTCAGCGCAGCGATGAGGGCCAGATACAGAGCGGCAAACGTCTCCGCGTCGTGGATTCGCGGGGCGGCCCACAAGTACAGCCCCAGCAGCAGCAGCAGCGCCAGCAACGTGATCGGCAGCAAGTGCAAGGCGAGGCGGCTCAGCTCGCGGTGAGAGGTGGTGTGTCCTGCGGCCACTGTGTCCTCTTTCGGAAGAACACCGAGAGTCAGCTCCATTCTGGAATCTGTGTTTTTTCCTGCTCCCGCTATCTCGGACAGAGCGGGCGGGCCAGCAGGCAAGGCCAGCAGTCGCCCCAGATGCCGCCAAGCGTGCCAGAGGCAAAAGTAACTGCCTATGGCCAGTGGCGGCGGCACAGTTGCGAACAGCGCCAGCAGCAACCCCACCTCGCCGAGTTCGAGCAGCCGCTTGGGACTGCTGCGCCAAGTATCCAGGCCGGCCGCCAGCAGGAGCGCGGCGAACAGCACCCACAACGCGGCTGTCCAGCTTGCGGGCAGCAGCGGCCCAGCGGCCAGCGGCGTACCAAAAGCCCTGGCCGCACCGTTCTCGAGCCGTTGGAACCATTCAGGAAAGATCAGCAGCGGAAGCACCACCGTCAGACTGCCGCGCAGCAGCAGCGTCAGCGGAGCGCTTAAAACGTTGGTTCGGCGGCGGCCCAGCGACGTTTCCAGAAAATGCAAATCGCCTTGGCCCCAGTGCAGCACCGTCACCACCAAAAAGCCCCAGAACGCCCACATCGGCCAGACTTTCCAGCACAGCAGCAGCGCTCCCGCCAGCCCAGCGTAAAGCAAATTGTACCCCAGCACCGGCCAGAACCGCTGTGCCCAGCGCCATCCCAAACGGGTCGGCACCAGATGATCCAGCGCACCGTGGGGTAAGCCCAGCAGCACCACGCTCAGGAGCAGCGGCGCGTAGATGAATCTGCTCAGCAGGCCCGGCACGAATTGCCAGCCCACGATCAGCAGGCCGGTGGCCAGCCAGGGCAGCAGGAGCAGCGCCGAAGCAAAGCGGCCTTCGCGCTCGCCGGTGAGCGCCGGTACATTCAGGGGTTGTGCTTGTCTGAGCATCGAGTGACCTCGTCTGAACCGAAGAGTAGACCTGAAAACACGGCCGGCCGCTCACAGATGGCCCGCCTCCGACTCGCTTTTACCTCTGGTCAACTGGACTTGTAGGGTATAGGCAATTCCATGAAATTCGTTGGAGCATTTATGACAGTGCGGCGGGGCGGGTTGAAAAGAACCAAGTTTTCAGTGATTGATAGCAATTATCGCCAAACTTCCACTGCTCAGCGCACGGAGGCCTGCAAGTCATTGGCGGGGCGGCCCACCCTATCCTCAAGGTGCAGGGAACACGCCCCGCTCTGCCCAACCGCGCTGAGGGGTCTTGATGGGCCAACGAAGACACGGTCAGGCCTTATCACGGAGATAAAGTCTTATACAGGCTACCTACAGTGACAGTCTGTTCACGACAAGGGGCCGCTTTGCTCAAGACGGCCCCCACTTTGTCTAGCATGACTGTTCTTTTAACAATTGCTCTAAAACGCCGCCACCTGACCGTCGGCGCGGCTTTCGCTGCCGCCCATCAGCACGCCCTCCGGAGTACGCCAGATGATCTGGCCGCGCCCGAAGCTGGCCTTCTCGGTTTGTACCCGCACGGTGTGGCCCATCCGAATCAATTCGCGGATCACCGGCTGGCCCATTTCGTATTCCACTTCAATTTCTTTGCCGGCCAGCCACTGCCAGCGCGGGGCGTCGATGGCCGCCTGCGGATTGAGGCCGCTGCGAACAGTATTGAGAACGACTTGCACGTGGCCCTGCGGCTGCATAAACCCGCCCATCACCCCGAACGGCCCCACCGCTTGGCCCTGCCGGGTCAGGAAGCCGGGAATGATGGTGTGGTAAGGGCGCTTGCCGGGCGCGAGGCGGTTGGCGTGTCCTTCTTCCACATTGAAGTTGTGACCCCGGTTGTGAAGCGCCACGCCGGTGCCGGGCACCACCACGCCGCTGCCAAAGCCCATGTAGTTGCTCTGAATAAAGCTGACCATGTTGCCCTCACCATCTGCCGTCGCCAGATAGACCGTGCCGCCGCTGCTGGGAGGTCGGGTTTGGGGGTCGTGGGCGGTGTCGGTGATGGACTGACGCAGCATTTGGCGGTGGGCCTCGGAGAGCAAAAACTCCACCGGCACCTCACTGTGGCGTTGATCGGCCACCAATTTGTGGGCGTCGGCAAAAGCCAGTTTGATGGCTTCTATTTGGGCGTGAAGGGCGCGGGGATCGTCCCGCTGCGGGGGCAAATCCATGCCGTCGAGCAGCCGCAGGGCGATCAAAGCGGCGATGCCTTGCCCGCTCGGCGGAATTTCCCAGACTTCGTGGTCTTGGTAAGCGGCGCTGATCGGCGTGACCCACTCGGAAGCGTGCTGGGCGAGGTCGTCGGCGCTCAGAAAACCGCCCGCTTGCCGGCTGGCATCATCTATGGCGCGGGCGGTGTGGCCGTCGTAGAAGTCGGCTCCGTGACTCTCGGCAATCCGCTCGAGGGTGCGGGCGTGGTCTTCGGAAGCCCACACCGCTCCAGCAACAGGCGTGAAACCCTGCGGCATGAACACCTTGAACCACTCGGCAAATTCCGGGCCTTTCAGCAAACCGTACGACTGCGCCGCCCGCGCCCAGTGGCGGGCCACTTCGGGGCTGAGCGGATAGCCACGGCGAGCATACTGAATGGCGGGCTCAAGCAAGCGGGCAAACGGCAGCTTGCCGAACTCGGCGTGCAGGTCGGCCCAGCCGCGCACCCCGCCCGGCACGGTGACGGGCGTCCAGCCGTGACGGGGAATTGGATTGCCGCCGAGGGTGTCCATATTCCAGCGGGCCGGAGCCGCGCCGCTGGCGTTCAGGCCGTGAAGCTCGCCGCCGCGCCAAGCCAAAGCGAAAACGTCGCCGCCGAGGCCGTTGCTGGTCGGCTCCAGTACGGTCAGAGCGGCGGCGGTGGCGATAGCGGCGTCAGCGGCGCTTCCGCCCTCCCGCAGCACAAACAAACCCGCTTGTGCGGCGAGGGGCTGCGAAGTGGCGACCATGCCGCCGCGTGCCAAAACAGGTTGACGAGTTGAAGGATAGGGATTATTGGGGTTCATGCCTCAGTCTAGGGAGTTGGAACTGAGCAAATTAAAAATGATTAAGGTTTGCTGCGTGTACAAATGCTGCCCACGACGGCATTCCAGGCTGCGCTCAGCATAATCACTTGAAAGCGTCCGGATAACTCGTTTATTTGGATGTTGGGAAGCAGACAAGCGCAGCGTTTTTGATTGATCTGCCTTTGCAGTACTCACCAAAATGACAAGCAGAAAGTTTTGGCAGGAGAGGAACCAAAATGCACTCTCCTCCTAAATCCTCTCTCTTCCACTCCCGTTGGTTCTTGGGCAAAGCGGCACTCTTATGGGGCCTGCCCGCTCGGTCAAAAAAGAGCTTCCTTTTTTGACAAATGCTCTATTCGACAGCCACAGCCTCAAAGAGGGTGTTCACTCTTCGAGCAAACGCGGCTCCAACAACCTCGCAATCGGCCCAAACGTGCGGCGGTGAACAGAGCTGACACCCAACTCGGCCAGCGCCCGCCGGTGCTGCGAGGTGCCGTAGCCCTTGTGCGCCGCGAAGCCGTAGCCCGGATACTCGGCGTCCAGCTCCAGCATCCGCGCGTCGCGCTCCGTTTTGGCGAGCAGCGAGGCCGCCGCCACCGAATAGCTCAGCGCGTCGGCGCGGGCCGGGGCCGAGTACGGCAAGTCGGTGGGAAGCTTGAGGTAATCGGTAACGAGCGCCTGCGGCCTAGGATCAAGGCGGGCAATGGCCCGCATGGCGGCGGCGTGGGTGGCTCCCAGCACGTTGAGTCGGTCAATTTCTTCGGGCGCGGCGTGTTCGACGGCGTAGGCCAGCGCCACGCGGCGCACCTCGGCGGCCAGTTCCTCGCGCTCGGCGGGGCGAAGCTGCTTGCTGTCGCGGAACGGCAAATCGCCCAGGTTATTCGGCAAAATCACCGCCGCCACCGTCAACGGGCCGGCCCACGCGCCGCGTCCAGCTTCATCTACACCAGCCACCCGGAAAAAGCCGCGCCGCCAGTGGGCACGCTCATAGCTCCAATCGGGAGTGACGGGCGGGTAAGCAGGCACCGCTAATGGCTCTCCACGCCGGTGCCCAGCGACCCGGCCACCGCCTGCGCAGCTTCCAGTTGACTGTCTTTGACCCCAACGTCAACTGTTTCGCCGCCGTCCAGATCCACCACGAAATGATCACTTTCTAAGCGCACCCGGCTGACAATCTGCTCGTCTCCCTGCGGGCGGGTGCGGGCGTGAAGCTCCACATACTTGCTCAGCGGCGTACGAATGACTTTGGGGGCCAACACTTCTTCCACCTGAAAAATGCCACCGGAGTTGTTCATGGTCACGTTGATCCGCACCGGCTTATTTTGCCCACGCTCGATGACGACCTGGTCGACCGCCAAAGCGCTGATCGAGTGAATGTCCACGCTGCCCAGCGCAAAAGCCTTGCGCCCGCGCCCCTTGGTGATGTCGGTACCGTCGGCCACTGCCGTGATGCCCGCTTCGATGGTCAGCGGCGGCGGGTTGAGGTCGTGGCAGTTGACGCAGCCCAGAATAAAGCTGCGAATCTTAGTGCGTTTGAATACGTCTTCGTAGATGGGTTTCAGGATGCGGTCGATGATCGGCAGCGCCAGCATCACGCCGTGCTGCTCGTGCGAGGCGCGGTGAATCTGATTGCCGATGTCGTGCAGCATGGTGCCGAGAATGATGGTCAGGTACACGTCGTCCACTTCGCCGATGCCGCTCTCGATGATGTCGGGCTTGACGCCGCCTTCGAGCAGCAGTTCCAGGATGGCGAGGCTGGCCGCGCCGGTGATAAAAGCGTGAACCCGCCCGTGATCGTTATAGCCGAGTTTGCGCATGGTGATGTAATTGGCCATGTCCCAATCGGCCAGCGCTTCGGGATCGCTTTGCAAAGCGTCGTAAGCAGCCAGAGCGCGGGGAAACTCGGCGAGGTCGGCGCGAATGGCGCGGTCGGCTTCTTCGATCAGCTTGGCGCGGGGCGTGGCAAATTCAACGGCTCTGGGCGCAGCTTTGCGGCGGGTTGCCACGTCATGCAGCGCACCGCCGCTGACGTTGAGGGTAAATTTCTGGTCACTCATACGGACTCCTGCTGGAGAGGGAAAGTGGAAGCGGAAAAAGGCAAGCTCCCGAACTCTAACGCCCGGGAGCTTGTTTTATGCTGACTTTGGCCGCACTCGGTTCGTCGGCTTCAGCACTGATGCGGCTCTATTTACTCGCCTTGAAAATTGGCTTTGCGCTTGGCCAAGAAAGCCGCCGTGCCTTCTTTGAAATCGGCAGTCGCCGCCGCCATCCCGAACAAGTCCGCTTCGATTTCTAGACCTTCTTCCAGGCTGCCGGTCAAGCCGCGCCGCACCGCTTCTTTGATGAGCGAGAGGGCAATCGGCGCGTTTTTGGTCATCATCTGAGCGACTTCACGGGCTTTTTCCAGCGGGTTTTCGGCCAGATAATTCACCAGACCCATTTGCAAGGCTTCGTCGGCCCCGACCTGGCGGCCCGTCATCATCATGTCGAGCGCCCGGCCCGGCCCCACCAAGCGGGCGAGGCGCTGGGTGCCGCCGTAGCCGGGAATCAGACCCAGCGTGACTTCCGGCAATCCCAACTTGGCCGTGTGCGAGGCCACCCGCACGTCGCAGGCCAGCGCCAGTTCCAAGCCGCCGCCCAGCGCGTAGCCGTTAATGGCCGCAATCGTCGGAAACGGCAGCGAGGCAATTTCGTGCATCACGTTTTGCCCGCCCAGCGAAGCTTCGCGCCCGGCATAAACGCCTTCCAAGCGGCTCAGTTCGCCGATATCGGCTCCGGCCACAAACGCCTTGTCACCGCCGCCAGTGATGATGAGGGCGGCGATCTCCGCGTTTTCGGCAATGGCTTCTACCGCTTCAACGAGTTCGATCAGGGTTTCGCCGCTGAGGGCGTTGAGCGCCTGCGGGCGGTTGATGGTCAGCACGGCGAGGTCGCCGTGTTGGTCGATCACCAGCGTATTAAAATCCAGTTCATCTAGCATGCCTGCTATCTTCTCACAGCCTTCCTCGCAAATTCAGTCGCCGCCAATTCGGCTGGCCTGACCAGACAAGAGCGTGAGATTCGTCGTAGGACTTTGCACATCTCCCGTCAGGTTCAGTCCCCTTCAGAGGCTCTCCTGGGCTGGTCAAGTGAGCGCCAGAAAACGTAAAACACTGTCTCACAAGCGGTAGAGCATGTGCTTTACACCAAGCCGTCCGCCGCTGAAGTGAAAGGGATGGGCAAACACGATCAGCTCATGGTTAGGCCATGGGCAGCGAAGATTCACTGGCCGCTCATAGAACCTGACTACGGTAAAGAGCGAGAGCGTGAGCTGAAAAGCAAACACGACGAAGATACTCGAGGAGAGAAGATGAAAAAATTTGTAATGATTGCTGCAACGATGGCCCTTGCTTTGGGAGTCGCCGGCGCACAAGACACCGCGCCTGTAACCAGCGCGACGGTCACCAACTTTACCGACATTCCTGCCGGTCACTGGGCCAAAGACGCCGTCGACCTGATTACCCAAAAGGGCCTGATTCAGGGCTTCCCCGACGGCACCTTCCGGGGCAATGAGAACCTGACCCGTTATCAGGCCGCCCTGATCTTTGCCCGCTTGCTGCAAACCGGCGCACTGACTCAGGCCGCTCCCGCACTGAGCGCCGAAGACCTGGCCACCATCACCAAGGGCATGCAGGACGTCTCCACCGAGTTGGCCGCCATCGGCAGCCGTGTGGACGACCTCGAAAAAGCCTCCACCGATCAGCAAGGCCGCGTCACCGCGCTCGAAGATAAAATCGCAGCGATGGACAGCGCAACGACCGACACCAGCAGTGTGGATGAGCTCACCTCGCGCATTGACGCCTTGGAAGCTGCCATGCAGAACATGCCCGAAGGCCCCGCCGGCCCCGCTGGCGCTGACGGCGCAGCTGGCCCTGTCGGCCCGGCTGGCCCCGCCGGAGCGCAAGGCCCCGCTGGCCCACAAGGCCCGGCTGGCCCCGCTGGCAGCACCGCCAACGTGGACGCCCTGACTGCCCGCGTTTCCGCGCTGGAAGCACGCGGCACCACCAGCACCACCACCAACAGCACCGTCACCACCACGCCCGCCACCCCAGCGACCACCGTTGTAATCGGCGACACCATGGGCAGCGACATGACCATGATGGCCGACGATCAGAGCAACAGCGGCTTGTATGTGGGCGTCAGCACCGGCGCAATCTTCAGCGGCGAGAAAGGCAGTGCCTTTGGCAAGAGCGTACCGTTTGTCAGCAGCTTCGGCGCGACCGTCGGCGCGAGCAAAGTCCTCTTTGGGCTGGGCGTGCGGGCCAACGTGGACTATGTTCCCCAGACCCAGGCCATTCAGGCTGATGTCAACGCCATGTACGCCTTGGGCGTGGGCCGCTTGTCGCCCTACGTCGGCGCGGGCTTCGGCCTGAGCAGCAGCGCCGTCAGCGCCACCGACAGCACCAAGGCCACCGATTACTACGTCAACGGCATCATCGGAGCCGATTTCAAAGTCGTCGGCAACCTGAGCGCCTTCGGCGAGTTCGACGGCAAGTACTACCTGAGCAACAAGGGCAGCGGCACCAACAACACCGACGCGGCCGCCACCTCGACCAGCAAGTCCTTCTCGCCCGCCGCCAAGATCGGCCTGAAGTACTACTTCTAAATCTAGCTTTTTCACGCGCTCCTACTCAACGCTGAGCAGGAGCGAACCGGAGCGGCCTGTAAAGGCGGCGCTCCGGTTTTTGCTGCCTGAAGTTGGCAAGGCGCTGCTCATCTGTTGCCCTTGGCATAATCAGGCTTGCCAAGCTGTTCGCCCCACCTTCTCAGGCTATTTTCCCTTGAGCTTTGCCGGAGGTTTTACGTTCATGACCCGCATTCTTGCCGCCGCGTTGCTGACCCTGCTGACTCAGGCCGCCGCCCAAACCACACCGACGCAAAACACTTCGTCCACGCCGCTTCCCGCGCCTACTCCAACCAATCAGGCCACGCCCGCTCTACCACCCGTGCCGCCTCCCGCGCCGCTCAGTAGCCGCTTGTACGCGGGAGCCAGCATCGCGCCTTCGCTCAGCGGCGGCGGCACGGCTTACGGCATCGTGGTGGGAAGCTCGCAAGTCTTTGGCCCGTTTGGCGCACAGGCCAGCGTGGACTACGCGACCCAGTCAGGAGCCCTCTCGGTGGATACGCTGCTGCTCTACCGGCCCAAACTGGAGAGCAAATTTCAGCCGTATCTGGGCGCGGGCTTGGGTCTGACCAGCAGCGCCATTTCGGGAGCAGCTCCCGTCCCGCCCCCGACCACAGGAGGCACTACCGTTCCGGCTCCCACCAACGCTACCGATTACGCCGCGCAACTCGTACTGGGCAGCGATTACCTGCTGACCGACAGCATTGCCGCTTACGCCGAGGTCAGTTACCGCTCACCGTTCAGCAGCAAAGGCAGTGCCAACGGCGCGGGCGCACGCGGGCGCTTGGGCGTCAAATTTTTGTTTTAAACTCCCGACTCCTCTGTTTTGCGCTCCGCCAACTGAGCGCGTACCGCTTCAGAGAGCGCCCGAACATGCGGCAAAGCGGCGCGGCCCGGCCTGATGACCAGCCCGATGACCCGTTCGAGCGGTTCGGGCAGCGCGGCAGTGGTCAGTGAGCGGCTCAGTGTACCAATCGCCAAGCGCGGAAAAATAGTGATGCCCAGTCCGTACTCGACCATCGAGAGAATCACGTCGTCTTCGTCGACTTCGGTGATGTTGCGGCTGAGCGCTTGGTGCCGCCTCAAAAATGCCAACACCGGTTGATTGGCCGGACTGCTGAGCGGCGGCAGTAGCAGCGGCTGGGCCTTGAGACTTTCCCAGGTCAGCGGCCCAGCCTGCTTGGCAGGCAGCACGGCGAGGTAAGGGTCGCGCAACAAGGCTTCGAAAAGCAGTCCGGGGTCGCTGGGCGCTTCGATCAGGCCCACATCGGCCTCACCGCTGCTGATGAATTTGACGCCGCCCGCGCCGTCGCGCACCGCGTCCAGCACCCGAATATGCAAATCGGGGTGGGCAGCGTGCAGGCGGCCCAGCGCCGGAGCCAACAACTGCTGACCGATGCTGCGGTAAGTAGTGACCGTCAGTTGACCGCTGAGGGTACGCGAGGGATTGGCCGCCAGTTGCAAATCTTGCACCGCCATCAGGGCGTCGCGGGCGTAGCCGATCACCTGCTGCCCAGCGGGCGTCAGGGTCACGCCGCTGCGGGTTCGCAGCAAAACGCTGTGGCCCAGCGCCGCTTCCAGCGCCCTGACGCCTTCGCTGAGGCTGCTTTGCGACATGCCCAGCCCCGCCGCAGCCGCCGAAAAACTGCCCTCGTCCGAGACGGCCACGAACAGCCGCAGCTGCGCCAAAGTGATGGCGGAACGGCCCTCAGTGGGCAGTTCGGCAAAGCGAGGGGCGGCTTTGGGCAGTTTCTCGTTGGACACCTGCTTACTTTACGGTCTTGGGTAGGATATTTGGCCGGTCAGTTTGGCTGACCAATTCGGCTGGGGTGCTTAAACTGGGAGCATGACCCCGATGATCACTTTTCCTGCCCCCACCAGCCTGCCTTATGTGGGCGGCTGTTCCAGCGAACCGGCTTTTTTTGCGCTCGACTCCTTGGTGCATTACCGCGCCGATATGGTGGTGGGCGCTCAGCACTTGCCGCAAGTGGTGGTGCTGGACACGCTACGGGCGGTGCTGGCCGACCCTGCCGCTTACGGCGTGACCCGCGAAGCCGCCGAAGACGCACGGCAATCTTTTTTGGAACTGGCCGGCCAAGCCTTGACGGCGCAGGGCGGCCAAGTCGCGTGGCTGGAACGAGAGTTTCAGCGCTAGTGTATGACCACAGGCATGTCTATAGCTATTTGCGAGTCGGATAGTGGCGCTTGAGTTTCTCCCGAGCTGTGGGTGTCGAGAACTGCCAGTTCACGCGCACAGACCGCGCGTTGCGGTCTGTTTCCCAGGCGTGGATTTCACGCTCGACGGCCTCTTTACTCGCCAAGCGCTGACCCAGACACTGGCGTTGCAAGGCTGACCACTCCAATTCCGCCGTCTTGGGCAGAACGGCACCCATATGGGGCCTGCCCGCATGTTGAGCCAGGACGCATGTTTTGGTGTGTAGATCCACTCGAAGCGTCGGCTCAGCCGCCGAGCTTCCTCTGCCGGAAGATGTTGATATAGCGCTGCTGGACTGTGCGTGGACAGCTGATCCAGCACCAGAACGATCTTCTCGGCAACCGCATAGCGCAGCTCCAGGCACTGGAGCTGCTCAGCAAAGTCCGCATTGCTCCGTCGGTCGGTCACCGTGACTGTGCGTTGACCGGTGTGTGGTTCCAGAGCGACAAAGAAATTGACGGTGCCATACCGCTTGTATTCATGATCCACCCGTGCTGGGGATCCCGGCACGGGTGGCAGTGGCTCTCGGACATGATCCAACAGCTGATATGACTTTTCATCGAAGCAGATGACAGGCCGTGAGGCATCGTAGGGCTGGGCATAGGTGTCCAGCACGGTTTCCATGCGCCACACGAAGTCCGCACCTACCTGGGCGACACACCAACTTTGAACCTGCCACGGTTTGAGTGCGTTTTTTTCAGTGTTCTCCGTACGGTCTCGTCACTGATGCTGTCCACCACACCCAGGGTCACCAGACGATCGGCCAGCAGTTGCATCGTCCATTTCTCCCGGCCGTCGGGACTCGAGCACACTTCGGCGATCAAGATCGCCGTCCGCTGCGCGTTCAGTTTGGGCGGCTGTTTGGGCCGTGCTTTCTCGTGGAGGGCAGCCTGGAGGCCGCCCTCGGTGTACTTCTTGCGGATCGACGCGACGGTGGCAGAACTCACGCCTTGGCGCTCGGCCACGTCCCGATCCAGCAGGCCTCTGTCGCTCAGGAGCAGGAGGCGTGCGCGGGCCACGACCCGCGCACTGTGCACGCCTTTCCGAGTCATGTCCGTCAGTTGCTGCCGCTCATCGTCGCTCAGCTGCACAACCCACTGTTTCCGTCGTCCCATCCCTCAGTTTACCTGAAGGCATGCCTGTGGTCATGCACTAGATTCTTCTCTCTTTGACCGGCACTTTATTTGACCGGCACTTGAATAGAGCGGTAGACGATCAGGCGCTGCACTTTGCCCAGCACCTCCTCAAGCTGCGGAGTGATCAGGGCGCGGTTGTACTGATCGAGCGCGTAACCGACCCCTCCATTTTCCAGGCCGTAACTTTGATCGCCCGTTCGCCACGACTGCTTCTTGACCACGTTCTGAATGAGGCTATAAACTACGTTGTCCACCCGTTTGACCATACTGGTCAGGCCGTGATTGAGCGTCTTGGGGTTGCGGTCGGTGTCGCCTAAATAATTCTGATTGCTGTCCACGCCGATAAAAAAGGCGGGGCGGGTGTTTCCGGCGCAGCTTGAGGTGTAGCTGGCCGACTTGGCCACCGCTGCGAACAAATCGCTCTTAAAAGTGACGCCCGCCGGTAAAGCGCTGGCTTTGAGGCACTGGGCGGCGTTGACCTGCGCCACCACGCCCGCTCCGCTTCCACCAGCGGCCGCAAAGATGATGTCCGCACCGCGCCGCTGCATGGACGCGGCCAGCGCCTTGGCCGTTGCCGGATCATTCCAAGCGGCGGGGGTTTTGCCGATGTAAGCCGAGATGACCTGGCAGTTGGGGCACACAAATTTGACGCCGGCAGTAAATCCCGCTTGAAATTTGTGAATCACCGGCACATCCTGGCCGCCTACGAAACCCACCACGCCGGTGCTGCTGGACTTGGCAGCGATATAGCCCACCAAAAACGAGCCTTCCTGCTCACGGAAGCGCAGGCCGACGGTATTGGGGCCGCTGGGCAGATCATCCACGACAGCAAACTTAACAGCGCTGTAGTTTTTGGCAGCCTGCTCCACACTGTCTTTGTTGGCAAATCCAACGCCGACCACCAAATTGGCCCCAGCTTGGGCCAGCGGTTCCGCACCCCGACCGGCTAAACCCTGCGCGTCCTCTTTGGGAGCAAATAAGCTCACCTTGACGCCGAAGTCTTTGGCGGCCCGCTGCGCTCCCTCCCAAGCCGCTTGGTTAAACGAATGGTCATTTTTGCCGCCGGTATCCAGCGCGATGCCGACACTCAGAGGAGCGGACTGAGCAGCGGCAGATAAAGCAAGGAGCGAGAAAGCAGCGATCAAACGGGGAAAGAGAGCCATGTGCGCATCTTCACTGAGCTTGTCTGACAAGCTTGTGACGGAGAGCGACCATGAAGTGGACTGAAATCAAGTATTGCGCCGCCCAGCGGGCTGAAATACTCAACACGACCCCAACCTCCACCGAGAGAAAACTGAACGCTTGTGAGAAAGGAAGCTGGCTCCTTCGGCGTGTGATTTTCAGCAGGCGCTGAAGGAAGCCGAGCAGCAAGGCAAGTAGGCCGGTAAGTCTTTGGCAGCCTCCCCATGCGCCCGTCACCTCAAAGCCAGCGCCAGACGCTCCACACCCTGCCGAATTGTTACCGGGGTCAGGTGTGCGAAGGCCAACAAGAGGGCTTCTTCTCCGGCCCTGAGGCGGTACTCGCCTGCCCGGCTCAGGCCCACGCCCGCCTCAGCCGCCCGGCGCTGAAGGTCTTGCTCGCGCCAGCCAGGTGGCAGCGGCAAGTACAAATGGGTTCCGGCGGTGGCGGGACGTGGGCGCAGCGCCGGGAGACCCTCACGCAGCGCTGAGAGCAGCGCTTCATGGCGGCGGTTGAGTTCGCTGCGGGCGCGGCGCAGGTGTTTGGCGTAACCGCCGCCCGACAAAAATTCGGCCAGTGCCAGCGCGTCGAGGGTGGGCGGAGTGCGCTGGGTCACCGGACGGGTGCGGGTCAGCACTTCGATCAGGTGCGCCGGAGCGACCAGATACCCGCTCCTGAGCGCGGGCGCGAGGCTTTGGCTAAAGCTGCCCAGCAGCAGCACCCGCTCCGGCGCTTGGCCTTGCAGCGAGGCGGGCGGGCGAGCGGCGTAGTGTAGATCAGCGGCGTAATCGTCTTCGAGCAGCCACGCACCGCTGCGGCGCGACCACGCCAGCAGCGCCGAGCGCCGGGCCGCCGAAAGGGTCACGCCGCTGGGAAACTGACAGCCGGGGGTCAGGTAAGCCAGCACCGCCTGAGCAGGCAGGTCAGCCACAAAATCCTCTGCCGACGCGCCGTGAGTGTCCACCTCCAGCGGCCAGATACTGGCTCCGCTGGCTGAGAAGGCGGCCCGCGCTCCGAGGTAGCCGGGGTCTTCCAGCACCGCCACCCGGCCCGCTTCCAGCAGCAGCCGCGAGAGAGCGTCGAGGGCTTCTTGCGCTCCGCCAGTCAGCAAAATCATCTCGGGCGTGACCCGCGCTCCGCGTTCTCGGCGCAGCCACTCGCACAGCGCCAGCCGCGTGATGAGCGGCCCGCGTGGGTCGGGCGGGGTGTAGGAAGCGTCGTGAGCCTGCTTGGAAAGCGACTGTGTCCAGAGGGACTGCGCCCACTGCGCCGAGGGAAAAAGTCCACTGGAATGCCGGCCGAGACGGAAATCGATCCAGTCCAGCCCGCTGACAGGCGAAGAAACTGCGCCCGCACCCGCCGACCAGCGGCCCTGCCCTTCCAGCGTGCGCCGCGCCCAAGCGCTCAGCACCAGCGGCGGGCCAGCCGGAGCAGGCACGGCTGCGCCCGGCGGCAAGTCGGCCACATAACAGCCGCTGCGCTGCCGAATGTCCAAGTAGCCCTCGGCGGCGAGCTGCTCCAGCGCGTCGGTGACGGTGTTGCGGGCCAGATTCCAGGTGCGGGCCAGTTCACGGCTGCCCGGCAGCTTTTGCCCCGGCATCAGCCGCCCGTCCCGAACCGCTTCACGCAGAGCGCGGGCCACGCGGGCGTGTTGGGGTTCAGCGGGCAAAGCGGGAGACAAGGGCCACACGGCTGCATGATAGAGAATGGACGGACTCGGAAAGAAGTCCCGCTTGCGGTCGGCACCGCGTCCAGGTTGTGCTGAGGGAGAGTTGCTCATAGAAGCTGCTCACAACGTGGACGGCCTCAGAGGTCAGCGCCACCAAAAAGTGAGCCAATGTGGAAGTGGTCTGAGCTGACCAAAGCGGCGCTGGGTTCAGTCCACCAAGATCAGCCCGCCAGGAATGACGGCTGGCCCGCATTCAGACTCGGCGGGGCTCACGGTTGGGTTGGCTGGTGCGCTCTACACTTTCTGACGTGCCTTCTTCCACACCGCGCCCGGTCAATGAATTGCTGCTCGAATATCAGCATTACCTGATGGCCTACCGGCTGCGGCAACTGCTCGGCGAAGCGCTGCGGCCCGCCACGCTGCAACTGACGCTGGGGCAGTACGGCCTGGCACGCAACGAGCGCCAGAGCCTGGCCCGCCAGATGATTTCGCGCTCTTGCCCGCCGGGAACGCTGGCCCGCCTGGACACGCTGACCGATACTTTGATGTTCGGCTTTTGGCACAATCCGGCGCAGGTGGCCGACTTTATCCGCGCCGCCATTCGTCAGGGCGGGCACCCGGCTTTGGAGCAGCCTGACATTTTTATCACCCTGCTCAGCTCCGCCGAACGCGGCCGCTTAGGGCCAGTTGGCGTGCAGCGGGTGGTGCGGCATTACTACGCCTGCCTCGCCTTGGCCGCGTTGTATACCAGCCCGCACGGCTTTGACGAAGCGTGGAGCAAAATAGAAGCTGAGCCGGTGCCGCTGTTTGCCGACGAACTCAAAGCGGCGGGGCGGTTGACGCAGGAGGAGTTTTGATGGATGGGCTGCGCTCTGCGCTCCGGGCCTTGCTGCCGCGCCCTTGTCCGGGCTGCGCTCAGCCGCTGGGCAGCGCAGCGGGCCTGTGCCGAGCCTGCTGCGCTGGACTGCACCCGCGTTTGGAGCGCCACTCGATGCTGAGCAATGCTGTGACGCCGCATCTGGTGGTGCTGGGCGAACACAAAGCCGTGCTGCGCCGCGCCGCCCGCGAACTCAAATACAGCGGCCACCGCGACCTCGCCGCCGTGCTGGGGCAGGCTATTGCCAGCGGCGTGCCGAGCGAATGGAAGCTGCGGGCCGTCAGCGCCGTGCCGATGTCGGGGATACGCCAGCGCCAGCGGCATTTCAATCACGCCGAAGTGCTGGCCAGACAGGTGGCCGCCGAACTCGGCTTGCCGTATCAGGAAAGCTTGAAGCGCACCCGCCACACCACCCAGCAAGCCAAACTCAGCGGCGAGGCGCGGCTGAGCAACCTCATCGGCGCATTTGCGGCGCAGAGCAGCGGGCTGATGGTCAGTGGGAAGATCACGCAGACGCTTTTACTGGTGGATGACGTGATGACAACCGGCGCGACTCTGAAGGCTTGCCGCGACGCGCTGGCAGAGAGCGGCGTCAATCAGGTGTTTTACGCGGTCATCACGCGCTGAACGCCGTTCAGTAAGCCGACTCGCTCGCCAACTTTTCGCCCGCTTGCACCGCGCCCCGCAGCCAGTTGGCAGCAGGCGGCAAAGGACACGTCCAAGCCTCGCTGTAAGCACAAAACGGATGGTAAGCGCGGTTGAAATCCAGCGTTACCTGATGACCTAACAGCGGCGCGTCGAGGTAGCGGCCCGCGCCGTAAGTCGCCTTTCCACTGGTAGCATCCCGAAAAGGGACGAACAGCGTGGCGGGCGCGTCGTCGCCTTCTCGGGCATAAAGGGTCAAACGTTCGCCGTTGGGCAAGCCGACTTCGCCCCAAGTCACGAAGCGCTGCACCTCGCCTTGAGTGGTGGTGGCCAGCTCAGCGGCTTCGGCGGGCAAGCGCTGCACTTCCAAGCTCAGATTCCAAGTGGGATCGGGAGCAAAGTAGGTCAGGCCATCAAAGTTGCCGTCTTTGGGCAAGGGGCCGCGCCCAGAAGCGAAGTGGGCGTCCTTGCGGGCGCGAAAAGAGAGCAGATCATCAAGCCAAGCGCTCACCACTCTCCCCTTTTCACCAATCTACCGTGTGACTCGCGCCGTGGATTTCAACCACGTCGCCTCGGTGAAGCTTTTTGCGGCGGCGGGTTTCCGTGAGGCCGTTGAGCTTGACCTCACCGCTTTGCACGCGGAATTTGGCTTCGCCGCCGGTATCCACCAAGCCTTCCAACTTGAGGAAGTCTTGCAGGTCAATGGTTTCGGGAAGGTCGGCAGTTTCAGTTTTTGGGAGCATGTTTTTGCTTGTGGGTTTCTGGCTCATGGGATGGAATACTCCTCGGTAAATAAGTTCAAATCACTTTCGTCCACGCGGCCGTCGCGGTTGAGGTCGCCTGACAAGCCACCGCCAGTTTTGCCGTAATTGCCCATCAGCAGCGCCAAGTCGGTCAAATCTACTTTGCCGTCGCCGTTGATATCGGCCCCGCTGAGTTTGCGGCGAGCGGCCTGCGGGCTAAATTCACTCAGGCCCAGCAAACTGCTGATCTCGGCCCGCACCGCCCCCGAGAGCGGCAGTGGCCCTTTGGGGTTGAGTTCGGTGCGGCGTACATTATTCACCGTCAGGGTGCGCGAAGACAAATCAGGGTTAAACGGCACGCTGCCGCCGAGCACCAAAACCGCTCCCCCGCCCTGAGCGCTGTCATCCAGCGTGATGGGAAAGTCGGGGGTGCTGAGCGCCGAGAGCGCCGAGAGCACTTCTTGGCGCAGCGCCGCACCTTCGGGCCGCAGCGCCACGCTGGCAAATGAGGGAGCGGCCTGCGCCGCACTCAGGCCTACAGCGGCCACAAGGAACCCTGCCCACAACGGACAGCGCTTCATTTGCCCACCTTGGCCCGCGCTTCCAGCACCAGTTTGCGGAAGGCTTCCAGCGTCATCTGGCCGGGTTGCAGCGGCGCGGCGACGTTGGGGACAGCAGGCGCAGCCGTTGAGGGAGTGGGCGCTGGACTATTGGGCGCTGGATTATTCGGCGCTGGCACGGGCGTCGAGTCGGTGGTTTTGGCCTCGGCTACTGGCGGCGTCGGAATGCTTGGCGTGGCCGCCGCCGAAGGCGCTGCTGGAGATGCTGGCGCTTGACCTGCTGGAGCCGTATTGGGAGCGCTGGCCGTTGCCGAGCCTGCCGAAGCGGTGGCCGAAGCTTCAGACACGGTGGGCACGATAGGAGGCGTGGCAGCAGCGCTGCTCGGAGCGGGGTCGCTGGCCGGCGCGGACGCACTGGGCGCTACTGCTGATGGAGAAGCTGAAGCCGAAGCTTGGAGCGAATCACCTTGAGCAGAAGCGGCTGGCCCTGCGCTGGTAGGAGCAGGGGGAGTGGGAGCCGCCGGAGCGACCACAGTGGGAACTGCTGGATCAACCACCGCCGGTGCAGCACTGGCAGCAACCGGCACGGGAGCATTCGTGTTGGGCGCGGCACCAGTTGAAGCAGTCGTGGCGGCTGGCGGCGTGCTTAGCGGATTAGCGCCCACAGCCGGAATGCTGGACGTCACCCCCGGCGTGCCGTCCGGCAACCCGGTAACGACTTTGGCCGCCGCGCCGCCAGCGCTTTGTAAGGTGTACTTGCCCTGATTAAATCCCACCAATGGGCTGTCGTAGCGCTCTTTGTAGAGCAGCAGCATACTGTCGCCGCTGGGCAACACCGGCGCGTCCTGTACGCCGCTCAGCACCCACAGGCTGGGCTTGTTTTGATACTGCGGGAGGCTCTGGGCGTCGCCCGCCACCGTTTCCAAAATGGTCAGCGGATACACCGTCCAAGTCTGCCCGCTTTCCTGCACGCTGCTGGAGGCTTCCACAGTGGCCCGCACGATCACGTCAGCCCGCACGGCTTGCTGCTCCAAACTCAGTTTTGGGGCGTTGGTGGCGGCGGCCAAGCTCAGCCCAGCCACTAGCGCGGCGCTCAGAAGGTGGCGCTTCATTTGCCGTCTCCACTGGGCACATCGGTCTTGGGTGCGTCCGTTTTGGGTGGGTCGGTCTTAGGAGGGTCGGCCTGAGGCGGAGTTGGCTTGGCCGGATCGCTGGGCGCTGGTTTCGCATCGGCTGGCTTCGTCGTATCTGGGCTTGTCTTGTCCGGGCTTGTGGCGTCCGGCTTCACGCTGGCCGGATCAGTGGTGGGTTTGTCGGTACTGGGTTTATCGGTAACGGGTTTATCTGTACTGGCGTTATCTGTGGCAGCTTTGTCTGAACCGGCTTTATCGCTGGCTGGCGCGGGCAGCGTGGGCGCGGCGGCTGGACTCCCGGTTGAGCTGTCGGCGGCAGGGCTCACCGCAGGCGTCGGCGGCGTCACCGGCTCAGGCGGCTTGACTTCGCGCAGGACTTTGCCGCTGCCGTCTTGGGCCAACAGAAAACTGGTGGTGGTGGGAACGAGGGTGGGCAGCGTCACCGCTTTGTCGTTTACCGGCTTGAGGCTGACCATCGCCACTTGCGAAGCGTTTTTGGGCGGCAACCGGAAGCCGAAATCCAGCGTCAGGTTGCGTCCGTTTTGTTTCCAGAACACCAGGGGCCGGCCCGCCTCTAGGCCGCCGAGCGACTGCACGCCGGTCACCAGGGTATTTTCGGGCAAGACCCAGGTGAAGCGGGCCGCCCGCACGCCACGGGGTCCCATCAACGTGATGGGGATGCGGGTTTCGCCGCGCACCTCGCCGCTGGGCAACTTGGGCACAAAGTCCAGCGGCGGCAAGTCAGCCACCGACAAATTAAAGGTCTGGGTTTTGATGCTGAGATTGGCGTCCGTGACTTCTAAACTAAAGGTGGCGCTGCCGCTGGCCGTCGGCGTGCCGCTGATCGCCGCGCTGCTGCCGCCCGCGAACTTGAGTCCGGCGGGCAAGGTGCCGCTGGTCAGCCGGACGCTGTAGGGGCCGGTGCCGCCCACCGGCGCGACGCTGCCGCTGTAAGGTTCGCCGACATAAGCGGTGCCCAGCGACGCGCTGCTGAAACTGAGGATATCTCGGCTGGAAGTGGGCGTAGCACTGGGTGTGGTGCTACTGCCGCAGGCGCTCAGAAGCAGCGCGGCCCCGGCGAGGGCGGGGAACAGTCGGTTCATGGCAAGAGTTTAACGGTTGCGGGTGAGAAGGGAAGACAACGCGGGCGCAGCGGCCGGGGCTTTTTGTAGACTCCGGCAGATTGACTTGCCCTCCCCCGACTCCATCACCCACCACCTTGAGGAAAAACCATGCCAATGAGTTCAGCTTCCAACCCGACTGCACCTCACCAAAGTGCCACCGAAAATTTGCACGTCAGCGCTTTTGAAACGGTTCTGAGCCCACGCGAACTCAAAGACGCCTACCCGCTGAGTGCCGCTGCCGAACGCACGGTTTTTGCCGCGCGGGAAGCGGTGCGCGGCATTTTGCACGGCACCGATCCGCGCCTGCTGGTTATCGCTGGGCCGTGCAGCATTCACGACGCTGGGCAGGCCCTGACTTACGCCCACAAGCTGGCGGCCCTGCGCAGCGAACTCAGCGGGCAACTCGAAATCGTGATGCGGGTCTACGTCGATAAGCCGCGCACCACCGTCGGCTGGCGCGGCTACCTGACTGATCCGCACCTCAACGGCGCTTACGACTTCAGCGGCGGGCTGAGGCGCACCCGTGAGCTGATGCTGGCCATCAACGACCTCGGCTTGCCGGTGGCCACCGAACTGCTCGATCCGTTCGTGCCGCAGTATTTGTTCGATTTGCTGAGCTGGGTGTGTATCGGGGCACGCACCGCCGAGTCACAGACCCACCGCGTCATGGCCAGCGCGGTGTCGGCTCCGGTGGGCTTCAAAAACGGCACCAGCGGCAACCTCAAAATCGCGGTGGACGCGGCGGTGGCGGCCCGCAACCCGCACGCTTTTTTTACGATCACCGACGACGCCCGCGCGTGCATCGTGCATACGCGGGGCAACCCTGACGGCCACGTGGTGCTGCGCGGCGGCTCGGCTGGCCCCAATTACGGCGCAGACTCGGTCAGTGAGGCGGCCCGCCTGATGCAGCTCGCCCACCTGACACCCGCCGTGGTCGTGGACTGCTCGCACGCCAACAGCGGCTCGGATCACACACGCCAGCATCTGGTCTGGCAAGACGTTCTTGCCCAGCGCCAGAATAGTCGGGACAGCGGTAATCAAGACAGCAGTGATCAACGCAGCGGCGCGGCCCTGCGCGGGGTGATGATCGAGAGCCATCTCAATGCCGGTAAACAGAGCATTCCCGCCGATTTGACCGACTTGCAGTACGGCGTCTCGGTGACAGACGCCTGCATCGGCTGGGATGAAACCGAGGCGCTTTTGCGCGGCGCGGCGGTGGACGGACTGGGCAGCAAGCGCTAACTCGGCGCTTTGCCAACTCTGCCGACTTTGCCCTGCATTTAGCCAGTTGGGAGTCCCGTCTCACGGCGGCGTGATTGGATAAAGTCATGCTTCGTCAATCGATGAGAACCACGACTCAACTGGTCGCCTGCACGCTGCTGCTGAGCGTTTCAGCCTGCGCCCAGTCGACCAGCAACCAAGACGCCGTCAAAGCCCCCGCGCCGATGGCCTCCGGCACCTCGTCCGGCGGCTTTACCGTGCCGCAGGGTTTCAGCGTCACCACCTACACCGACGGCTTTGAGCGCCCGCGCTTGATGGCGCTCGCTCCTAATGGCGACGTGTTCCTCAGCGACACCGGAGCCGGCAAAGTTTACGTGATGCGCGGCAAAACGAAGGCCGAAACCAAGACGGTCTTCGCCTCGGGCCTCAATCAGCCACACGGTCTGGCCTTTCATGGCGGCTACCTCTACGTGGCCAACACCGACTCAGTGATCCGCTTTGCTTATAAATCCGGCGACCAGAAGGCGGCTGGCCCTGCGGAAAAACTGGTGGATTTGCCTAGCGGCAGTGGACACTCCACCCGCACGGTGGTGTTTGGCCCCGACGACAAGATGTATGTCGCGGTGGGCAGCAGTTGTAATGTCTGCGAGGAGAGCAACGACAAACGCGCCGCCGTGTGGGTCTACGACGCGGACGGCAAAAACGGCAAGCCCTTCTCGACCGGCTTGCGAAACGCGGTGGGACTCGAATGGTACGGCGGCACGCTCTACGCCACCAACAACGGGCGCGACGAACTCGGTGACAACTACCCGCCGGAAGGCTTTTACAAGCTGGCAGTGGGACGCAACTTCGGCTGGCCGTACTGCTACACCACCGAGACCGGACAGCCTCAAGTCTGGGACAAAGATTTTGGCAAGAAAAATGCCGACGTCTGCAAAGCCGCCACGCCCGCCTTTGCCCTGACCACCGCCCACAGCGCTCCCCTGGGTCTGGCCTTCTACGACGGCAAAGTCTTTCCCAGCAAGTATCAGGGGCAAATGTTCGTGGCCCTGCACGGAAGCTGGAACCGCAGCGAAAAGAGCGGCTACCGCGTGGTGACGGTTGATCCCAAATCCGGCAAAGTGCAGGACTTCATGACCGGATTTATCAGTGGGAAAAGCAGCAAGGGCCGCCCGGTGGACTTGCTGACCCTGCCCGACGGCTCGATGCTGCTGACCGACGACGATGGCGGCAAGGTCTACCGCATTACTTACCAGCCGTAATGCCGCTTGATACTCGGCACAGCGCTCTGTAAGTTTTTAGTTCATTCTGTGGTACGAGATTCTGGAGAGTAGATACCGGGAGAAAGGCAATTTGAACGCTGTAGAACCTCTAAGTACGCCAATGTTTATCTTTAAATAAATCGAGCGGAGCGTGCAGGTTCAATAGGTGCGACCAAGCGTCGTCATCGGCGCTGCTCTGGTCAAGAAACCGCTCTGCCCAAGACGCGGAATCCCGAAACGGTAATCTTGCTGTACTTAATAGGCGAACAACTGTGCCGCCTTAAGCAGACGGCGCTACTACGGTACAACAGCTCGCAGCTATCCTCCAAGCGACCCAGCGCGTAAACGAGGAGGTCGGTCTGTTGTTGCGCGAAGGTGGGTGGAGGAACATTGCCGATCTGGGCGGACAGCCGGACGGTGGGCAATACTGCCTAGAATCAGGTGTGGGCGTCCCTACTAGACGTACTTCTTGGTCAAAACAAATGAGAATGCCTGACTGATGAGGGGCATTTTTGTCAGGCCATCAGAGCTACCTCCCCCTTTTCCCAAGTGAATCTTCACGTACATTCAGCTTGAGGTCAGGCCCAAGCCCTAAGCTCCTCTCATGAAAAAGATCATGCTTCCGCTCAGCTTGCTGCTGGCCGCCACTGGCAGTGTTTACGCTACGCCCACCATCAGTGCCCAGAGCATTATCGTCAACCCAGTGACCAGCGATGTGCAGGTCAAGGTCTGGACCGACCGTGACGCCACCGGCAAGAAGACCCCCAACTACGCCATCGATGACGCCATCCGGGTCTATACCACCGTCGATCAGGACGCTTACGTCTACCTCTTCAGTGTGTCCTCAGACGGCAGTATCGATCAGATTTTGCCGAACAACTACACCAGCGGCGACAACTTCATCAAGGCAGGCAGCGTCAAGACTTTCCCCGACAAGGGCGACAAGTTCGTCTACAACATTGCCGGGCCAGTCGGCATCAGCAAGGTGCTGGCGCTGGCGAGCACCACCAAGCTCGACCTCGGCGGCCTGTCGAGCTTTAAGAGCGACCAGAAGCTCGCCACAGTGTCGGTCAAGGGCCAACAGAACCTGGCGCAAGCGCTCTCGATTGTCGTCAACCCGGTGCCCGACAAGAGCTGGTCCACTGATGTGGCGCTGCTCAACGTGGTGCCCAAGCCAGTAGCGCAAGCACCGGCTCCCGCTACCACCACGACAACCACAACGACCACCATCACCATCCGGCCTTACACCGACGCCAAGTACGCCCGGCCCACCAAGGTGGACAACGGTTCAGGCTACATCTTCCGTTCGAGCGCCCAGGTCGACGACCTGCTCAAGTACTACAGTGCCCAGCTCATCAAGGCCGGGTATGTGCAAGACGACCAGACCCTCAAACGCGACTCGGCAGTGGCCCACTTCTCGCAGGGCAGCACCAAGACCACCCTGACCATCAAGAACACGGCAGGCAAGGTTGAAGTCAGCGTAGTCAGCTCGAACTAAAGCATTTAAATGCTGGAGACGGGGAATCCTTGAAACGGGGTTCCCCTTTTTGGTCGTCCCTGACTGAGCCACAAGACTTCATCAGCCGGAGATGAGCGGGCGTCAGCTCCGGGCCGCTACAGTCGGAAAATGCAAAGACGCGCCGCCTTACTGCTTGCCCTGAGTCTCAGTGCCCTGACCCTGAACTCTGCACAGGCCGGGCGACTCTCGCCCAAGCTCCAGGCAAAAGCCAACCGCCATGACGCCGCCACCATCGGCGTGCTAGTGCGCTTCAAGTTTGACGCGCAGCCGGGTAAGAAAAGCGCCAAGGAACTGCGGAAGCAGCTCAAGAACACCCTCGGAAAACTCGGCTCAGCCAACGCCCTCCTCAACAAGTTGCTCAAAACCAAGGGCAAGGGCGCGGAGTTGTGGCTCGACCATTCGGTGTACCTCAAGATGACCCCCGCTCAGGCCCAGGCGCTGGCCAAGCTGCCGATGGTCGAGGAAGTCTTCGAGAACTTTCAGGTCACGGTGCCGCGTGCCAGCGCCCTCAGCGTGGCCACCGCGCCCGCTGGCACACCCTGGCACCTTCAGGCCATCGGTGCGCCGCAGGCCTGGGCCGCCGGGTTTCGTGGGCAGGGCATCCGGATTGGACACCTCGACACCGGCATTGACCCAAACAACCCCGAACTGGCCGGTAAGCTGCTGAGTTTTGCCGAGTTCGGCCCAGATGGCGAGCGGATCAGCAGTGCCCCGCACGATTCCGAGCAGCACGGCACCCACACCGCTGGTCTGCTGGTCGGCAAGAGCGTGGGCGTCGCGCCCGCCGCCAAGCTGATCAGCGCCCTGGTCTTGCCGAAGTCGCAGGGCACGTTTGCCCAGGTCATCGCCGGGATGCAGTGGGTCATCGACCCCGATGGCAATCCCGACACGCCCGACGGGGCCAATGTGGTCAGCATGAGTCTGGGGCTGCCCGGCACCTATCAGGAATTCGTGCAGCCGGTACGGAACATGCTCGACGCCGGAGTGATTCCAGTCTTCGCCATCGGCAACTTTGGCCCGGCAGCGGGAAGCACCGGCAGCCCCGGCAATATTCCTGACGTGATCGGGGTGGGGTCGGTCAATCAGGCGGGCGCTGTTTCCTCCTTCAGCTCGCGTGGCCCAGTCACCTGGACGGGGGCCTACAGCGGCACCTTCATCAAGCCCGACATCGTGGCTCCCGGCGAGAACATCACGTCGAGCTATCCGGGCCAGGGCTACGGCTCACGTTCCGGCACCTCGCAGGCCGCCCCCATCGCGGCGGGCGTGGTCGCGGTGCTGCTGAGCGCCAAGCCCGGTTTGGGCATGGTAGCCCTCAAGACCGCTTTATTTCAAAGTGCCTCGAACAAAGGCAGCCGCAACAACGCCAGCGGCTACGGCCTGATCAATCTACCGGGAGCGCTCGCTCGCCTGGGGGTGCAGGCGGGGAGCCCGCCGAAGCCCCCAGTTCCGGTTCCCGCTCCGGTGAAGCCAGCCCCGACGCCGCAACCCAAACCGCCAGTCGTCGCTCCGGCCCCAACGCCCAAGCCACCAGTCGCCGCCCCCACTCCGGCACCCCCCGCCGACGGTAAGGACAAGAAGCCCAAAGGCCCCAAGCCAAAAGATCCCAAAGACGGTAAAGATCACGGCAAGAAAGGCGGCAAAGGCCACCAGGGCGATTGAAACACCCGCCTCGATAGCTCACCCCAGGTGAATTCGGAAGGACTCTGACCGGAGAGGGAACTTGAGCCTGCTTCCCGAACTCACGATTCCACTCGAGGAAACGCAACCAACACATCAACCTGTCAGCACTCATTTCTCAACTCCGAATCAAAAACGGATCTGGAATCCCATTCTCATTGCTTTCATAACTTCTTCATCTCAAACGGCTTTTAGGAGTGCGCTCTTTGTCCTCAACCCCAAGGGTGATAGCGGGATCGAAGAACCCTTCAGGATCTTCCGGCGGGCCGCGTTTTGCTGTGGCTGCTGGTGGTGGGCCTGATCGGTTACATGCTGTGACAGGTGCTGCGGGCAGTTCTGAACCCGGAACACCAGGGAACGGAAGCCAAGGGGCTAACCAAAAGCGCGGGATACCTGATCAGCGGCGATCTCTACCTGACCCTGGCCGTGTTCAGCGCCCGCCCGGCGGCCTAGGGCAGCGCTCCCTATAGCCAGAACAGTCAGGTCCAGACCGCCTCGAAGGTGCTGCACCTGCCGGGCGGCCAGCTGCTGCTGGGTCTGGCTGGCGTGGCGTTGCTGGTAGTTGCGGCTGTACAGCGCCTACAGCGCCAAATTCATGAAGCGTATGGTTTTTAGCGATGCGGGAGCGCAGTATCAGGGCACCCTAGAACGTATTGGGGAGGTGGACGTGGCGGCGCGTAGGCTACTGCTAACGATCATGGGCGTCTTTTTGCTGGTGGCTGCCTGGCGGGATCAGGGCAGCATCGTGGTCGGCACCTCGGAGGCACTGGGCTGGCTGCGTCATCAGCCTGCCAAACAGTTCCTGCTGGGCGCGGTGGCTTTGTGAACGCTGTGTTACGGCATGTGATGCGTCATTCAGGCACGGTACCGCCGCGTCACAGTGGTGAACTGAGACGAATTCCGGTTGAACAATTTGGAGGTTCCACGCTTTCTCACCCTAGTGGTCAGGCCAATCAAAGTGTGACTGCCAATGCGCTTAGCCGTTATGCTCGGAGTATGTCAAAAACGTACCTTGAACTCTCGGATGAAGTCGGAAGCGAACATAAATTCTACGAAGTGAGTGTGGAAGAAACCACCCTGACCCTGCGCTTTGGCCGGATCGGCACGCCGGGACAGACCAGCACCAAAGGCTTTGCTACCGCCGAACAAGCCGAAGCCGAGGCCGCCAAAAAAATCAAAGAGAAAGTCCGCAAAGGCTACAAGGAAGCCGTGCAGGGCGTTCGCCAAAAGCGCAGCGTCGTTCGCCGGGAGATTACCGAAACGGCTTCCACCACCAAATCCGCCGCTCCGGTGGTGTGGAAATTCAACACGTCCAGCGCGGCGTTCGGCATTTTCGCGGATCAAAACAACGTTTGGGTGGGCAACGATGCGGGCGAGGTCTACGCCCTGTCACCTGAGGGCGAAGTGCAGCGCTCGTTCAAGTTGCCCGAAGGCGTCAAGTGCTTGGTGAGCGACCAGCACCGCACCTTTGCCGGGTGCGACGACGGCAATGTCTACGATTTGAGCGGCAAATTGCCCTTCGTGGCCTACGAAGCCGAAAGCCAGAGTGCGATTTTGTGGATGGATCTACAGGGCGGGATGTTGGGAGTCGGGGACAGTCAGGGCAGCGTTCACGCCTTCGACGCCGAAAGCGAGCAGCAGTGGGCACAAATCGGCCAAAACGCCCACATGGCCTGGATGGTCAGGGTGGATCAGGCCGGGGTGTATTACGGGCACTCCGGCGGCGTCGGCCAGCTTGACCGCGAGAGTGGCTTCCCGCTGTGGCACCACAAAACCAGCGGTAGCGTCTTGTTCGGCTGGCAAGAAGGCAGCGACCTCTACGCCGGAACCTCCAACAACCAGATTCAGCGCTTTACCAAAACGGGTCAGGCGGTTCAAAATTACCGCTGTGACGCGGCTGTTTTCTCGTGCGCGACCAGTCCAGAAGGCGAATTCGTTTTCGCGGGCGACAGCAGTTCAGCCGTCTACTGCTTTAATAAAGCCGGAGAGCGCCTGTGGAAACTCGGCACCAGTTACGGCGCGGCGCTCAGTATGCAGTACAGCGGAGAGCGGCTTTATATCGTGACTTCAAGAGGCACTTTGGCCGCTTTGGATGTCAGCGCTCAGGCCATTGAGAACGCCAAACAGGGCATTCAAGTCACCGCCCGCGATATTAAAATGGCCGCCACTCTTCAAACCCAAGCGCCAGCGACGACCTTTGCCGTCACTTCGCAAATCGCCGGACAAGTGGTGCTCAAAGTGGTTCAGGAAGGTGGCAAGCTGAGGGTCAAGCCCGACTCAGAGCGCAACAGCCAGACCTTCCAAGATTGGAACGTGCAGTTTCCCCGCACCCTGCGCCGAATGGGCGTGAGCTACGTGGTTGACCAACTCGAAGATGCGGGCGGATTTTACCGTGTCGTCGGAGAAATCCGCCAGCTTGAAGAGTAATTGCTCAGCAGAAGATGCAATGTCTTAGAGTTGGAGCGTCGCCTTGTAGCCCTCTTCTTCCACCGCGTCGAGGAGGGCTTGCCGGTCGGCTTCACCGCGCACACGGGCGAGGCCGCTGCTGAGGTCTACCGAAACTTCTTTGACGCCGGGAACGCCCTCTAGGGCGCGGGTAACCGCACTCTGACAGTGAGCGCAGGTCATCCCCGTGACCATCAGTTCGGTGTTGTCCAGTTGGGGGCCGCTTGGGTGTGGAGCGTTGGGGTGTTGGGTCATGGCCCCAGTGTAGCTGCGCGTCGAAGGGGGCATTTCAGCAGAGGGTGAAGACGCCTTTGGTTTGGGAGAAAGCGCGATTTCGCCTCCCTTAGGCTAGGAATCCCAAAGCCAATCCGTCCCGCCCTTCTGACTCCGCTCACGCCGGAGCGATTTCATTGCCCTGCACTTCGCCGTCTTTGTCGAGCTTGGCGAAAATCATGCGGCCCACGTTGGTCTGCACATTGTTGACCACGATTACGCGGGCGCTGCGGCCACGCATTTTCTGGCCGTCTTCCACCACGATCATGGTGCCGTCGTCGAGGTAGGCCACGCCTTGCCCGGCTTGCTGCCCGCCCTTGCTGATAATCACGCTCAGGATGTCGCCGGGCTGAAGCTGGGGACGCAGCGCCACCGCCGCTTCGTTGAGGCTCAGCACCGTCAGGCCATGCAACTTGGCAATTTTGCTGAGGTTGCTGTCATTGGTCATCAGTTTTGCGCCGCTCTCACGGGCGAGGCGCACCAATTTGTCGTCCACGGCACTGAGTTCGGTGGTGTCCCAGTCTTCGACCCGCAGGTGAGCGACCTGGCGCAGCTCCTCTAGAACGTTGAGGCCGCGCTTGCCACGGGTGCGCCGCTGCGGGTCGCCGTGATCGGCCAGCAGTTGCAGTTCGCGCAGCACGAAGCTCGGCACGATCAGTTCGCCGTCCACGAAGCCGGCGCGGGCGAGGTCTACGATGCGCCCGTCAATAATCACGTTGCTGTCGAGGAGCTTGCCGCCCTGCT